>JAEWFG010000273.1 GCA_023388935.1 Pseudomonadota bacterium | reverse complement strand
CCCGGATTGCTGCGCAATCCGACCTCTCCCCGCTGGGGAGAGGTGACCCCCGACAACTGACCGAGCCTAATTCCTTCACGCTAGTTGATCGACCGGATCAGGTCCTTGATCTTCTCGGCATGCGGGCCGAGCTCCTTGGCGAGCTTGTCGAGGTAGGGATCGGCGATCGCCGCAAAGCTTTTCTTGTCGACGTTGTCGACGACCTTGACACCCATCTTCTTCAGCTTCTCTGCCGCGGTGCGTTCGAGGTCGAACGCCATTTTCGGTTCCTTCGCGCTGACCTCGTTCGCCGCGGTCTGCACCCACTGCTTTTGTTCGGCGGACAGGCTTTGCCAGAGCTTGTCGGAGACGAACACCAGCGCGTTGTTGGCCTCGTGCTCGGTGATGTTCAGGACGGGGGCAACCTCGTAGTGCTTGTTGACGAGGTAGACGTTGATGCTGTTCTCAGCTACGTCGACCACACCCGTTTGCAACGAGGTGTAGACGCTACCGAACGGCATGTGCACGGTCTGGGCGCCATAGGCCGGAAACATGGTGTCCTCGGTCGCGGTCGCCTGCACGCGGACTTTCAGGCCTTTGATGTCGCCGACGTTATGGATTTCCTTCTTGGAGTACATGTGGCGCACGCCCTGCGAACCCGTCGCGATCACGTGCAGGCCCTGCGTGGTCTCGTCGATCATGGTCTTGAGCGCTTCGAACACGCGGGGATCGGCAAGCCCCTTGATCACGTGGTTTTCATCGCGGAACAGGTAGTGCAGCGACATCACGCCGGCCTGGGGAGAGATCGTCGCAGTGTTGGCCGAGGAGATGATCGAAAATTCGATGTCGCCGGATTTCACCAGCTGGAGCACCTGCGGCTCCTGCCCGAGCTGCGCGCCCGGATACTGATCGATGATCATGGTGCCCTTGCTCAATTCCTTGAGCTTGTCGGCAAAGAGGTCGCCCGCGATCGAATAGCCGGTGTTGCGCGGCTGGTCATAGGCGAAGCGATAGTGCTTCACCTCCTGCGCCCCGGCCCCGGCGACGAACAGGACAGCGGCGGCCGCCACCAACCCACGCATGGATCGTGCAATCATCGTTTCCCCCTGTTTTGATCGCCCGCCGCTTTAGCGGTCTGAGCGCTGGTTGATCAGCCTCTCTCAGTTTTCTGCTCAGTCTTCTTGCCAGTCCTCTGCATGAAATCGAAGTCGCAGCCCTCGTCGGCCTGCATGATGGTCTCGTTGAACAGCCAAGCGTAGCCACGCCGTGCCTCGTCCGGCGTAGCGGCCGGCTTCAGCGTGGCGCGCCGCCGCTCCAGCTCCGCGGCATCGACCAGCAGTTCGATGCTGCGCTTGGCAACATCCAGGCGGATCATGTCGCCGTTCTGCACCAGTGCAAGCGGTCCGCCGACGGCGGATTCCGGCGTAATGTGGAGAACGATGGTGCCGAACGCGGTACCGCTCATGCGCGCATCCGAAATGCGCACCATGTCCTTCGTGCCGCCGCGCGCGAGCTTCTTCGGGATCGGCAGGTAGCCCGCCTCGGGCATGCCGGGCGCACCCTTCGGGCCGGCATTGCGCAGCACCAGCACGTCATCGGCGGTTACGTCGAGATCGGGATCGTCGACCCGCAAGGTCATGTCCTCGACGGATTCGAACACCACCGCACGACCGGTGTGCTGCAAGAGTTTCGGGCTGGCAGCCGACTGCTTGATGACCGCGCCGCGCGGCGCGAGATTGCCGTGGAGGATGGCGAGGCCACCTTCCTTCTTGATTGGATTGTCGCGCGGACGGATCGCATCCTGGCCCGGCACGTCTTCCGCATTCGCAACGACATCGCGCAGCGTCCGGCCCGTGATCGTCGTCGCGTCGAGATCGATGAGATCGCCGAGTTGCGCCAACAGTTTCGGTACGCCGCCGGCGTGATGGAAATGCTCCATGTAATGCTCGCCGGAGGGCTTGAGGTCGACCAGCACCGGCACCTCGCGGCCGATCTGGTCGAAGGCCTCGAGATCGAGCCGGTGCGGCGAGCGATGCGCCATCGCCGTCAAATGGATCAGGCCGTTGGTCGAGCCGCCGATCGCCTGGAGCACGACCTGCGCGTTCTTGAAGGAGGCCGGCGTCAGCAAGTCGCTCGGCTTCGGTCCCTTGGTCTTTGCCATCTCGGCCGCAACCCTGCCGCTCGCTTCCGCAAGACGGAAGCGCTCGGCATGCGGCGCCGGGATCGTCGCGCTCATCGGCAGCGAGAGGCCCATGGCTTCAATCATGCAGGCCATGGTGGAGGCCGTGCCCATCACCATGCAGGTCCCGACCGACGGCGCGAGGCGTCCATTCACCGCCTCGATCTCGGCGTCGTCCATGTCACCGGCGCGATATTTTGCCCACAGCCTGCGGCAGTCGGTGCAGGCGCCGAGCACCTCGCCCTTGTGATGGCCGACCACCATGGGGCCGACTGGAATGACGACGGTCGGCAGATCGGCGCTGATCGCGGCCATGACCTGCGCAGGCAAGGTCTTGTCGCAGCCGCCGATAACGATCACCGAATCCATCGGCTGTGCCCGGATCATTTCCTCGGTGTCCATCGCCATCAGATTGCGCAGGTACATCGAGGTCGGATGCGCAAAGCTCTCGGCGATCGAGATGGTCGGGAACACGAAAGGCATCGCACCGGACAGCATCACACCGCGCTTTGCGGCCTCGATGATGTCAGGCACGTTGCCGTGGCACGGGTTGTAGTCGCTATAGGTGTTGGTGATGCCGACGATCGGGCGCTCGAGCGCGTCGTCGGAATAGCCCATGGCCTTGATGAACGCCTTGCGCAGGAACAGCGAGAAGCCGGCGTCGCCATAGCTCGTCAAACCCTTGCGCAAGCCACTCGTCATCATGCTACTCCTTCCAATTTGCCATTGTGGTACAGCCTGCCCCCCGATTGTCAATAAGACTGGTCCGGGCAACATCCCATTTTATAGGAAGGCGACCAAGGCTCAGCGGACATCGTCATGTCCAGTATATAAGCCAATCCTGATGTGCCCCTACGAGTTCTAACCGGATCTCATTGCACCCTGATCTTGGCCATCCTGATCACATTGGCCCATTTCTCTAGTTCGGTTCCGATCTGTGCAGCAAATTCCTCTGGTGTGCTACCGACAGGAGCGAACCCGAGTTCTTCCAATCGTCCTCTTACGTCGGACTCCCTCATGCTTTCGGCGATCGCCCGATTGAGATACGCGATGATCTCGCGAGGCGTTCCGGCCGGGACGAAGACGCCGAACCAATTGTCAAACTCGATCTCAGGATGGCCAGCCTCGGCCATGGTCGGGACGCTCGGGAGCGCCCGCAGCCGTTTCCGGTACGCGACCGCAAGCGCGCGCAGATTACCTTCCTTGACCTCCTGCACGATCGGCGCCGGCGCGGCGAGGCACATCGACGTGTGGCCTCCAATCGTCGAAGCCATCGCTAACGCCGCACTGTTGTACGGTATGTGCACCAGGTCGAGATTGAGAGACTGGCGCAACATCTCCCCCAGCAGATGGCCTGGCGATCCCACTCCTGCCGTCGCGTAGTTATATTTGCCGGGACCAACTCTGATGAGCGCGATCAGGTCGTCAATAGTCTGTGCCGGTACGGCAGGACATAGCGCAAGCACGATGGTTGTACTGACCGCGAGCGTCACCGGATCGAATGATTTGTGAGCGTCATACGGGACGTTGTCGTACAGGAGCGGATTCGTCACGTAGCTCGGCACCGCGACCAGCATTGTATATCCGTCTGCCGCCGCCAGAGCCGCGCGGCCCATGCCGATGTTGCCGCCGGCGCCGCCGATGTTCTCGATATAGAACTGCTGCCCGATCCGCTCCGAGAGCCTTTCGGCGAGGATGCGCCCCAAGAGGTCAGCGTTTCCACCAGGTCCGAACGGCACGATTATCCGCACCGGTCTCACCGGATAGCTCTGCGCAGCGACAGATCGCCATGAAGCGTACAGCGCGGCAACGCCGACCGCCGCTCGCAGACATAGTCGACGGAGAAGGTTCATGGCGTCCTCCCGTTCCGCCGAACGCTATCACTAAACAAGCCGTTTCTGCATATGGCACTCGAGTTCGGTCAGTTAACTTGACTAACCCGCTGCCAAATTCTGTGAGCCCCCGCAGGCAACATCTAGTCTCTGCGCGGCGCCAATGGCGGCCATTCCAAGACATGCGCTGGTGAGCAAGTACTTTCCGCGTTGAGCGACCTGGCAGACACTCGGCCGCTCTCAACGCGTTCAATCCATTGCCTAGCGCTCATTCCAGTCGATGATGCGGCTCGCGTCGCCATCGAACTCGTTGCTGCAGAACGGGCCGCCCTGGTAGTGGTCACCGATCGGATCGGGCTTCAGCTTGGCCTGCCCGGCCACCGCGTGCTCGCGAAAATCCTCGGCGCGGCCGGTCGGGCGATAGCCGAATTCGTAAGCGCGGTGGTTGTCCCACCAGGCGCGCTCGTTGAGGGAGGCACCGTAGAAGACCTCGAAATGGATATCGGGATGCTCGAGCCCGATCTGACAGAGTTGAACCAAATCCTCGGGCTTCAGCCAGATCGCGAGCCGGCGCTGGTCGAGCGGCACGTCGCCGAAATTGCCGATGCGAAGGCAGGTCACCTTCAGGCCATGCTTGTCGGCATAGAGTGCGCCGACCGCCTCGCCGAACACCTTGCTGACGCCATAGCGGCTGTCGGGGCGCGCCGTGACGTCGGTCCCGATCTTGTGGTGGCGCGGATAGAATCCGACGGCATGGTTCGAGGACGCGAAGACCACGCGCTTGACGCCCTTCTTGCGTGCCGCCTCGAACAGATTGTAGCCGCCGATGATGTTGGCCTGGAGGATGTCGTCCCAAGGGCCCTCGACCGAATAGCCGCCGAAATGGATGATGCCGTCGACGCCTTCACAGATCGCCTCGACCTGCGCCATGTCGGACAGGTCCGCCGCCTTGAACTTCTCGTTGGGGCCGAGATCGGCGGGCTCACGGATATCGCTGAGCAGGAGGTCCGGATAGATCGGCGGCAGCAGTTTTCGCAGGCGCGTTCCGATCCCGCCCGAAGCTCCCGTCATCAAGATGCGCGGCATGTCTTTCCTCGTATTTGGCGACCGATTTGCGGTCGCGGATCACTGATGATAGCAGATTTGGGCAGAGGGAACGCAACAACGAGAACTGCACATGAACGATGCATCGTCCTACACCCAAGGCTGGCGGCCGGCGACTTATTACCCCGATCCGGCGATACGCGCACTCGATCCTCGCTTCGAAAAATACTGGCTGAAGCTTTCGGCCGTGGAGCGACTGACCACGGGCCTGCGCTGGGCCGAGGGCCCGGTCTGGTTCGGCGACGGACGCTATCTGCTGTGCAGCGACATTCCCAACCAGCGCATCATCAAATGGGAGGAAGAGACCGGCGCTGTCTCGGTTTTCCGAAAGCCCTCCAATTTCGCCAACGGCAACACCCGAGACCGCCAGGGCCGACTGGTCACCTGCGAGCATGGCGGCCGGCGCGTGGCGCGTACCGAATATGACGGCACCATCACCGTCCTGATGGACTCGTTCAATGGCAAGCGGCTGAACTCGCCCAACGACGTCGTGGTGAAGTCCGACGGCTCGATCTGGTTCACCGATCCCACCTTCGGTCTGCTCGGCAATTACGAGGGCTACAAGGCCGAGCCCGAGATCGACGCGAACGTCTATCGGCTCGATCCCGCGACCGGCAAGGCAACCATCGTCGCCGAGGGCGTGCTCGGCCCGAACGGACTGTGCTTCTCGCCGGACGAGAAGATCCTCTACGTCGTGGAATCCCGCGGCGTTCCGAACCGCAAGATCCTCGCCTATGACGTCTCGTCCGACGGCACCACGATCTCCAACAAGCGCGTCTTCATCGATGCCGGTCCAGGCACGCCGGACGGCATGCGTTGTGATATCGACGGCAATCTCTGGTGCGGCTGGGGCATGGGCGATCCCGAGCTCGACGGCGTCGTGGTGTTCGCGCCCGACGGCATCATGATCGGCCGCATCGCGCTACCCGAACGCTGCGCCAATCTCTGCTTCGGCGGCGTCAAGCGCAACCGCCTGTTCATGGCGGCGAGCCAGTCGATCTATGCGCTGTATGTGAACACGCAGGGCGCGCTGGGGGGATAGTCTCGCTCCGCCGTCAGTGCGAGCGAAGCGAAGCAATCCAGACTGTCTCCGAGAAGGGATTCTGGATTGCTTCGCTCGTCATTCCGAGGCGCGCCCTCTTCGGCGCGAGCTACGGTGCGCAATTGCGCACCTGAGAATCCATCGTGCGACGGAATCCGTGGACGAATGGATTCCGGGCTCGTCGCTTTCGCGACGCCCCGGAATGACGGAAGGGAGACGATTTCTGGATTGCTTCGTCACTTCGCTCCTCGCAATGACGAGGGCTCAAACAAAAAACGCCGGAGCGGATTCCCGCTCCGGCGTCATCTCTGTTCAGACGATGAGGCTTACGCCGCGTTGAACCCGGCGACGGCCTTCACTTCGAGAAAATCCTCGAGGCCGTACTTGCCCCACTCGCGGCCGTTGCCCGACTGCTTGTAGCCGCCGAACGGCGCGGTGCGGTCGTTGGGCACGCCCTGGAGGTTGACGTTGCCGGCGCGGATCTGGCGACCGACGCGCTTGGCGTCCT
>JAEWFG010000060.1 GCA_023388935.1 Pseudomonadota bacterium | reverse complement strand
CAGCAATCTCCTGTCCCTCCTTGGTGTACCAGTACTGCAGGTAGGCATCGGCGGCGTTGCGGGTGCCCTTCTTGTCGGCAACCTTGTCGACGATCGCGACCGGCGGCTCGGCGAGGATCGATTGCGGCGGCGCCACGATCTCGAACTTCTCGGGACCGAATTCCTTGAGCGCAAGGTAGGCCTCGTTCTCCCAGGCGAGCAGCACGTCGCCGACGCCGCGCTCGACGAAGGTCACGGTCGCGCCGCGCGCGCCGGTATCGAGCACCGGCACCTGCTGATAGAGCTTGCCGATGAAGTCCTTGGCCTTGTCGGCCGAGCCGTATTTCTTCTGCGCGAAGCCCCATGCCGCCAGATAATTCCAGCGCGCGCCGCCAGATGTCTTCGGGTTCGGCGTGATCACGGCAACGCCCGGCTTGAGCAGATCGTCCCAGTCCTTGATGCCCTTCGGATTGCCCTTGCGCACCAGGAACACGATGGTCGACGTATACGGCGATGAATTCTGCGGCAGCCGCTTCTGCCAGTCGGCCGCGGTAAGGCCCTTGGCGGCGATGGCGTCGATGTCATAGGCGAGCGCGAGTGTCACCACGTCGGCCTGCAATCCGTCGATCACCGCGCGCGCCTGCGAGCCGCTGCCGCCATGCGACTGCTTGATCTCGACGCTTTTGCCGGTCTCCTTCTGATAGGCGTTCGCGAACGCCTTGTTGAACTCGACGTAGAGCTCGCGCGTCGGATCGTACGACACGTTCAACAGATTGATGTCAGCGGCGAGAGCCGAGCTTGCCCAGAGGAGTCCTGCAGCGAGCGGAACGATACGGAGCAACATGTCCATCTCCATTCACTTCGACGACGTCAATGTCGGCGAAGGCATGCAGGCGAAACTCGTGGCGAAACGCTCTCAAGTCAACGGAACCGGATTTTCTTGTTCGCAGCGCGGCAGCCCGACTGTGCTACGAAGTCTTCATCGTGTGGATGCCGCATTCTGTCTTGGCCCGGCCGCGCCAGCGACCGGCGCGCGCATCCTCACCTTCGGCCGTTCTGCTCGTGCAAGGCATACACCCAACCGACAGGAAACCCGACTCCACCAGTGGATGACGCGGCAATTTGGCGCGGACGAAAATCGCCTCGAGTTCCTCGCGCGAGACATTGGCGAACGGATTGAACTTCAGACGCGCGCCATCCTCCTCGACGACCGGAATGTCGGCGCGTGCGTTGCCCTGGAAGCGCTTGCGGCCGTTGATCCAGGCCGAGAAGGGCTTTAGCGCGCGGGACAGCGGTTCCATTTTACGGATACGGCAGCAGGCGTCGGGATCGGAGAACCAGAGGTCACGGTCGGGATCTTCGCGCGACAGCGTCTCCTCGGCCGGCTTGATCGAACGGACGTCCTTCAAACCGAGCGTCGCGATCAGCGTGTCGCGATAGGCCAGCGTCTCCTCGAACAGCCAGCCGGTGTCGAGGAAGATCACGGGAATCGCCGGATCGACATCCGCCATGACCTTGAGCAGCGTCGCCGATTCCGTGCCGAAGGACGACACCAGCGCAAGCTTCTCGCGCCCGACGGCCTTCAGCGCCGCTGCGATGACTTCCGCGGGCGAGGCATCGCGCAAGTCACGATCGAGCTCTTCTGCCGAAGGCAGCGCAGATATCGAAACTGACGAGACCTGAGGCGCGATTGCGTTCACGTGCCGACACCTTCGGAGTGACGCAGCTGCATGCGCCGGTGCAGGGCCGTGATGCGGCCGTCACCGGTCGGCTGGTAGAATACCGAATAGCGCTTGGCGGTCTGCATGAAGGCTTCCGCGTCGGCCTGCTTCTTCACCTCGAAGGAATCGAAGCCGGCGCGCAGCATGAACACGAACTGGTCACGCAGGATCTGGCCGGTCGCGCGCAATTCGCCGCGGTAATTGTAACGCTCGCGCAACAGCCGCGCCTGGCTGTAGGCACGCCCGTCGCGGAAGGTCGGGAACACCAGCGCAACGGCGGCGACCTTGCCGAGATACGGCACGAGTTCGTCGATATCGCGGTTGTTCGGCCAGATCACGCCAACTTTGCCGGCGCGCTTGAGCAACGCATCGGCGTCGCTGACGAAGCGCTCGGCCGGCACCAGGAGGTCGCCGCCTTCGGGCAGCGGCGTGTCGACGGCGAGCTTGACGAAGCTGTCGTCGGCGATCTTTCCGCCGTTAACGAGTGGCATAGACGCGCTCCTTGAAGGGTTCGACGCCGAGGCGCTTCACCGTGTCGACGAACAGCTCCTCCGGCCGCTCGCGCAGCGCGAGATAGGCTTCCACGATGTCTTCGATGACGTCGGCGACCTCGTCGAACTTGACGCCGGGGCCGATCAGATTGCCGAGCGCGGCACTCTCGTCGGCACGGCCGCCGATGGTGATCTGATAGAGCTCCTCGCCGTTCTTCTCGACGCCGAGAATGCCGATATGGCCGACATGGTGATGACCGCAGGCGTTGATGCAGCCGGAGATGTTGATGTGCAGCCGGCCGATCAGGTTGGCGAGCTCATGATTGGCAAAGCGCCGCGTCAGTTCCTGCGCAATCGGGATCGAGCGCGCGTTCGCCAGCGAGCAATAGTCGAGGCCTGGGCAGGCGATGATGTCGGTGATCAAATTGACGTTCGGCGTCGCCAGCCCGAGCTTGTCGAGCGCCTTCCACAGCGCTGGCAGGTCACGCTTTGCGACATGCGGCAGCGCGAGGTTCTGCTCGTGGCCGACGCGGATCTCGCCGAAGGAATATTTGTCGGCGAGATCGGCGAGCGCATCCATCTGCTCGGCCGTGGCGTCGCCCGGAGGCCCGCCAATCGGCTTCAGCGAGATCGTGACGATGGAGTAGCCCTGCACCTTGTGCGGGGCCACCGAGCTCTTGCGCCACGCTTCGAAATCGGGATCGGCGGCGGCCTGGCGCAGCTCGTCCGGCATGTGCGGCAGCTTCTCGTAGGATGGATAGGTGAAGCGCGAGCGGATGTCCTCGATCACTTCGTCGTCGATCTGGAGCGAGGAGCTGCGAATGTGCTGCCACTCGTCCTCGACCTCGCGCGAGAACTTCTCGATACCGAGCTCGTGCACCAGAATCTTGATACGGGCCTTGTAGATGTTATCGCGGCGGCCGTACTGATTGTAGACGCGCAGGATCGCCTCGATATAGCTGAGGATGTCGCGGCCGTGCACGAAGTGCTTGATCGTCTTGCCGATGAACGGCGTCCGGCCGAGACCGCCGCCGACCAGCACTTCGAAGCCGGTCTGGCCCTTCTCGTTCTTGATCAGCTTCAGCCCGATATCGTGGATCTTGATCGCAGCGCGATCGTGGTCCGACGCAGTGATGGCGATCTTGAACTTGCGCGGCAGGAACGAGAATTCCGGATGCAGCGTGGTGTGCTGGCGGATCAGCTCCGACCAGATGCGGGGATCCTCGATCTCGCCCGGCGCGACGCCGGCCCACTGATCAGAGGTGACGTTGCGCATGTTGTTGCCGGAGGTCTGCATCGCATGGATGCCGACCTCGGCGAGATCGGCCAGCGCATCCGGCAGCTCGGCGAGCTTGATCCAGTTGAACTGGATGTTCTGACGCGTGGTGAAATGGCCGTAGCCGCGGTCATATTTCCGCGCGACATGGGCGAGTCGCCGCAACTGGTTCGTCGCCAGCGTTCCGTAGGGAATCGCGACGCGGAACATATAGGCGTGCAGCTGAAGATAGACGCCGTTCTGCAAACGGAGGATCTTGAACTCGTCCTCGGTGAGCTCGCCCGAGAGGCGCCGCTTCACCTGGTCGCGGAATTCCGAGACACGCTCGTTGACCAGCGTGCGGTCGATTTCATCGTAAGCGTACATAAGCGAATGCCTTAAACCTGGGCCGGCTGTCCGATGGTCACGCCGGTGCGGCGGATCTGTTCGCGCAGATTGCCGGGCTCGATCTTGCCGTCCGCGCCGACCTGCACCGGCGCGATATAGGGACCGATCGCGCCGACGTCATCGGCCACGGACTCCGCAAGCAACGCTTTGGCGTCATCGGAGTTGCGCACGATTGCGGCTTCCGAGAGGTCCGCGGACCAACCCTTGGTAGCGGTGCGATAGACCACGATGCCATCCCAGGTGCGGTTGGCGGTCACCACCGAGGGGCCGGCGATTTTGATCTTCTTCTGTTCAAGCGGGGAGGTCATTCGGCTGCATCCAATAGGTCAGAGATGATTTGATTTGGGGTTTGGCGACGAAGGGAACCGGCATGCCGGACCACGTCGCCGATGATGAGAATGGCGGGACCGCTATCGGTCCGCCGCACGAGCTCGGGCAGGTCGCGAAGCGTGCCGATCGCGCCTTGCGCATCCGGACGCGTGACGCGGGCGAACACGCCAACCGGTGTCTCCGGCGAACGGCCGGCTGCGAACAGGCCGGCGCGTATGGCGGGCGCCGCCGTCATGCCCATGTAGACCACGACGGTCATTTTGGTGTCGGTCAGCGTCGACCAGTCCACCGTCTCCGCGTCGCGCGCCTTGTGCGCTGTGAGGAAGGTGATGCGGGTCGCTTCATGGCGAAAGGTGAGCGGCACCTCGAAATCGGCGGCGCCGCCAAGCCCGGCGGTGATGCCGGGAATGATCGAATAGGCAACACCGGCTGCGCGCAGCGCTTCCACCTCTTCGCCGCCGCGGCCGAATACGAAGGGATCACCGCCCTTCAGCCGCACCACACGCTGGCCAGCTTGCGCGGCCTCGATCATGCGCTTGTTGATGGCGTCCTGGCCGATACCGGGCTTGCCGACGCGGCGGCCGACCGCAACGCGCGTGGTGTCACGGCGGATGCGGTCGAGAATTTCAGGCGAGACCAGTTCGTCATGGAAGACGATATCGGCGTCCTGCAATGCGCGTAGCGCCTTGATGGTGAGAAGATCGGGATCGCCGGGACCGGCGCCGACCAGCGCGACCGAGCCTTCCGGCTTGTTGGCACGTGCATACGCGGACGGATCGGAAATAGCCTCAAGCGCCGTGGCCGCTTCGCCCTTGCGGCCGGCGAGCACGGAGGCGCCAATCGGACCGTCGATGACGCGCTCCCAGAAGCGGCGACGCAGTGGAAACTCAGCGATGCGCTCGTTGATGGATTTGCGGACGCCACCGATGAACTCGGCGAGCTCGCCGATGCGCGCCGGCAACAGCGCCTCGATCTTCTCGCGTACGCGCCGCGCCACCACCGGCGACGTTCCGCCGGTACCGACCGCGACCACGACATCGCCGCGATCGACGATCGCCGGGAAGATGAAGCTGGAATGTTCGAGATCGTCCATGACGTTGACGGGAAGGCCGAGCGCCTTGGCGCGGACCGACATCGCAACGCCGACATCGCCAGCCCCTGCGCAGACAACGGCGATGACGCCGGCAAGATCGGCCGTCAGCGGATCGGCGGCCGCGAATTCGATGCGCGCCGCCTCATCCGAGCCAAGACCATCCAAATCATGATTGCCGTCGATCACATGCACGCGGATGCGCGCGCCGGCAGCCGCGAGCACACGCAACTTGGCGCGCAAAAGCTCGCCCGCGCCGATGAGGACCACCGGACCGGCCTTGAGATCGAGAAACACCGGCAAGAACCGCATACGATACTCGCTTCCCCAAATCCGGGGTTGACTGGAATTATTTTCTATATATGTGTCGTTTCGAGCGCGCAAAGAGAAAATTTTTTCTTCTCTTCTGCACCGCAACTATAGAATTTTCGCCCCCAAACGCAAAGTGGCAGAGATGCATCTTCTCAAGGACGATTCCGCTGCTGATCGACTGACCAGCCCGGCCCTCGCCGAGCGCGTGCGCGCGCAAGAATTTTCCGCTGACCTTGCCCCCAGCATGGATCATCTCGACCAGCTTGAGGCGCAGAGCATCTACATTTTCCGCGAGGCCTTCGCGCGCTTGAAGAAGATCGCCCTGCTATGGTCACTCGGCAAGGACTCCAACGTCATGATCTGGCTGGCGCGCAAGGCATTCTTCGGCCGCCTGCCGTTCCCGGCCCTCCATGTCGACACCGGCAAGAAGTTTCCGGAGATGTATCGCTTCCGCGATCATTACGGGAAGGAGTGGGATCTCGACCTGCGCGTCGAGCCCTGCCCGCCGATCGATGCCGTCGACCCAACGCTGCCGCCGGCCGCCCGTTCCGCTGCGCGCAAGACCGAAGGCCTCAAGATGGCGCTCGGCAAATACGGCTTCGACGGCCTGGTCGCCGGCATTCGCCGTGACGAGGAGGCCACGCGCGCCAAGGAGCGCGTGTTCTCGCCGCGCGGCCTCGAAGGCAATTGGGACGTGCGCGACCAGCCGCCGGAGTTCTGGGACCAGTTCAACGCCTCGCCGCCGCCAGGCGCGCATCTGCGCATCCATCCGATCCTGCATTGGACCGAGGCCGACATCTGGGCCTACACCAAGCGCGAGAACATTCCGATCATCCCGCTGTATCTCGCCAAGGACGGCAAGCGCTACCGCTCGCTAGGTGATCAGGACATCACCAATCCCGTCGCTTCGACCGC
This sequence comes from Pseudomonadota bacterium, assembly GCA_023388935.1. GTDB lineage: Bacteria > Pseudomonadota > Alphaproteobacteria > Rhizobiales > Xanthobacteraceae > Bradyrhizobium. The sequence continues at coordinate 4,806 of JAEWFG010000060.1, read as the reverse complement.
GTCCAACATCGACGAGATCCTGATCGAGCTCGAACAAACCAGGGTGCCGGAACGCGCCGGCCGTGCGCTCGACCACGAGACCGAGGACGCCTTCGAGCGCCTGCGCGTCGCCGGCTATCTCTGACCCCTGAGGACGCAACGCGGCCATGAACATGATCGTCACCACGGCTTCCCCCGCCACCCCGAACGGAACCACGTCGATGCCAAATGGCACGACGCGACCGCAAGTGCGCATCGTGATCGTCGGCCATGTCGACCACGGCAAGTCGACGCTGGTCGGCCGCCTGCTGCACGAGACCGGCAGCCTGCCCGACGGCAAGCTCGAGATGCTGAAAGCCGTCAGCGCGCGCCGCGGCATGCCCTTCGAATGGTCGTTCCTGCTCGATGCGCTCCAGACCGAGCGCGACCAGGCATCACCATCGACACCACGCAGATCCGCTTCCGCACCAATTCGCGCGACATCGTGCTGATCGATGCGCCCGGTCACGCCGAATTTTTGCGCAACATGATCACCGGCGCCTCGCAGGCCGACGGGGCGGTGCTGATCATCGACGCGCTCGAAGGCGTGCGCGACCAGACCCGGCGGCACGGCTATCTCCTGCACCTGCTCGGCGTGAAGCAGGTCGCGATCGTCGTCAACAAGATGGACCGCGTTGACTTCTCCGCCGAACGTTTCAAGGAGATCAGCGACGAGATCTCGGCGCATTTGAAAGGGCTCGGCGTAAAGCCCACGGCAGTGATCCCGATTTCCGCGCGCGACGGCGACGGCGTCGCCGAACGTACCGACCGGATCGGCTGGTACAGGGGTCCGACGGTGGTCGAGGCGCTCGACCGGCTCGAACCGGCGCGGCCGCTGGAAGCGCTGGCGCTGCGGCTGCCGGTGCAGGCGATCTACAAGTTCGACGACCGCCGCATCGTTGCCGGCCGTATCGAATCCGGCAGCCTCGTTGCCGGCGACGAGATCGTGATCATGCCGGCCGGCAAGATCGCCAAGATCAAGACGGTCGAAAGCTGGCCAGTGACGCCGGTCGCGGGCCGGCAGGGTGCCGGCCGCTCGGTCGGCATCACGCTCGACCGTGAATTGTTCATCGAGCGCGGCGACATCGTCGCGCATACCGGCACTGCCCCGCGCGAGACGCGGCGGCTGCGCGCGCGTATCTTCTGGCTGCACGACAAGCCGCTCGCCAAGGGCGATCAGCTGCTGGTCCGCTGCGGGCCAAAGGAGAGCCGCGCCACCGTGGTCGCCATCGAGAAGGCGGTCGATCCCGGCGAGCTGTCGAGCGTCGAGAATAAGGCGATCGGCCGCAATCATGTCGGCGAGATCGACATCTCTCTCTCCAATCCGATCGCGGTCGATCCCTACACAGAAAATCCGCGAACCGGACGTCTCGTGATCGAGGTGTCCGGGCGCATCGCCGGCGGCGGCCTCGTTCTATCCGTCGATGCCGGCCAGCGCGCCGTACCCGTCGACATCGTGCCGGTGGAATCGGCGCTGCGGCCCGACGAACGGTCCGCCCGCTACCGCCACAATGGTGCGGTGGTCTGGCTCACGGGCTTGCCGGCCTCCGGCAAGTCGACGCTGGCAAAGGCGCTGGAACGTCGGCTGTTCACAAATGGCGGCTCGCCGATCCTGCTCGACGGCGATACGCTGCGAGCCGGCCTCAACAGCGATCTCGGCTTCTCCGCCACTGATCGGAGCGAGAACATCCGCCGTCTCGCCGAGGTCGCCACGCATCTCGCCCGCAACGGTCACATTGCGATCGTCGCGGCGGTCTCGCCGGCCCGCGAAGACCGCGCCACGGCGCGACGCATCGCCGACACGACATTCCGCGAAATCCACGTCGCGACACCTGCGGACGTGTGCGAGGAGCGCGATCCCAAGGGCCACTACAAGAAGGCCCGCGCCGGCGCGCTCGCGTCGTTCACCGGCATCGGCAACGACTACGAGGCGCCGCAGGCCGCTGAACTCGTGATCGACACATCGACGCGGACAGTTGCGGACGCGGCTGACGAGATCGAGCGCATGCTGAAGGCGACCGGCGTGTTGTTCGACGAGGTCGTGGATCTCGCCGCGAATATTTGAGCCTGTCCTATTCCCCCTGTCGTCGCCCGGCTCAACCGGGCGACCCGTATTCCAGAGACGGCGATGGGATACGGGGAAGCCGCAGCGTACTGGATTCCCCACTTGCCGCCTACGCTTAAGCTTCGGCGACCCAACAGCGCAAGCCCCGGCGAAGCCTTGGCGTAGCCGGGTCGCGGGGAATGACAACGATGCGTGGGATCGCCACACCACGTCTTGACATTTTGACAAACCTTTGGGGGTCTTCTCACGGCCTTGATTTTGGGGCTAATAGGGCTCCGAAAGCCGCCCTTTATGGGCGCATTTTGCTGCTGTCGGGTCAAAAGCAGCCAAAAACAGCCATTTCCAACAAGAAAGCCCATCATGAACCGTGTCGACGCCCATGGATTGAAGATCGCTCCCGTCCTGTTCGATTTCATCGCCAAGGAAGCGGCCCCGAAAACCGGGATCGCGCCGGATGCGTTCTGGGCCGGGGTTGCCGCCATCATCAGGGATTTGGGGCCGAAGAACCGTGCACTGCTGGCGGTGCGCGACACGCTGCAAGCCAAGATCGATGACTGGCACCGCGCCAACAAGGGCAAGGCGTTCGACCTCGGCGCCTATACCGCCTTCCTGAAAGAGATCGGCTATCTCGTTCCTGAACCTGCGACGCAGAAGGTCGAGACCGCTGATGTCGACGAGGAGATCGGCAAGATCTGCGGCCCGCAGCTCGTCGTGCCCCTGACCAATGCTCGCTACGCGCTGAACGCGGCGAATGCGCGCTGGGGCTCGCTCTATGACGCCTTCTACGGCACCGACGCGATCCCGCACGATGCGGCTGACACGGCCAAGGGCTATAGCAAGGCGCGCGGCGACAAGGTGATCGCCAAGGCCAAGGCATTCCTCGATGGCGCCGTGCCGCTCGCGACCGGAAGCCACACCGACGTCACCGCCTACAGCGTCGTCGCGGGCCAGCTCGCGGTGAAGCTGAAGAGCGGCAATGCCACCGCGCTGAAAGACGCCGCGCAGTTCGCCGGCTTCCAGGGCGATGCGGCCGCGCCGAGCGCGGTGCTTCTCGTCAACAACGGCCTGCACATCGAGGTGAAGATCGACCGCAGCAGCGCGATCGGCAAGGACGATCCGGCCGGTGTTGCCGACATGATCATGGAGGCCGCGGTCTCGACCATCCTCGACATGGAGGACTCGGTCGCCGCGGTCGACGCCGAGGACAAGGTACTGGTCTATCGCAACACGCTCGGCCTGATGAACGGCACGCTGTCGGCCGACTTCGAGAAGGGCGGCAAGACGCTGACGCGCTCGCTCAACGCCGACCGCAGCTACAAAACGCCTGACGGCAAGGCCGAGATCAAGCTGCACGGCCGCAGCCTGCTCCTGATGCGCAACTGCGGTCACCACATGTTCACCGATGCGGTGCTGAACGACAAGGGCGAGGAGATTCCGGAAGGCCTGCTCGACGCCGCCGTCTCCGGGCTTCTTGCCATTCATGACCTCAAGGGCAATTCGAAGGTCAAGAACAGCCGAACCGGCTCGGCCTATATCGTCAAGCCGAAGATGCACGGCCCCGACGAAGTGTCGCTGACCTGCGAGATCTTCGACCGCGTCGAGAAGATGCTGAGCTTGCCTGAGAACACGCTCAAGGTCGGCATCATGGACGAGGAGCGGCGCACCACCGTCAACCTCAAGGCCTGCATCCAGCGCGCCTCCAAGCGCATCATGTTCATCAACACCGGCTTCCTCGACCGCACCGGCGACGAGATCCACACCTCGATGGAAGCGGGCCCGATGATCCGCAAGAACGAGATGAAGGCACAGGCCTGGATCAAGGCCTATGAGGACTGGAACGTCGACATGGGCCTGATCGACGGCCTGCCCGGCCACGCCCAGATCGGCAAGGGCATGTGGGCCGCTCCCGACAAGATGGCGGACATGCTGGCGCAGAAGCTCGCCCATCCGCAGGCCGGCGCCACCACCGCCTGGGTCCCCTCGCCGACCGCGGCGACGCTGCACGCCCTGCACTATCACCAGGTCAACGTCATCGCGCGCCAGCAGGAGCTCGCCAAGGGTGGGCCGCGCGCGAAGCTGTCCGATATCCTCACCATTCCGGTGTCGAAGTCGAACTGGGCGCCTGACGACGTCAAACAGGAGATCGACAACAACTGCCAGGGCATTCTCGGCTATGTCGTGCGCTGGATCGACCAGGGCGTCGGCTGCTCCAAGGTGCCTGACATCCACGATGTCGGCCTGATGGAAGACCGTGCGACCTTGCGCATCTCCAGCCAGCACCTCGCCAACTGGCTGCATCAAGGCGTCATCACCGAAGCGCAGGTGATGGAATCGCTCAAGCGCATGGCCGTCATCGTTGACAAGCAGAATGCCGGCGACGCCATCTACAAGCCGATGGCGCCCGCCTTCGACGGCGTCGCCTTCAAGGCGGCCTGCGACCTCATCTTCAAGGGCCGCGAGCAGCCGAACGGCTACACCGAATACATCCTCACCGCGCGCCGCCGCGAGGCGAAGGCAGCGGGCTAAACCCTTGGTCACCGAACGTCAAAAGCCCCGGCTCACGCCGGGGCTTTTTGTTTGCGGTAGCTCGTTCCCGCTAGAGCATGCTGTGTTTATACGGAAACATAACCTGAGTTTTTGAGGTAGTTTGCGCACTCTTCCTTTGAGAAGATGTCGAGGAGTTCGCCGACCTTGCGCCAGGTTGCTTCGACATCGCGCGTTTC
>JAEWFG010000054.1 GCA_023388935.1 Pseudomonadota bacterium | reverse complement strand
CAGCGGCAGCCCTCGACGAATTCGGCTTCGGGATGGCGTCGGTGCGCTTCATCTGCGGCACCCAGACGCTGCATCGCGAACTGGAGCACGCCATCGCCGACTATCTCGGCAAGGACGACGCGATCCTGTTTGCCGCCTGCTTCGACGCCAATGGCGCGCTGTTCGAACCGCTGCTTTCTGAACAGGACGCCATCATCTCCGACAGCCTCAATCACGCCTCGATCATCGACGGCGTGCGGCTCTCCAAAGCCCGGCGCTTCCGCTACGCGCAGGGCGATATGGATGACCTGGAGACCAGGCTGGAGCAGGCCGACGCCGACGGCGCGCGCTTCAAGCTGATCGTCACCGACGGCGTATTCTCGATGGACGGCCACATCGCCAAGCTGAAGGAGATCTGCGACCTCGCCGATCGCTACGGCGCCATTGTTGCCGTTGATGACTGCCATGCGACGGGCCATATCGGCGACGAGGGCCGCGGCACGCCAGCGCTGACCGGTGTCGGCAATCGGGTCGATATCGTCACCGGCACGCTGGGAAAGACGCTGGGCGGGGCCATGGGCGGTTTCATCGCCGCATCCCAGCCGATCGTCGACCTGTTGCGCCAGCGCGCGCGTCCCTACCTCTTTTCCAACAGCCTTGCGCCGGCGGTTGCCGCTGGCTCTCTGAAGGCCATCGAGATTGCCCGCGCCGCCGATGACCTGCGCGCCAAACTCGGCCGCCACACGATGCGCTTCCGGGATGGCCTGACCCAGGCGGGCTTCACGCTCCTGCCGGGAGAGACGCCGATCATCCCTGTCATGCTCGGCGATGCCGTGCTGGCGCAACGAATGGCCGAAGCCCTCGACGAGCGGGGCGTCTATGTCGCCGGCTTCTTCTATCCGGTCGTTCCCCAGGGCAAGGCGCGCATTCGCACCCAGATGTCGGCCGCCCTGGACGATCAGGACATCACCCTCGCCATCGACGCCTTCGCCGATGCCGGCAAGTCGCTCGGCATCCTCTGATATTCGGGAGTTCTCGCATGCGCGCACTGGTCAAGGCCAAGGCTGAACCCGGCATCTGGATGGAAGACCGCCCCGTGCCGGAGGTCGGCCCCGGCGAAGTGCTGATCAAGGTCAACAAGACAGGCATCTGCGGTACCGACATCCACATTTACAAGTGGGACGAATGGGCGGCCAAGACCGTGCCGGTGCCCATGATCACCGGCCACGAATATGCCGGCGAGATCGTCGAACTCGGGTCGCATGTGCGCGGCCTCAAGGTCGGCCAGCGCGTCTCGGGGGAAGGCCATGTCATAGGCATGCGCAGCCGAGCCAGCCGCGCCGGCCGCTACCATCTCGACCCCGATACGCAGGGCATTGGCGTCAACCTGCCCGGCGCCTTCGCGGAATATGTGAGCATCCCCGCCTTCAACGTCGTGCCGTTGCCCGATTCGATCGACGACGAACTGGGCGCGATCCTTGACCCGCTCGGAAATGCCGTCCACACCGCACTTTCCTTCGACGTTGCCGGCGAGGACGTGCTGATCACTGGCGCCGGTCCGATCGGCATCATGGGGGCGGCGGTCGCCCGCCATTGTGGCGCGCGCCACGTCGTCATCACCGACATCAATCCCAAGCGCCTCGAACTCGCCACCCAAGTGGCCGACGTCACTCCGGTCAACGTCGCCAAGGAAGAGCTCCGTGAGGCCATGGGCCGGCTCGGCATGCGCGAGGGCTTCGATGTCGGCTTTGAGATGAGCGGCTCGCCTGCCGCCTTCGAACAGCTGGTCGACCATACGCTGATGGGTGGCCGCGTCGCGCTGCTGGGCGTGCCGGCAAGGCCCTTCGAGTTCGACCTCGCGAAGGTCGTGTTCAAGATGATCACGCTCAAGGGCATTTACGGCCGCGAAATGTTCGAGACCTGGCACAAGATGCTGGCGATGCTGGAAAGCGGTCTCGACATCCGCAAGGTCATCACCAGCCGCATGAGGGCCGACGACTACGAGACCGCCTTCGCCAATGCCGCCAATGGCGAGGCCGGCAAGATCGTGCTCGATTGGTAGGCTTGGGCGCTCGTCGGGGGGCTACCTGTCGCAGAAAGGACCTCCTGCCGACCTGACCGATCCAGCCAGGCGCGACGTTGATGCAGCACTCGGCGGCGATGGTCAGGCAATGCGCTATGTGAGCGCGCCGGAGATGCGCCTCAGGTAAAGACCCAGTGTGGCCGTCCGCAGGAGCATCAGGATCACCATCGATATCCACAATCCATGATTGCCCACCGCCTGCTGCAGCGTGTAAGCGGAGACAAGAAAGACAGCCGTGGAGATCGCCATGCTGTTGCGCAGTTCCCGCGTCTGCAAAGCGCCAATGAAGACGCCGTCAAGCATGTAGCTGGCGACTGAAACGAGCGGCAGCACGATGACGTAGGGCAGGAACCGTTCGGCAATGATCCGAACGTCCTCTTGGTCGGTCAGAAGAGAGATGATGGCCGATCCGCCGAGCGCATAGGTCAGCGTGAAAAGGCCTGCCACGAAGCCGGACCACACGAACGCCGCCTTCACGACCCTATAGAATGCGTCGCGACGGCGTGCACCGATAATGGAGCCGACCAGCGTCTCGGTCGCGTGCGCAAAGCCATCCAGGCCATAGGACATGATGCCGTGCAGATTAAGGAGCACGGCGTTGGCCGCCAGAATCGCATCGCCTTCCCGAGCGCCGCTGCGGGCAAACCAGCCGAAACAGATGAGCAGGCAGAGGCTGCGTAGGAATATGTCGCGATTGACCGCAAAGAGGCGACGCAGCGCGGCCGTATCAATGATCTCGCGCCACGCGACGTTGGCACCGAATGGCTTCACGATAACGATGCCGATGGCGAACGCCACCCATTCCGCGAATGCGGTCCCTGCGCCGATGCCGGCGACCCCGAAGCCGAAGACATGCACCAGCGTGAGCGTTGCGACGACATTTATGAGGTTGAGAACTACCTGCAGGGCAAGGGAGACCAGCACCTGCTGGCGGCCCAGGAGATAGCCCAGCAGCACGAAATTGCCCAGCGCCGCCGGCACGGACAAGATGCGCGCGGAAGAGTACTCCACTGCACTTGCCGTGACCTTGTCGCTGCCGCCCAGAACAGCGAATCCGAACTCGATGATTGGATTTTTCAAGGCGACGATCACGAGACCGGCGATGCCGGCCACCAGCAGGGCGCGCAAAAGGTGCACGCGAGTCATGACGGCATCGTCCGCGCCCCAGGCTTGCGATACAAGGCCCGTGGTCCCCATCCTCAGGAAGCCGAAGCTCCAGAAGATGAAATTGAACAACACCCCGCTCAGGGCAACGCCCCCAAGAAACCAGGAGCCGGGCAGATGACCTGCCACGATCGTGTCGACGAGCGACAGGATCGGCTGGACCAGATTTGTCAGGATAATCGGGATCGCGAGAACAACGATGCGTTGATTCCAATTCTCCCGCGTGTATGCAGCCGCTGCGATGTTCATCTGGCTATTCTCCAAAGTGGCCGCGGGCGGCGGTGCTCTATGAAATTTGGCGAAAGGAATGTGCCCATGCTTCGTGGGGAAATACTGCAATTCCACGCGCGCGGGGTGTTGCGGCTAGCGTGGGGATGACGGGCTAGGAGCAGCTGATGCGATGCCTGTCTGTGTCAACATTATGGCGCTTGACATATGTTCGGTTTTCCAGAAGAATTCCATTCTAGCGGAAATCTAGGACGGTATACTGGACGATGGCAAGTCGTTTTTACTTGTTCCTGGGTTTCTTCTTAGGGAGGTCATGCAAGATTCAGGTCTTTGGCATTCATGGTGCTTCGACATCCGCGAATGCACCGGGATATGCGTGCCCTGCGATGCTCTTGTTGAAGAAAAAGGGGAATTAAATTGTCTTCAATCCTAAAGCCAACCCGCAGAACCGCATTGAAATTGCTGGGCGGAAGCGCCGCTGCACTGGCCGCGCCGCACGTTATTCGTTCGGCTTGGGCCGCGGGCGGCGTCCTGAACGTAACGACTTATGACAAATTCCTGCCGCAAGAATTTTTGGACAAGTTCCAGAAGGACACCGGCATCGAGGTCCGAGTCCGCCTGACCGACGACCAGGGCAAGCAGTACAACCTGCTGACTGCCGAGGGCGCCAACCCTTCCACCGACATCTGCACCGTGGCCGGCCACCGTTATTCGCAGTTCATCGCCTCCAAGCTGCTGCAGCCACTCGACACCGGCCGGATCGCCAACTGGAAGAACCTCAACACAGCCTATCAGGATGCGCCATGGGCGCGCGTCGACGGCAACCTCTGGGGTCTGCCGGTTCTCTCCGGCTACGAGGGCCTCGCCCGAAACGTCGACCAGGTGAAGGACGCCCCGAGCTGGGAGATCATGTTCGATCCGCAGTACAAGGCGCAGACCTCCTACATCGTCAGCGACTTCCTGACGATCGCCATGCAGTACCTCGGCCATGACGGCGATTTCGTCTCGTATGAAGGCAAGCCCGAAGTGGCCCAGAAGGCGGTCAACGAGGCGCGCGACCTCCTGATCAAGCACAAGGACATGGTCCGGAAGTACTACGACGCCGCTTCCGAAGTGCAGCAAATGTTCGTCAACGAGGACATCTACCTGGCACATTCGTGGTCGGGTGCGGCCGCGAAGCTGATCATGGACGGGCATCCGATTCAGGTGTCCGTACCGAAGGAAGGCACGTTCGGCTTCTGCTACACGCTCAACGTCGTCAACAATGCGCCGAACGCCGAGAACGCCTACAAGCTGCTCGACGCCATCCTGGCGAGCCCGGAAGTCGGCGCTGCCATGACCCGCCAGTCGGGCTACAGCTCCACGATCAACGGTGTCGGCGACCTGCTCAACGAACGCGAGAAGCTTGCGTTGACGCTGCCGCAGGAGGAAGTCGAGCGGATCGTGTTCTTCTCGTCGGTCAACCGCGACATGAAGAACGAGATGATCGACCGCGCCACCACCGAGGTCAAGGCGGCCTGACGCCGCCGCGTCTCGCATGGCGTGCGGCCTGTCCCGGAGCGTTGCGACGCCTCCGGGCACGCAGGCCCTTCCAACAACACGCAACGACTGACTGCCGGGCGGCGCGACGTGGCGCCGGTCGGGTTGCGTCAACCGAGATTGTTCGATGGTGAGTACCAACACGACAGCCGGCTATCCGGCAGGGCGCGAGGCGTCCGTGCCCAAGTATTCGACGGGCATCGCCAAGGTGGTCAACTCCGCGCTTTACCGGTACACGCTGGGAGCGGTGGTGGAGACGCGCGTCGGCCGGATCATCCTCCTGGCCGGCGTACCGTTGATCTGGCTGGTCATGCTGCATGTCGGGCCGATCTATCAGATGCTGAAGATCAGCCTGATGTCCCACTACCCGGTGGTGCCCGGGGTGGAATCGCACTTCACCCTCGACAATTACGCCATCTTCTTCCGGGAATCGCTGTACTTCACGCCGCTCATCCGGAGCTTCATCTTCGCGACGATCGCAACGGCCGCGACGCTGGTCGTCGTTTACCCGGTCGCCTACTACGTTGCCAAGATCGTCAGGCCCGAGGGGCGGTCCAAGGCGCTGCTGTTGCTCCTCGTGCCCTTCTGGGCCGGCGAACTGATCCGCACCTTCTCGGTCATCATGCTTCTCGCCAACCGTGGCGCGGTCAATGTGTTGCTGCGCGAGATCGGACTGATCGACCGACCGATCCAGATGCTCTACACCTCGTTTTCGCTCGGCTTCGGCCTTGTCTATCTGATCTGCCTGTACATGCTGTTGCCGCTCTATTCGGCGATCGAGAAAATCCCGTCGCCGCTGCTGGACGCCGCTGCCGACCTCGGCGCCGGCCCCTTCAAGCGCTTCCGCAGGATCGTCCTGCCGCTGTCCAGGGACGGCATCGTATCGGGGTGCTCGCTGGTATTCCTGACGTGCATCGGCGTCTTTGCCACCCCAATGCTGCTCGGCGGTCCCAACACGGTCCTGTTTCCGGAGACCATCAGCGGCTTCTTCCACGGCGCCAGCGACAAGTGGCCGGTAGGTGCTGCCTTCGCGCTGATCATGCTCGTCACGGCGCTGATCACGGCCGCCATCTTCATGCGCCTCGTCGGCGGCAAGAAAAGGAGTGCATTTTGATGCGCTACATGTTCGCGGACGCTCCGCGCGCGACGCTGACGGCGTGCTACTGGGCTTTTCTCCTCTATCTGCTTTTGCCGCTCACGCTGATGATGGCGATGAGCTTCAAGGACGCCAACTTCATCGCCTTCCCCATCGGGGAGTGGACGCTCGACTGGTACGTCAAAGTGATGCAGGACAAGCAGTTCCTGGAGGCCTGCCTGTATTCAATCATGATCGCCGCGGCAGCGACGGTGGCGGCAACCGTGCTCGGCACCTGGATCGCCATGCTGATCGTGGCCGAGGGCATTCGCGGCCGGGTCGTCATCTTCGCTCTCGCCTGCCTGCCCGCAGTCGTGCCCGGAATGATCTCTGCGATCTCGCTGCGCATCTTCGTCTCGGCCATCGACATGCCGACGGGCACGGCGGCGATCATCCTCGGCCACACCGTCCATGCC
>JAEWFG010000104.1 GCA_023388935.1 Pseudomonadota bacterium | reverse complement strand
CCGGCGCCACGGAGGTCGAAGTGCGCGTGATCGGCGTGGTCGAAAACCAGGCGCCGACCAAAGCCCTCCAGCGCCGTCTGCCGGTGAAGGATGGCGTCGTGCAGATGGACCGTGCCGGCGATGTTTGCCAGATCGCACTCGTCGAACGGCACCGCGCGACCGGGGGCGTGGTCAATGCCTTCGTCTCCGGCTTCGGATACAATACGGACTGCGCCATGGCGTCGACCGTTGCCCATGACAGTCATCACATGATCGTGGTGGGCACGAACAAGGCCGACATGGCGCAAGCCGCCAACCGTCTCCATGAAGTGGGCGGCGGCATCGTCCTGATCTCCGGCGGCCGGGAACTGGCACTCGTGGAACTGCCGGTGGCAGGCCTGATGTCGGACGAGCGCGCGGAAATCGTGGCTGAGAAGGCAAACCGCCTCGTCGAGGGGATGCGCGCCTGCGGATGCGAGCTGAACAACGCCTACATGCAGCATTCCCTGCTCGCCCTGGTCGTCATTCCAGAGCTTCGCATCTCGGATGTCGGCCTGATTGACGTCAGTCGCTTCGAGAAGACCGATGTCATCGTCAGATAGGGCGTCGCGTTAGATTTTGCGGCGATAGGTGTCGGCGCGCCGTCACCCCTGCTGAGTGCGCTCGGCAGCGATGAGATGGGTTACTATCGGCTTGCCGAGCAGCTTGGAACCGAGCTTGTCTTCGATAAGGCGGTCGGCGTTCGTCACGCGCCTGTGCTGGCGCAAGTGCTCCAGCCATGATTCAAGCAGAAACGTCTCCATATATCGCCCCTTGACGGCTGGATCTTCGAAGATGCACCAGGCATATGCTCCGTCACGCCTTCGTTCGTGCGACAGCTGTTCCGCAGCCGCAAGAAACGCTTCACGATCCTTGGGATCTATCCGGTACTCGACCGTCACCATCACCGGGCCCGCATCGGCTTCGACCGGCTCGGTGATGATGGGCTCGGGCCAGTGCATGGAAGGCGAGAGGTCGATGCTATCCCCGGCCTGGAGTTTCCAGCGCCATGTCAGCGGAATCGCCAGCAGCGCCCCGCCCGCGGCGACGAAATGGGTAAGCGGCAGCCCGACAAATTCGGCAAGGCTCCCCCAGATGATGCTGCCCAGCGTCATGCTGCCAAAGAACACGCATACATACATCGCCAGGCCGCGGCCGCGCACCCAGTCGGGCAGGACCACTTGTGCCGATACATTCAGACTGGCGAGCGTGGCGATCCAGGACATGCCGGCTATCAGGCTGGCCGCCAGCGCGATGATCGGCTCCCTCGCCATGCCGAACAGCACCAGCGTCACGGCCGTGCCGACTTCGCCGAGGGCCACGATGCTGTTCGGGCTGAACTTCTCCCTCAGCCGAGGCAGGAAAAACGCAAAGCCAACCGCACCCAGTCCGATCGCTCCCAGAAGCATGCCGTAGATGTCGGCCCCGCCGCCAATCTGGGTGCGCGCGACAAGCGGCAGCAGCGCCCAATAGCCACTGGCAAACAGGAAGAATCCCGTGGCGCGCACCAGTGTTGCCCGCAGGTGCCGGTTGTTGCTCGTGTATCGCAGCCCGGTGCGAATGGCGCTGGCGAACCGCTCCGCCGGAAGCCGGCGCGTCGGAGGGGCCTTCGATCGTCGCCACCACAGAAAGACGCCGATCACGCCCATATTGCTGAACGCATCGAGCCAGAACGGTGCGGCGATCCCGAACGCGGTGATGACGATGCCGGCCAGTGCCGGCCCAATGGCACGGCTGATGTTGATGCCGACGCTGTTGGCCGCCACGGCCGCCGGGAGATCTTCCTTTCCAACGAGCTGCGGAACGATGGACTGCCAGGCCGGGGCCTCAAGCGCCGCCAATGTGCTGATCACCAGCATGAACAACAGCAGCATTGCAGGCGTCACGTAACCGGCGGACAGCAGGGCGGCAAATGTCACCGCGACGACGGCAACGAGGATCTCGAGGATGAGGATGAAGCGGCGCTGGTCGACGATGTCGGCGAGCGCGCCGGCCGGCAGCGCGAAAAGAAACAGCGGCAGGCTGGCCGCGGCCTGGACCAATGACACCATCAGCGGATCGGCATTAAGGCTTGTCATCAGCCAGCCTGCCGAAGCGTTGTACATCCAGGAGCCGATATTGGCCACGACCGTCGCCAGCCAGAGGAGCCGGAACACACGGTTGCGGAAGGGCGCCAGCGCGGCCGCGCGAGGCCGGGCGGTCTCGGTCGTTCGGGACGGCGTTCCGCCTTCTGATCTCCGAGAGGCCATAAGTGCCTTGCCTTGCCTGACCCTCCGACGCGTTTGGGCGACCACATGGTGGCGATGAAGTCGACGCCAAGCCACCTGATGCGTCGTTATCGGCCATGCCCTGGAACCGCGAGTGCCCGGGCTTTTCGTCGAGCCTGGATTTCTCGCGCCGGACGGGAACACGCCGCCGGGGGCGACAGGAAGGGTCCATTCAAGTGTGTTCTCGTTTTGAAGCGTGTCAAGAAACTTGCGCGCCGCTGCAGCCTTGAACAGCAAAGCCGCCCGAGCCGCATGGCACGAGCAACTCGCCCGGATACTGCGGCGATCAGGATGACCATGGCGCAGCCCGGCAAACGTGCATTCAAGACTGTCGACCGGCGCGCCAGCGGGTTTCGCAGCTCGGAGGTCGGTCCAGCCGACATCCGATGGCGCCGATTACGATCCCCTGC
>JAEWFG010000271.1 GCA_023388935.1 Pseudomonadota bacterium | reverse complement strand
CCGGTCTTGACCCGACCTGCGCGCGCCATCCGATAGGTCCCACGGTCGGGGCGAAGAGCTGGCCTGCAATCGAACAAAGAGCTGACCAAACACCTTGACACACCAAATCCCCATGTGAGCAATCCAGGATGGTCTCCACGGCGGCAGTCTCGATTTCTTCGTCGCACCAGCGCAAAATTGCTTCGCAATTTTGTCGCCGGCTCCTCGCAATGACGAGCCTTGCGGAGCACGGCGTTCCGGTTACACGCCGAGCCCCTGCAGCACCAGCCGGTTCAGCCGTGCCGCAAACGCCGCCGGGTCCTCCGGCAACTCGCCATCCAGGATCTGCGCCTGTTCGAGCAGCAGCAGGCTGAGATCGTCGACGGCCTTGGAGCCGGCCTGGGCCTTGGTGATCGCAACCACCATCGGGTGGCGCAAATTGATCTCGAGGACTGGCTTGGTGCGCATGCCGCGATTCTGCTGCGACAGAATCCGCTCGAGCTCGCGGCTCGGGCCTTGGCTGTCGGCGACGAGGCAGGAGGCCGAGCTGGTGAGGCGCGTCGAGGCCTTGACGTCGCTGACGCGTTCGCCAAGCGCAGCCTTGATCACCGCGATGGTAGCTGCTTCATCCGCTGCCGGCTCGTCCTTGTTCGCCTCGTCCTTGTCGTCGACGCGCGGGATCAGGTCGAGGTTCAGATCGCCCTGGCTGAGCGACTTCAGCGGCTTGCCCTCGAACTCCGTCGGCATCGAGGTCCAGAAGGCGTCGACAGGATCGGACAGCAGCAGCACCTCGATGCCGCGCGCGGTCGCTGCTTCGAGCCGCGGATTGGACTTCAGCCGCTCGATGCTGTCACCGACGAGATAGTAGATCTCGGTCTGGTTCGGCTTGAAATCGGCGATGACCTGCTTGAGCGAACGCTTCTCACCCGATGTGGTGGTGAAGCGCGACAGCGCGAGCAGCTTTTCGCGGCGCTCGAAATCCTCGTAGATGCCTTCCTTCAGGACCGCACCGAAGGCGTCCCAGACCTTTGCGAAATTCTCAGCATCCTTGTCGGCAAGGCTTTCGAGCTCGGACACGACGCGCGTGGCCACCGCCTTGCGTATCTGCACCAGCTGCGGATTGTTCTGGAGCATCTCGCGCGAGATGTTGAGCGGGAGATCCTCGCTGTCGACCACGCCGCGGATGAACCGTAGATATCCCGGCAGCAGATCAGCATCATCGGTGATGAAGACGCGGCGGACATAGAGCTTGACGCGGCCCTTGCGCGAGGGCTCGAACAGGTCGAACGGTTTTGTCGACGGCGCGAACAGCAGCACGGCGTAGGAGTAACGCCCCTCGGCGCGATAGTGCAGCGTCATCGCGGGGTCGTCGAAGGCAGACGCGATCTGCTGATAGGCCTTCTTGTAGTCCTCCGCCGACAGCTCGGATTTCGAGCGCTGCCACAGCGCACTCGCCGAATTGATCTGGCGCGGCTCGCCCTCTTCCGGCACAAGCTCGATGGGAAACAGGATGTTGTCGGAATAGGCGCCGACGACGCGCTCGATCTCGTAGGCCTCGAGATATTTCTTCGCATCGTCCTTCAAGTGCAGGACGATCTCGGTGCCGCGCGCCAGGCGCGCCGCTTCCTCGTCGCTCGCCCGCGCAATCTCGAAGCCGGAGCCACCCGAGGACGTCCAGGTCCACACATCGCTCTCGCCGGCGCGGCGGCTGACGACGACGATCTTCTCGGCGACCATGAAGGCGGAATAGAAGCCGACGCCGAACTGGCCGATCAGCCCAAGGCCGTCCTTGGCCTCCTTCAGCTTCGCCACGAACGCCTTGGTGCCGGAGCGGGCGATGGTGCCGAGATGGTCAATCAGCTCCTGGCGTTCCATGCCGATGCCGTTGTCGGCGATCGTGAGCGTGGTGGCCGTCTTGTTCGGAATGATGCGGATCTTGAGCGGGTCGCCCTCACCAAGCAGGGTCGGGTTGGCGATCGCCTCGTAGCGCAGCTTGTCGCAGGCATCTGATGCATTGGAGACGAGTTCGCGCAGGAAGATGTCGGTCTCCGAATAGACCGAGTGCACCATCAGGTGCAGAAGCTCGGAAACCTCGGCCTGGAAAGGTTGCGTATGCGTAGCCGTATCTGACGTCGTCATGCGTTCACCCGGTCAAAACGAAGGGGAAGAAACCCGGGATATAGCGCTAGGGGATAGGGGATCAAGTAGACGTGAAACATCGCCCTCCCGGCGGAGGGCGATTTGACCATGGCGGCCAAGGCGGTTCAGGTCACGCAGCGACCGGGCTGCAGCAGCTTGGCAACCTCGGTCAGGGAGCTGACCATCGGTTCGCAGGCGATCGCCGGCTTGTTGCCGCCCGGCCTCTGGTTCTGGAGTAGCGTCGGCAGCTTGGCATGGCCGGTCTCAATCACCGCGGGGACCCGCAGCAGCACCGACGTCTCGGCGAGGTCGTTCAGCCGCATCGACACAGTGCGGGTGGGAACCACCGCAGGCTTGAACTCGGCGAGCCGGTCGGCCTTGCCGGCGCGATTGACGTCGTGACTTGGCCCGTCGGCGACCGCCTGCCAGCGGTCGGCCAGATCATGGCCGAAGGCCAGTTGCACCGCGCCGAGTGTCGCGACAATCGCGACAGCACCCAAAAATACCTTTTGAATATGTGGCATGGCTGTCGACCCCTCGCCCCATGGCGATCGCCGGAACAACGCGGAGGGACGACAGGGAGTTCTCAGCCGTTAAGATCACTTAACCGTGTTCAAAAAAATCGCTGGCCTCGCAAAATATTTCCCAACGCTTGGAACGACTCTCGGGCCGGCGAGTCGTCTCAGCAGCCGGCTATTCCCCCCTGCCCCATAAGCCGGCGATGTAGGGCGCGACTGTGGTGATGCCAGTCGCGCCTTACTTTTATCTGCGGCTCACTTCGCCTTCCCGGCGAGCCACTCGCGCCCCTCGCCATAGAGCTTCTCGACTTCAGGGCCGACGAGGCCCGGCATGTCGCGCTTGACCTTGTAGCCGATCAGCTCCTGCATGTAGGCGAGGTGGCGGTAGCCTTCGGGCAACGCGGCCAGCGCCTTCTGGTCGAGGCGAAGCGTCGCGGCGGGATCGACCGGGTCGATCCGGTCTTTCTCGTAGATCGGCTGGCGACGGACGATGCCCCATTGGCCCCACCGCTTCTCCAGAAAGTCGTAGAAGCGGCCGGTGCAGACGACGTCGCAGAGCACGTCGTGCACCAGGGCTCGCTGCGAGATCGTCATCTTGGTCTGGGCGATGGCCCGCTCGGCCGCGAGGTCGATGCTGGTGCCGCCGAGGAAATGCAGGATGCGCACGCCCTTGGCAAACCCCTCCTGGCTGACGCGCATGAAATCCCGCGCCGGCCCCTGAAACCAGGTGGCGGACATCCAGCCCTCTTCGTGCCAGACGGTGGCAAAGCGCTCCCAGTCACCGGCGTCGCGCCAGACCGCCCAATTCTCGACGAGGTCGCGAATGGCGAGACGATCAAGCAGCTGCGGGTCCATGAGCACATCTCCGATTGGGATCAACGCGCGAGCTATGAACGGCGAATTCGATGCCCGTCAAGCATGGCGAGCGGGTACGAAAAATCCGACGTGCCTTGCGGCACGCCGGATCAGATCACCATCGCCAAATGGCAGGCGGCGGACGCCTTGTTACGCCGCGGGCGCCTTCCTTAAGCCGCGGGCGCTTTGGGCGTGCGGTTGCGCGAGTTGCGCTGGAAGAACAGTGCCTGGCTCGCCACCGCCGACACCATCGCCGGCTGGAACGGTTTTGAGATCAGGAAGGCCGGCTCGGGGCGCTCGCCGGTGAGGAAGCGTTCCGGGTAGGCGGTGATGAACACCACCGGCACCTCGAAGGTGCGCAGCAACTCGTTGACGGCGTCCAGACCTGATGAGCCGTCGGCGAGCTGGATGTCGGCGAGAATCAGGCCGGGCCGCTTGTTCTTGGCAAGTGCCACCGCATCGGCATGCGTGCGCGCGACGCCGACGACGTTGTGGCCGAGATTCTTCACCAAGCTCTCGAGGTCCATGGCGATGAAGGTCTCGTCCTCGATGATGAGCACGTCGGTGGCGATCTCGGCCGCCATCTCGCGTCCCGCGGCATCCGCAAGCCGCCGCGTCTCGCCGACATCGGTACCGAGGACGTAGGCGACTTCCTCTTCCGAGAATCCCTCGAGCGAAAGCAGCAGGAACGCCTGCCGCGGCAGCGGCGTGATGTTGGACAGCCGGCGCTCCGGCGGCATCGGCAAGGGCGTCACCTCGGCATCGTCATTGACGGACACCGAATTCCAGATCTGGGTGAACAGCCGGAATAAGCCGGCCCGCGGTCCGTGGCTCTCGTCGAGCACGGAGGGATCTCCGAGCATGGCCTCTAACATGGCTGCGACGTAGGCGTCGCCGGAGGCCTGGCTGCCTGTGAGGGCGCGCGCATACCGCCGCAACAACGGCAAATGTTCAGCAACAAGCTGTGAACGGGACATCCCCACTCCATTCATCTTCGGGCCAACCTTGAACAACCAGGCACCACAAGGGAGGCCCGGTTCCCCTGCTGGACTGACTACGCCTCAGCACAACAAAAGTTCCGCTGGCCCGGGAACTTTTTGTCGAACCTGGAATTGTGCCTATCCAGGGAACGGATCCCGGTTGAGAAAATTTCTCTATTTTGCAGTCACTTAACTCGGGGAAACGTGGAACAGGTCATGAAAGATCTCAAGTCTCAAGCCAGCAAAAGCACGACCCCCGGCAAGGGAGGACTCACTCCGGAGATCCAATCCCGGATCGGGCACCAGCTGCGCGCCATGTATGATGACGTCGTGCGGCAGGGGGTTCCGGATCGCTTCGCGGAACTGATCAAGAAGCTTGATACGCCGGGAGGGACTCCCCAAGATCAAGGCAATGGGGGATCTAACGACAACAATGGGAGGGACTAATGCCTCTCACGGAATCCCTGCGTAACGACATCCTCGCGGCCGTACCGAGCCTGCGCGCGTTCGCCATCTCGCTCAGCGGCAATGCGGACCGCGCCGACGATCTGGTGCAGGAAACTCTGTTGCGCGCGCTTGCCAACATCGACTCGTTCCAGCCCGGCTCCAACCTGCCGGCTTGGCTGTTCACGATCCTTCGGAACCTGTTCCGCTCCGACTATCGCAAGCGCCGTCGGGAGGTCGAGGATGCCGAGGGCAACTATGCCAAGACGTTGAAGACGCAGCCGTCGCAGAACGCGCATCTCGAGTTCGAGGAGTTTCGCGGCGCGCTCGAGAAGCTTCCGCAGGATCAGCGCGAGGCCTTGATCCTGGTCGGCGCCTCCGGCTTCTCCTATGAGGACGCCGCCTCGATCTGCGGCTGCGCGGTCGGCACGATTAAGAGCCGCGTCAACCGCGCCCGCTCGAAGCTCGCCGCGCTGCTCTACGTCGACGGCGCCGAAGACTTCGGGCCCGACGAGACCGTGCGCGCCGTGATCGGCAGCGGCGGCTGAGACGGCTGACGTCAAGCGACCCGAGACGAAACGTGAAGGCGGCCGTTCCCGCGGCCGTCTTTATGCGCGTCCGGAATCCTGATGGCGCCGAACCTTTACTGCTCGATCACTCGTCCACGAAGGTCGCGGTGTCGGCTACGCTCGCGCGCGAGGTGCGGTAGCTGTTGACCTTGTGCGTGTCGTCGGCATAGCCGAACGAGATGCCGCAGACGACGCGGCGGTCGTCGGGCAAATTGAAGTGACGGCGGATCAGGCCGGAATGGCGCGCGAGCGCTGCCTGCGGAATCGTGCCGAGTCCGAGCGCCTGGGCTGCCAGCATGAAGTTGCTGACATAGGCGCCGCAATCGATCGCACCGTAGATGCCGAGCGGCTCGCTGGTGTGAATGACTGCCACATGCGGAGCACCGAAGAAATTGTAGTTCTCCAGCGCCTGCCTGGCGTAGGCCATCTTGTCGCCGCGGGCAATGCCGAGCGTGTTGTAGAGCTGGAAGCCGCTCTCGCGCCGCCGCTCCAGATAGACGCCGACATATTCGCGCGGCGGGGTGAAGTCGTGGTCATCCTTGGCGCCGCTCGCCGCTTCGGCATAGATCGCCTTGCGAAAGCGCTCTTTGGCCGCACCGCTGGCGATCAGCACCTGCCAGGGCTGGCTGTTGCACCATGACGCCGTGCGCTGCGCGGTGGTCAGCACATGCTCGATGGTCGCCCGGTCGACTTCCTTGGGCAGGAACGCGCGGACGGAGTAGCGCTCGTTGAGGAGCTCTTCGAGCACGCCGATGCGATCGTTCTGTTTGACTCTAGCGTCCATTGCCTAGCTCGCTTTCACGCCCCGGACGCGACGCAGCACGAAGTGGTGCGCTGCTGAGCCGGGGCCCATTGTGGCCCTGGGTCCCGGCTCTGCGGAGCGGCACTTCGCGCCGCACCGCGTCCGGGACACGAGAGTTTAGCGCCCCTTGGTCGGGATCTTGTTGTACGGCACATCCTTGTCGACGCGGATGTCGCCGGGCAGGCCCAGCACACGCTCGGCGATGATGTTGCGCAATATCTCATCGGTGCCGCCGGCGATGCGCATCGAGGGCGAGGACAACAGCATCTGCTGGAACTGGCCGTGCACCGTCTCCTCGTCCGCGCCAGTGAGCACGCCGGCCGCACCCTGCAGGTCCATCGCGTAAGCCGCGATGTCCTGAAGCATCATGCCCGACACCAGCTTGCCGATGGAGTTTTCCGGGCCCGGCCGGTCGCCCTTCGACAGCGCCGAGATCGCACGGTAGCTGGTGTATTTCAGCCCGTTCGATTTCACGGCCCAGCTCGCGAGCTTTGAACGCACGGCGGGATCGTCGATCGCAAGCCCATCTTCCAGCATCAGGTTCGAGCAGAACTCGAACATTTCAGGCACGCCCGTCGCGAGCCGCGCGCCGATCGACATGCGCTCGTTCATCAGCGTCGTCAGCGACACGCTCCAGCCCTCGCCGACGGCGCCGAGGCGCTGGCTGTCGGGAATCACGACGTCGGTGAAGTAGACCTCGTTGAACTCCTGCATGCCGTTAGCCTGCTTGATCGGGCGGACCTCGACGCCCGGGCTCTTCATGTCCAGGAAGAACATGGTGAGGCCCTTGTGCTTGGGCACGTTCGGATCGGTGCGCGCGATCAGGAGGCCGTAGTCGGAATAATGCGCGCCCGAGGTCCAGATCTTCTGGCCGTTGACGACCCAGTTGTCGCCTTTCTTCTCCGCGCGCGTGCGCAGGCCCGCGACGTCGGAGCCGGCCGACGGCTCGGAGAAGAGCTGGCACCAGATTTCCTCACCCGCCGCGAGTTTTGGCAGATAGCGGCGCTTGGCGTCCTCGCTGCCCCAGGCCATCACGGTCGGGCCGCACATGCCCTCGCCGATCTGGAATGGCTGCGTCAGCTTGCCGTAGACGCCTTCCTCCTGTTGCCAGATCACCCGCTCGATCGGCGTGGCGCCCCGGCCGCCATATTCCTTCGGCCAATGCAGGCAGGCCCAGCCGCCTTCCGCCTTCTTCTTCTGCCAGGCTTTGCCGACCTCGACCATGTCGTGCTTGGCAAGCTTGATGCGGCCGAGCGAAGACTTCGACAGTTCCTGCTCGAACTCCTTCGGCGCATTGGCCTCGACCCATTTGCGCGCGGTCTCGCGGAACGCGGCTTCCTGCGGGGTGTCGTCGAAATTCATGGCGGCCCTCTCAATCCTTGCTCGGTGCGTAGGGTGCGCAAAGCGAAGCGTGCCCACCACCTTCCCTCGTTCTCGATAGAATGTGGGCACGGCGCGATGCGCCTTTGCCCACCCTACGATTCTAACCTCTTCCCTTGGTCGGGATCTTGTTGAACGGCACGTCCTTGTCGACACGGATGTCGCCTGGCAGGCCCAGCACCCGCTCGGCGATGATGTTGCGCATGATCTCGTCGGTGCCGCCTTCGACGCGCGTGCCCGGCGCGCGCAGGAGCATTGCCTGGAAACGGCCGGCGAGCTCGGCATCCTCGGGGCCGCTGACCACGCCGGCGGCACCCTGCAGATCGAGCGCATAGGTGGCAACGTCCTGGATCATCGATCCCGCCACCAGCTTGCCGATGGAATTCTCCGGCCCCGGACGCTCGCCCTTCGACAGCGCCGAGATCGCGCGCATGCTGGTGTATCGCAGGCCGCTTGCCTTCACGGCCCAGTTCGCCAGCTTGGAGCGCACCGCGCGATCCTCGATGGCCGGACCTTCGTCCAGCATCAGGCTCGAGCAATAGTCGAACAGCTCGGGGAAACCGGTCGAGACGCCTGCGCCGATCGACATGCGCTCGTTCATCAGGGTGGTCAGCGAAACGTTCCAGCCATCATTGACCTCACCCAGGCGCTGGTGATCGGGAATACGGACGTTGGTGAAATAGACCTCGTTGAAGTCAGACGCGCCGCTCGCCTGCTTGATCGGACGCACCTCGACGCCAGGACTCTTCATGTCCAGGAAGAACATGGTGAGGCCCTTGTGCTTGGGCACCGTCGGATCCGTGCGGGTGAGCAGGATGCCATAGTCGGAATAATGCGCACCCGACGTCCAGATCTTCTGGCCATTGATGACCCATTCATCGCCGTCCTTCTCGGCGCGCGTGCGCAGGCCCGCGACATCCGAGCCGCCAGCCGGCTCGGAGAAGAGCTGGCACCAGACCTTCTCGCCGGAGGCGAGCGGCGGCAGATACGTACGCTTATGCTCCTCGCGCGCGAACGCCATCATGGTCGGCCCGCACATGCCGTGGCCGATGATGAACATGCCGGAGAGCTTGCCGAACGGGCCTTCTTCCTGCTGCCAGATCACGCGCTCGATCGGCGACGAGCCGCGGCCACCGTAGTCCTTGGGCCAGTGCAGGCAGGCCCAGCCGGCGTCGGCCTTCTTCTTCTGCCAGGCCTTGGCCACTTCAAGAATGTCGGCGTTCTTGAGCTGAGTCCGGCCGAGCGAGGATTTGCGCAGCTCATCCTCGTATTGCTTGGGCGCGTTCGCCGCGATCCAGGCGCGGGCGGTAGCGCGGAATTCGGCTTCCTGCGGGGTGTCGTCGAAGTTCATTTTTCTGTCTCTCGGTTCGTTTCCCGGACGCTGCGCAGCACGAAGTGGTGCGCTGCAGATCCGCGGTCTATTGCAGCCACTGGGTCCCGGCTCGGCGAAGCAGCACTACGTGCTGCATCGCGTCCGAGACACGCGCGACGGATCAAGCCGCGTTCTTCTTGCGCATCCGGTCGATCAACTGGTCTTCCCAATAGGACAGGCTGCCGAGCCCGAGCGCCATCGCGTTGGCGCGGCGGTAGTACATGTGGCAGTCGAACTCCCAGGTGAAGCCCATGCCGCCGTGAACCTGGATGTTGTTCTTGGCGCAGTGCTGGAACGCCTGCGTCGCGCTGATGCGCGCGGCCGCGGCGGCTTCCGGCAGTTCGGCTGCGTTGGTCGAAAGCGCCCAGGCGCCGTAATAGCTGTTGGAGCGCGCCAGCGTCGCCGAGACGTACATGTCGGCGAGCATATGCTTGACCGCCTGGAACGAGCCGATCTGGCGGCCGAAGGCGATGCGATCGAGCGCGTAGTCGCGACCCATCTCCAGCGCTCGGTCGGAGCCGCCGACCTGCTCGAAGGCGCACAGCACCGCGGCGCGGTCGAGAACCTGGGTGAGGATGCTCCAGCCTTCGCCGGCCGTGCCCAATGGCTCAGCCTTGCAATCCTTGAACGTGATCTCGGCCTGCCCACGGGTCGGATCGAGATTGGTGAGGTTTCTCACCTCGACGCCGCCAGCCTTGAGATCGACCAGGGACAGCGAGATGTCCCCGTCGCGCCCGCTGGAGCCCGTGCGCGCGGCGACCACCGCGAAGTCGGCGATCGCGCCGTCGGCCACAGGCTTCTTGACGCCGTTGAGCACGCCATTCGCAGCGGTCAGCTTGACGTTCTTCGGCGACGGATTGCCCTTGCCCTCGAACAGCGCCAGCGTGCCGATCGCCTCGCCAGCGGCGATAGCGGGCAGCCACTTCTTCTTTTGCGCGTCGCTGCCGGCGATCAGCAGTGCCTCGGCGGCAAGATAGACGGTCGAAGAGAACGGCACCGGCGCGTTCGCGCGGCCCATTTCATCCGCGATCACGCAGAGCTCGAGATGGCCGGCGCCAGCGCCGCCGAACTCCTCGGGAATTGCGACGCCGAGAAAGCCCATCTCGGCAAGACCCTTCCAGAGCTCCTTGTCATAGGGCGCCTTGCCGTCGAGCACGACGCGCACCGCCTTGGGCGAGCACTTTTCGGCGAGGAATTTGCGCGCCTGATCGCGGAGCTGTTTTTGGTCGTCGGAGAAATCGAAGTTCATGGCGGCTTACCTTTGTTTATTGGTCTGTATTCATTGGTGCCGTCATTCCGGGGCGCGCGTAGCGCGAGCCCGGAATCCATAACCACGAGCCGGGGTTATGGATTCCGGGCCTGGCCCTTCGGGCCATCCCGGAATGACTATGGGAGAGAGTTGCGCATTCATCGCAGCACGATCACGTCCTGGTCCGGCTTGTCTGCGTAGAGCCGCTCGACCAGCGCGGCGCGACGCTCCAGGCCGGCGCGCTGGTTGATGTAGCCCTTGTCGGTGAGCTCGTTGCCGTCGATCGAGGGCGGCTCCACCATCAGCATGGCGCGCGCGATGATGCGGCTGCTGGCGCCTTTGCACTCCTTGTTGTGAGTTTCCAGCCCACGCTTGAAGCAGGCGATCACCTCGGGATGCTTCACTGCATCCTCGAAACTCAAATCGGGATTACCGACGAGCTGGCGGCAGGCGTGCAGGTTCGGCCAGGCGAGCAGGCCGATGACGGCGCGATCCTGACCGGTCACCAGCGCGTCATGCACGACCGGCGTCGCGGCCGCGATCGCATCGGTCCGGAGCGAGCCGACATGCACGAAGGTACCAGTGGTGAGCTTGAAGTCCTCGACAACGCGGCCGGCAAAGATGATGCCCTTCACCGGATCGGCATCGTCGACGAAGATGCCGGCATCGCCGATGCAATAAAAGCCTTCCTCGTCGAACATCGTCTTCGTCAGGTCGGGCTGGCCGAAATATCCAGGCGTGACGTTGACGCCGCGCAGGCGCAGCTCGTATTTCGAGCCGCACGGCACCATCTTCAATTCGACGCCGGGGAACGGCAGGCCGATCAGGCCGACGCGCTCGGTGTCCCAATAGGTGCCTGTCGAGGTCGGCGCGGTCTCGGTCGAACCCCAGCCGGTGTAGAACACGATGCGTTCGCCGGTGGTCTTCACGGCGAGTGCCTGCATGCGCTCGTAGAGATCGTCCGGCAGCCGCGCGCCGCCATAGGCCATAATCGAGAGGTTTTTGAAGAAGGAGCGGCAGAGCGCGTCGTCCTTCTCCATCGCGGCCGCAAGCGCGGCATAGCCGGCCGGTACGTTGGCGTAGTAAGTGGGCGAGATCTCGCGCAGATTGCGCAGCGTCTCGTCGAACTGGCCCGGCATCGGCCGGCCGTCGTCGATATAGAGCGTACCGCCATCGATCAGGATGGGATGGAACGCCGCGTTGCCGCCCATGGTATGATTCCAGGGCATCCAGTCCAGCACGGTCGGCAGCGGACCGCCCGTGCTGCGCGGCCGCACCTGCATCATCATCGCCGCATTGGCGCACATCATGGCCTGCGTATTGATGACGGCCTTGGGCATGCCGGTCGAGCCTGACGTGAACAACAGCTTGCCGACGGTGTCAGGCGTAATCTTCGCGATCGAATCCTGGACGTCTTTCGTCGCCGGTGTTGCAGCGAGTTCGGCGAAGCTGACGCTCGTGATGCCGCCGCAAGGGCGCGCCACGTGCACAACGGTGACGCCGGTGAGATCGAGCGCCTTCAACGCCTTTTCGAAGGTCGGGCCGTCCTGCACCATCACGACGGCCGGCTTCACCAGGTCGAACAGGTATTTCAGCTTGACGTGATCGTGGCTCATCACGGAGTAGGCCGGTGAAACCGGTGCGGCCGGCGAGCGCGCCTGCATCGCGGCCTGCGTCATCAGCGCATGCTCGATCGAATTGCCGGAGAGGATCGTGACCGGCCGACCGTCGATGCCGAGATTGAGCAGCGCTTGGGTCAGCGCATCCACGGTGCGCTTCGCTTCGCCGTAGGAGACATTGCGCCATTCGCGATTTGGTCCGCCGCGCTGCGCGAGCCAGATGCGCTCGGGCGCTTCCTTCGCCCATTTCGCGAGCGAAGCCGGAAGATGCTTCTCGTAAGCTTGCAGCGGAATGCGCGACTTCAGCACCATCGTGCCGTCGGCGCGGCGCTCGACGTCGATGTCGCGCTTGAGCCACTCGACCTTGCGAAAGGCGGGCTTTGACATCACCGCCGCCGCGCTTCCACTCATTTTGCGTCTCCCGGAATTGTTGTCCTTGGCGGATCTCTGTCGTTCAGCGCCTGATATAGACAGGCTTTCGTTTCTCAAGGAAGGCCCTGATGCCTTCTGAAAATTCTTCGGAGCGGCTGCACAGGACCTGATTGCGGTCCTCCATCGCGATAACAGCTTCCAGCGATCCCGCATCGACGCTCATGTTGAGACATTCCTTGGACAGCCGCAGGCCAACGGGTGAGGCCGTCATCATCGCATCGACATAAGGCTCGGCCGCTTCATCGAGCTTGTCCTCGTCAACGACCTCCGAGACGAGCCCGACCGCGAGCGCGCGTTCGGCGCCGATGAAGCGTCCCGTGAGGATCAACTCGGAAGCGACGGATACGCCGACAAGACGCGGCAGGAAATAGCTGGTGCCGATGTCGCAGCCACCAAGGCCGAGCTTGATGAAAGCGCAGTTCATCCGCGCCGACTTCGTTGCGATGCGGATGTCGGAGGCGAGCGCCAGCGCAAAACCGCCGCCGGCCGCCGCGCCCTGCACCAGCGCCAGGATCGGCTGCGGACAGCGCCGCATCAGCATGACGATGTCGGCAATGCGCCGCTGCGAGTCCAGGGACTCGGTGACGCCCGGCGGCTCCTGTTGCTCGGCGCGGCGGGCCATCGCATTCTTGAGATCGAGGCCAGCGCAGAAATTCTTGCCAGCGCCCTTCAGCACGACGACGCGCGTGTCGCGATTGCGCTGGAGGCCCTGGAAATAGACGTTGAGCGCATCGATCAACGCAGGATCGAGTGCGTTGAGGCTGTCAGGACGATTGAGCGTCACCCGGTCGACGCCATCGTCATGCTCGATCAGCAGCGGTTGGGACATGGGAGCCTCATGCGTGCCGCTAGTTGCGGTGCCGATTGCTACGCCCTCTCCCCTGTGGGAGAGGGCATGTACGTCGCTAGCCAGGAATTCGCTTGGGTGAGGGGTCCGTCTCCGCGGATGCAGACCCCTCATCCGGCGCGCTCAGGAGCGCAATTGCGCTCAAAAGCGCGTCACCTTCTCCCACAAGGGGAGAAGGAAGAAGTGCGCTGCCTTAGCGCGGCGCCATGCGGATCGCGCCGTCGAGGCGGATGGTCTCGCCATTGAGCATCGGGTTCTCGACGATATGCACGGCGAGCGAGCCATATTCACTGGCGTCGCCGAGGCGCGACGGATGCGGCACCTGGGCGCCGAGGCTTTTGCGGGATTCTTCGTTCAGCCCCATCAACAGCGGCGTAAGGAACAGGCCGGGCGCGATGGTGTTGACGCGAATCTTCTGGCTGGCAAGGTCACGTGCGGCCGGCAGCGTGAGGCCGACGACGCCGCCCTTCGAGGCGGAGTAGGCGATCTGGCCGATCTGGCCTTCATAGGCGGCAACGGACGCCGTGTTGATGATGACGCCGCGTTCCTCGCCGACCGGCTCGGCAGTGGCCAGACGCTCCGAGAACAGACGCAGGCAGTTGAAGGTTCCGATCAGGTTGACGTTGATGATGCGCGCGAACTTTTCGAGCGGGTAGACACCGTCGCGGCCGACGATGCGCTGCGAACCGCCGATGCCGGCGCAGTTCATCAGCACGCGCGCGATGCCATGCGCGGCTTCCGCCTTCGCGATCGCCGCCTTGATCTGCTCCTCGCTGGTGACGTCGGCGTGAAGCGCGACGCCCTTCACTTCGGCCGCGACCTTCTCGGCGTTTTCCTTGTTCTGGTCGATCACGCCGATCTTGGCGCCCTTGGCAGCCATGGCGCGGGCAGTCGCGGCACCGAGGCCCGAACCACCGCCGGTGATGAGAACAGCTACGTCTTTCAACTGCATGATACGCTACCTTTCCTTGGGCGTTTCTTCTCTGGACTGGGGAGTTTCGGCCGGATTATCCGGCCGCGGCAGCTTCCTCGGCTTGCGTGAGGATGCCGCCACAGATCAGCGTTTCCATGTGCTTGATGTATTGCCGGCAGACTTCGTCGGTGACCGGACCGACGCCGGTCGCGCGGGACATCGCGTGTCGGCCGAAGAACAGGTGGTCGCAGGCACCGATCAGGCTGGTGTAGAACAGCACCGGATCGGTCTGGCGGAACTCGCCGCAGCTGACGCCTTCGGCGAGCAGGCGGCGATGGAAGTCCAGCAGCGGCGCGACGAAGAATTTCGAGACCTCGTCGGCAGAGCCCGCGCTGCTCTCGTGGAGGAGATAGTGGATCAGCCGGTTCATATAGGGGAACCGGTAATAGGCGCGGATGATGCCGCCGATATGCAGCTTCAGCTTGGCGGTCGGCGTGATCGGCTGGACCAGCAGATATTCGAGATTGGACATCTCGGTCGCGGCATCGCGCGCGAGCAGCGCCAGCAGGAGGCCGTCCTTGTTGCCGAAATGATATTTGACCAGCGCGGCGTTGGCGCCGGACTTCTGCGCGATGTCGCTCAGCGAAATCTCGATCGAGGAGCGTTCGATCATCAGCTCGCTCGCGGCCACGAGCAATTTCTCTGCCGTGGAATTCTTGGCCGCCGCAGGCTTGGTCGGTACGCTGGTAGTCACGGAGATCCCTGTTCTCACTGCACGAGCGGGCGCAGATAAGCCGAAGCAGCGCCCCATCACAAGACTTAATTGATCGATTGACTAAACGATCTCGCGCCCCTTAAATCCGCCCCCGACAACCCAACCTATTCAGAAATCCAGGGAGAGACCGAAATGGCCGAGGCTTACATCGTCGCCGCCGCGCGTACCGCGGGCGGGCGCAAGGGGGGCCGCCTCGCCGGCTGGCATCCGGCCGATCTCGCCGCCAAGGTGCTGGACGAACTGGTCGACCGCACCAAGGTCGACCCGGCTCAGGTCGAGGACGTGATCATGGGCTGCGTGATGCAGGTCGGCGAGCAGTCCAACAATGTCGCGCGCAATGCGGTGTTGGCCTCGAAGCTGCCGGAGAGCGTGCCGGCCACCTCGATCGACCGGCAGTGCGGCTCTTCCCAGCAGGCGCTGCACTTTGCCGCGCAAGCCGTGATGTCCGGCACCATGGACGTCGTGATCGCCGCCGGCGTGGAATCGATGACGCGCGTGCCGATGGGCCTGTCCTCGCAGCTTCCGGCCAAGAACGGCTTCGGCAGCAACAAGAGCCCGGGCATCGAGACAAAGTATCCGAACATCGTGTTCAGCCAATTCACCGGCGCGGAGATGATGGCCGAGAAGTACGGCCTCTCCAAGGATGAGCTCGACGAATATTCCTACAACAGCCATCAGCGCGCGATCGCGGCGACGCAGGCCGGTCACTTCAAGAAGGAGATCGTGCCGCTCGAGATCACCCGCGCCGACGGCTCCAAGGACACCCACCATATCGACGAAGGCATTCGCTTCGACGCCAGCCTCGACGGCATCAAGAGCGTTAAGCTGATCGCCGAGAACGGCAAGCTGACTGCCGCCAGCGCGAGCCAGATCTGCGACGGCGCCTCCGGCGTGATGATCGTCAACGAGCGCGGCCTGAAGCAGCTCGGCGTCAAGCCGCTCGCCCGCATCCATCACATGACCATGATTGGCGGCGACCCCGTGATCATGCTGGAAGCGCCGCTGCCCGCCACCAAGCGCGCGCTGGAAAAGGCTGGCATGAAGATCGGCGACATCGACCTGTTCGAGGTCAACGAAGCCTTCGCCTCGGTGCCGACCGCGTGGCTGAAGACCACGGGCGCCGATCCGGCGCGTCTCAACGTCAATGGCGGTGCGATCGCGCTCGGCCATCCGCTCGGGGGCTCCGGCACCAAGCTGATGACGACGCTGGTCCACTCCCTGCAGCAGCGTGGTAAGCGCTATGGCCTGCAGACCATGTGCGAAGGCGGCGGCATGGCCAACGTGACGATCGTCGAACGACTGTAAGAATAACAAAAGCGAGTAGTGAGTGGCGAGTAGCGAATGGTGAGTAGGCGAAGAGCGGTTTGCACTTCTTCCCTATTCACCCCTCGCTACTCGCCATTCGCGTTTTGAGGAAACGCCATGACCCATCCGTCCGTCTACGCAAAGACCACGCCTGACAAGATCGCCTACCAGATGGCCGGGACCGGCAAGGC
Source organism: Pseudomonadota bacterium (assembly GCA_023388935.1). Lineage (GTDB taxonomy): Bacteria > Pseudomonadota > Alphaproteobacteria > Rhizobiales > Xanthobacteraceae > Bradyrhizobium. The sequence continues at coordinate 8,874 of JAEWFG010000271.1, read as the reverse complement.
GATCACCTACCGCGAGCTCGACGAGCTCTCGAACCAGGGCGCGCAGCTCTTCCGCTCACTCGGCCTGAAGGCCGGTGACCATATCGCTCTGCTGATGGAGAACCGCCTCGCGTTCATGGAGATCTGCTGGGCAGCGCAACGCAGCGGGCTCTACTACACCGCGATCAGCCGTTACCTGAAGCAGGACGAGATCGACTACATCATCGGCGATTGCGGCGCCAAGGTCGTCATCACCACACCGAAATGTGCCGACCAGATCAAGGACCTCGTCAAGGGCACGCCAGGCGAACCGATCTTCTACATGGTGGACGAGCCGCTGCCCGGCTTCCGCTCCTACGACAAGGAAGCAGCCGCGCAACCAGTGACCCCGATCGCCGACGAGGTCGCAGGCTACGACATGCTGTATTCGTCGGGCACGACCGGCCGCCCGAAAGGCATCAAGAAGGCATTCGAGGGCGCCCCCATCGACGCGCCGAACGCGTTCCTGCGCGTGCTCTGCGCCGACATGTGCGGCATGAACGCCGAAAGCACATATCTCTCGCCGGCGCCGCTCTATCACGCGGCTCCCCTGCGCTTCAACATGATGGCGATCGTGCTCGGCGGCACATCGATCATCATGGAGCATTTCGACGCCGAGGACTTCCTGAAGCTGGTCGAGAAGTACAAGGTCACGCAGTCGCAGCTCGTGCCGACCATGTTCGTGCGCATGCTGAAGCTGCCCGACGATGTTCGTACCAAGTACAATGTTTCGACGCTGAAGGGCGCGATCCACGCCGCCGCGCCCTGCCCGGTCGACGTCAAGGCCAAGATGATCGAATGGTGGGGACCGATCCTGATCGAGTATTATGCGGGATCGGAAGGCAACGGCGTCACCGTCTGCAACTCCAAGCAATGGCTGGAGCATCGCGGCAGCGTCGGACGTGCCGTGGTCGGCAAGATCAAGATCCTGGACGAGAACGACGAAGAACAGCCGACGGGCGAGATCGGCACGGTCTATTTCGCCGATGCGCCGGCGTTCACCTATCACAACGATCCCGAGAAGACGAAGAAGGCCTACAACGCAAAAGGCTGGTCGACGCTCGGCGACGTCGGCTATCTCGATAAGGACGGCTTCCTCTTTCTCACCGACCGCAAGTCCTACATGATCATTTCGGGCGGGGTGAACATCTACCCGCAAGAGACCGAGGATGTGCTCATCACCCATCCCGAGATCGCTGACGTCGCCGTGTTCGGCGTGCCGAACGAAGAGATGGGCGAAGAGGTGAAGGCGGTGGTGCAGCCGCACGACATGACGCGCGCCGGCAAGGAGCTCGAAGCCGAGCTGATCGCGTTCTGCAAGACCCGCCTCTCCGCGATCAAGTGCCCGCGCTCGATCGATTTCGAAGCCGAGCTGCCGCGCACACCGACCGGCAAGCTGGTGAAGCGGCATTTGCGTGACAAGTACTGGCCGAAGACCGCGGCGAAGGTCTAGCAAGAAACTCGTGTCCCGGCTCTGCAGTGCATCACTTCGTGCTGCACTGCGTCCGGGGCACGATCAACATCGCCTCAATCAAACAAGCTCGGCGTGTGATTCACCAGCGCGCCTTCGATCTCGAGCATCTTCAGCTTCGTCACCACGCCGCCATTCGCGGAGAAGCCGCCGGGCTTGTTGCCGGCAGCCAGTACGCGATGGCACGGCACGACGATCGGACACGGGTTGCGGCCGAGCGCCTGGCCGACATCGCGAGACATCTCGACGCCGCCGAGCCGCTTGGCGATGTCGCCATAGGTGATGGTCTTGCCGGGCGGGATGGTGCGGGCGATCTCATAGACGCCGCGGTTGAAGTCGGGCACGCCGTCGAGATCGAGCGGGATATCGGCGAGGTCATCGGGCTCGCCCGCGAGCAATTTTGTAATGCGGTCGATCGCCTGCTGCACCTCGGCGGTTGGTTCCGCCTCGCTGGCGTCAGCGTGGCGCTGGCTGATGCGGGTCCGGATCTTCTCCTCGCCGCCCATCGGCAATTGGGTGCCGTTGATGCCGCGCGGGCCCCAGGCGATGGCGCACAGGCCGATCTTGGTGTCGAACAGGGCAAAATGCTGGTCGGTCATGGCTTGGTTCCTGGCTTCTCGTCCTCGACGCATGCCCCCATTGTGATCTCTGCCTAAATCTAGGCTTGGAAATAGTTGCGATCCACCCGGTTTCCGGGAATCTTGCACAGGAGTTCCGCCCCTCTATCGCGAGTCTCGGATGCAAAGTCTTCACGTCAACGGATACGACATGCCTTATCTCGACGTGGGCGAGGCCAAGGGCGGGCCGCCGCTTGTCTGCGTACACGGCTCGCTGTCCGACTTTCGCATCTGGGGCTGCGTGCTCGGGCCGCTGACGCAGCGGCACCGGCTGATCGTTGTCAGCTTGCGGCACTTCTTCCCGGCGAAATGGGACGGTGTCGGCGACACCTATTCGATCGCGCAGCATGTCGACGACGTCATCGCCTTCATCGAAAAACTCGATCTCGGCCCGGTCGACCTGATGGGCCATTCCCGCGGCGGACACATCTGTTTCCGCGTGGCACAGCGGCGACCGGAGCTGTTGCGACGGCTGATCCTGGCCGAGCCGGGCGGCGAGCTCGATGCGAGCCTCGACCCCGACTATGCGGGCGGCCCCTCGCCGCTGCTGGCGCGCTTCACCGCCTCGGCCGAGAAGATCGCGGCCGGGGATATCGACGGCGGCCTCGCCGTCTTCGTCGACACGCTGGAAGGTGCCGGCACCTGGCCGCGGCTGCCGGCAATGGTGAAGCAGAACCTTCACGACAACGCCTACACGCTGATCGGCCAGGTCCGCGACAACCGCCCGCCGTTCTCGAAGGCAGACGCGGAGTCGATCAAAATGCCGACGCTGTTCATCCTGGGCGCGCGGACCAAGGGCCTGCTCCCCAAAGTGCTGCATGCGCTCGCCGCGCATGTGCCCTATTCCAGGACGGCGATCATCCCGAACGCGACGCACCCGATGTTCGAGCAGGCGCCGCAGAAATATTCCGAAGTGGTGTTGGACTTTCTGGTGAGCTGATCATGCAGAGCTTTCGCGTCAACGGTTACGACATGGCCTATCTCGAAGTCGGAGACGGCCCGCCGCTGGTCTGCGTGCATGGCACGCTCGGCGATTTCCGCACCTGGTATTCGGTGCTCGGGCCGCTGTCCAAATCCCATCGCGTGATCTCGGTGAGCCTGCGGCACTTCTTTCCCGAGCATTGGGATGCCGTCGGCGACGACTACAAGATGGCGCAACACGTCGCCGACGTGATCGCCTTCATCGAGCAGGTCAGGCCCGCGCCGGTCAACCTGATGGGACACTCGCGCGGCGGCCACATCGCGTTTCGCGTCGCCCAGGCGCGGCCAGATTTATTGCGAAAGCTGGTGCTGGCCGAGCCCGGCGGCGACCTCGACGCCAGCCTGCCGGTGCCTGCAGGCACGCCCGCGCATCCGCCATTGGGCGCACGCACGGCGCGCTCGGTCGAGATGATCCGCGCCGGCGACATCGAGGCCGCGCTACAGAATTTCTACGAGGGCATCGAGGGCGACGGCTCATGGCGGCGCGTGCCGGCCGCGGCCAAACAGCAGTTGCGCGACAACGCGCTCACCTTCCTCGGCCAGATCAACGAGCAACGCAGGCCCTACACGCTCGCTGACGCGCACGCGATCAGGACTCCGACGCTGCTGATCGGCGGCGGCGCCACCACCGGCAGCCTGTCGGTGATGTGGCGCGTGCTGGCCGAGCACATAGCTGGCAGCAAGACGGCGGTGATCCCCAACGCGGGCCACTGGATGTTCGAGCAAGCGCCGCTGGAATTCGGCGAGGTGGTGAACAAGTTTCTGGCGGAGTAGGCGCACGTAAGGAGAGCATCGTCATTGACCTCCCTCGTCCCGCTTGCGGGGAGAGCGCTAGAGCAGCGCGGGATCCGGGCTTCCCGGATGCGAGCAGGGGAAGAAGGAGCAGGGGTTCAGCCATTTGGGCGAAAACAACCCCATGCACAGTAGACGGGGCCTAACAATACCAAAGACTTAGAGAGGCCCAAAAAAGCCGCTTGAGGGCGCCTCGCAACCCGTCTTGACGCCCTCCCCCTCCCGCGATAATTTCGAATACGGAATTCCGTATTCCTTTAATACGTCCTCGGAGCTGCCGGCGTGATCCCTCTCGACCCGCTCCCGAACCTGATCGACCAGGTCTACGCACGGATCCTGGAGGCGATCGCCGATCGCACGCTTCAGCCCGGCCAGCGCATCCGCCAGAACGAGCTTGCCGACAGGCTCGGCGTGTCGCGCCAGCCGGTGTCGCATGCGCTGCATCTCTTGCATCGCCAAGGTCTCGTCGCCGAGAGCGGCCGGCGCGGCTTTGAAGTCACCCAGCTCGACCCCTCCCGCATCCGCCAGCTCTACGAGGTCCGCGGCGCCATCGATGCGCTCGCCGCCCGGCTTGCTGCGGAACGCGCGGCCAGCGATGCGGCGGGACGCGCGCGGCTGGACGCGGCGCTCGCCGCCGGACGCCGCATCGACCGCAAGACATCGCTCGCCGAGCTCATCGTGCTCGACGTCGATTTTCATCGCGCGATCTATCAGCTCGCCGGTAATCCCGTGATCGAGGAGACGATTGCGCCGCAATGGCCGCATATGCGCCGCTCGATGGCGACCGTGCTCTCCGAACTCGACTATCGCGGCAGCGCCTGGGCGGAGCATGCCGACATCGCCGGACATATTCTGGCGGGCGATGCGAATGCAGCCGAACGCGCGGCGCTGGCGCATGCGCAGACGGCGGGACGGATGACTGAGGAGAGATTGAGGGCGACGGAAGAGGCGGCGGCTTAGCCATTTGCCCCGTCATTCCGGGGCGACGCGCAAGCGTCGAGCTTTGATGCGCAATTGCGCATCAGAGAATCCATCGAGCGGCAGAGACTGTGGATGAATGGATTCCGGGCTCGCGACTTCGTCGCGCCCCGGAATGACAACAACAAACAACAGGAGGACGACCCATGAAACTGTCTCAGGAGCAATTGGAGTTCTTCCACCGCGAGGGCTGGCTGTTCCTGCCTGAATTGTTCAGCCAGGAGGAGGTCGATTTGCTCGCGCGCGAGGCAGTCGGCATCTATGACGCGAACCGGCCTGAGGTCTGGCGCGAGAAGAGCGGCGCGCCGCGCACGGCCTTTGCCGCGCATCTCTACAACGAGGCCTTCGGCATTCTCGGCGCGCATCCGCGCATGATTGACCCGGTCGAGCAGGTGTTCGGCGAGCCGGTCTACATGCACCAGTTCAAGATCAACGCGAAATCGGCCTTCACCGGCGACGTCTGGCAGTGGCACCAGGATTACGGCACCTGGAAGCGCGACGACGGCATGCCGGAGCCGCGCGCGATGAACATCGCGATTTTCCTCGACGAAGTGATGCCGATCAACGGCCCCCTGATGCTGGTGCCGCGCAGCCAGAATGCCGGCGATCTCGAAGCCTCCCATGACCTGGCCACCACCTCCTATCCGTTGTGGACACTGGACGAGGAGACGGTGACGCGGCTGGTCAAGCAGGGCGGCATCGTGGCGCCGACCGGCAAGGGAGGCGGCATGCTGATGTTCCACGGCAATCTCGTGCACGGCTCGGCGGGCAACATCACGCCCTACCCGCGGAAGATCGTGTACCTGACGCTGAACGCGGTCTCGAACTACATCCGCACGCCGACCCGGCCTGAGTATATCGCGCACCGCGATTTCGCGCCGATCAAGACGGTGGACGACGACGCGCTGGTGCGACTCGCACGTGCGCCGCGGCAGGCCGCGGAGTAAAATGCTCTCGTGCCCCGGACGCAGCGCAGCGTCTCTTCGACGATGCGCTGCAGAGCCGGGACCCACGCCACAGGTAATTCGCTCATGGGTCCCGGCTCTGCGGAGCAGCACTTCGTGCTGCACCGCGTCCGGGACACGATCATTGCGCAGGAACATTCCCATGAACCTCTTCCGCCTCCTCCAGGCTCGCGCTTCCGCAGGCAAGCCCGTCCGCGTTGCTCTGATCGGCGCCGGCAAGTTCGGCTCGATGTTTCTCGCGCAGGTGCCGCACACGCCGGGACTGGAAGTGCCGATCATCATCGATATCGATCGCGACCGCGCGCGCGAGGCGTGCCGCACGGTGGGTTGGGACAGCGAACGCATCGCGGCGACGACCTTCACCGACGACGGCGCGCGCGCCATCGCCGGCGGCGCCATGGATGTCGTGGTCGAAGCCACCGGCAATCCGGCCGTCGGCATCAGGCATGCGCGCGCTGCGATCGCGGCGGGCAAGCACGTCGTGATGGTGAACGTCGAGGCCGACGTGCTCGCCGGCCCGCTCCTGGCGGAAGAGGCGCGCAAGGCCGGCGTCGTCTATTCCCTCGCCTACGGCGACCAGCCGGCGCTGACGGCGGAGATGGTCGACTGGGCGCGCGCCACCGGCTTCCGCGTCGTCGCTGCCGGCAAGGGCACCAAATATCTGCCGGCCTATCACGATGTGACGCCCGACGGCGTCTGGCAGCATTACGGCCTGACAACCAGCGAAGCGCAGTCTGCCGGCATGAACCCGCAGATGTTCAACTCCTTCCTCGACGGCACCAAATCGGCGATCGAGATGGCCGCGATTGCCAATGCCTGTGGCCTCGACGTGCCCGCAAGCGGGCTGTTGTTTCCGCCCTGCGGTGTCGACGATTTGCCGCACATCATGCGGCCGCGGCCGCACGGCGGCGTGCTGGAGCGGTCCGGCGTGGTGGAAGTGGTCTCCTCGCTCGAGCGCGACGGCCGCCCGGTGTTTCGCGATTTGCGCTGGGGCGTGTACGTCGTGCTGGAGGCGCCGAACGACTACGCCGCCGACTGCTTCAAGCAGTATGGCCTGAAGACCGATTCCAGCGGCCGCTTCGCCGCGATGTACAAGCCATACCATCTGATCGGGCTCGAGCTGAACATTTCGGTCCTCTCGGCCGCACTGCGCAATGAGCCGACCGGGCAGCCCTACGGCTTCCGCGGTGACGTCGCCGCGGTGACCAAGCGAAACTTGCGCGCCGGGGAGATGCTGGACGGTGAAGGCGGCTACACGGTGTGGGGCAAGCTGGTGCCGGCGGCCGCAAGCCTGAAGGCGGGCGCCCTTCCGATCGGCCTCGCGCATCGCCTCAAGCTCAACCACGACGTCGCGCATGGCGAGATCGTGCGCTGGAGCGACGTCGAGTTCGACGCCAACAACGAGACGATCAAGACGCGCAAGGCGATGGAAGCGGCGTTTGCGAAGGAGGGGTAAGGCGTGCACTCATAAATCTATCGTTTCAGGCTTCGGACGCGGCGAGATCCGTTTGCGCTCCTGAGCGGACATGCGAGGCGCGCTTGGTCCGCAGCAAAACGGCTGTTACTCGATCACCTCGTCGGCGGGACCAAGGAGCGTGAACGGAACTAAGGTCGAGCCCTATGTCGTGTGCGAGTCACGAGCGCCTATTTGACGGCGCGGCAGCGATTTCCGGTCTACCCCTAACCGCCGACATGCGTATGAACGCTGTCATCGTCGTTATGGGCAAAATTGAAAACAATCATTGCGCAGCGGCTTCGCTACCGATTCACCAGCCAGAAGATTACGCTCAGCACCACGCTGATGATGAGCGAGGTCATCAGCGGAAAGTAGAAGGAATAGCCCGGCCGCTCGATAGCGATGTCGCCGGGAAGCCGACCGGGCCCAAGCCTGCCGATAAAGGGCCAGAAGACGCCGGCGGCGAGGAGGACCAGTCCGAAGATGATGAGTGTGGGGGACATCCCAACCTCCATCAACCTAATTAGTGTTCGACCGCCGCGCCCCCGGATCCCGGCCTCCGCTCTTTAGCTAGGGATCGTCCCCACGACGCTGCAAGGCTTGCTCATGAATTTCGCGGCGCTTCGGGTCAAAAGCAGAAGGTTGGGGCTGCCCGAGGCTCGGTCCGCTCTGTCTCCGAAAGCGAACAGGCCAGAGCTTCCGCTGCACGTCGGCTCAGGGCCAAGATCGGTCATCCGCGAGCCACTTTCTACTGACGCCTACTACTCCGACGGCGCTTCGGGTATGCTTGGGATCAAGCCAACCGGGAGGCAAGAAAGCCATGATGCGACGGTTTTTCCCGCGACGGGCCACCCTTGCGGTGGCGGTCGAGTGTTCGTTTCTGCTAGCTCTGGGAGCTGCAGCACCCGCCGCGCATGCCGCCGACGTTAAGGTCATGAGCACGGTCGCGCTCACCCCTACACTCGACGAGCTCACACCGAAGTACGAGGGCAGCAGCGGCAACAAGCTAATAGTCGTCTACAGCACGATCGCGGAGCTGAAGAAGCGGATCGAGGCGGGCGAAACCGCAGATGTGATGATCCTGTCGCGCCCTGTCCTCGACAGTCTGCAAACCCAGGGCAAGGTTGCCCAGGGCAGCATCGCCAACGTGGGGAGCTCTTATGTCGCCATCGGGGTACGTACCGGTGCGCCCAAGCCCGATATCGGCACGGCGGAGAAACTGAAGACTGCGCTTCTCGCCGCCAAATCGATCTCCTACGCCGATCCAGCGAAGGGCGGTGCTAGTGGCGTCTATTTCGCCAAGGTCATTGATCGTCTCGGCATCGCCGACCAGATGAAATCCAAGACCATCCTGGTGCCGGGCGCCCAAGCGGACGAACTCGTCGCCAAGGGCGAAGTCGAAATGGGCGTCGCACAGGCCTCGGAAATTGCCGCGGTTCCGGGGGCTCAGGTGGTCGGCCCTCTGCCCGGTGATTTGAACAGCGCAATCGTCTTCGCGGTCGGCATCGGATCCACGAGCAAGGATCCGGCAGCGGCCAGATCGCTGATCGAGCTCCTGACCGGTCCGACCGGCGCCGCCGTGCTCAAGTCCAAGGG
>JAEWFG010000259.1 GCA_023388935.1 Pseudomonadota bacterium | reverse complement strand
TTCGAGATGCCGGTCAGGGTGTCGGTCCACGATGCGCTCTGCACCAGGCCGAGCGAGGCAACGGCATTGTCGTGCAACTGCTTCATGTTGGCCGATAGTCGCCCGATTTCGCCGGATTCGCTGGTCGCGTCGATTTCGGAGCGGTCACCGGACATCACCTCGGTCAGCTGCCGGTCCAGCCGCGCGACCGGATTGGTGATGAAGCGGCGCACGAGAATGTGCACGATGCCGATGGTGAACAGACTGAGACCGATTGCGCCGGCCGCCAGAAGAAGCTGCAGGTTCAGCAGCCGGGGAGCAAGGTGCCCTGGCTCCGCCGTCAGGCGCGCATAAAGCGCCGGACCGAGCCGCACCGTTGCCCCGAGGTCGCCCTCCGCCGCCAGCGGCTGCGTCGAGATTTCCAGTGGAACTTCGTATTCCCGCTCAAGGGACGCCTTTATGCCCTGGAAGGCGCGCGGGTGTGTGGCGGTCTGGATGAGGATGGAGCCCGCCTTGGCGCTCGACAGCGGCCGTTTGAAGGTCAGCGGGTCGAGGAACTCGGAGTGGACGATCAGCGGATCGGCGCCCTCGCGCTCGATATAGGCCCAGTCCGACAGTTTGGGGCTGTCGACGAGTTTTCGTGCGTGGTCCAGTTGCTCGGACGGGATCGATGCGAACGGGTCCTGGCTGTTCTCGTAGTAGTACTCGACCCTTCCCGCGCCGCGTATGATGGCCATCGACATGAAACGAGTGGCGTCATCCGACAACGAGGTGATGCTCTGCTGCAGTTGCGCGCCGATCGCCGTGCTGCGGTAGCCCGGATCCGCCTCCTTGACGAACAGGCGTACCGCGCCGCCTTCAACGAGCGAGTAGATCAGGCTCTTGTTCTGCGTCAGTTCGTTCTGGAAGGCGGCCGCGAGCAATCCGAGCTGCTGCCTCAGCCGGGCCTGTTCCAGGCCCACGATCGATGCGCTCTGGGTCAGGTAAAGCAGCGCGGCGGCGAGGACGTATCCTGCAAGCACGACCGGAAAGATGAGGAGGAAAGCGCGTTTACCGAGAGTCACGGAACTGAACCAGGCTGCTGATGATGCGTCTGCGGGCTTGAACCGACTCGGTGGTCAACTCCTGCTGATACTGGCTCCTCTCGAGAATCTCCGGTGCGGTGTAGACGGCGGGATCGTCACGCATTGCCGCCGGTATGAGCGCGAGCCCCTCCCGGTTGGCCGTCGGCATATCCAGCGTAACGCTGTTGCGGGCGGCGTTGGCGGCGCTGGCAATGTAGTCCACAAGCTTCAGCGCCAGCGCCTTGCGCGGCGACTTCTCGCTGACGGCCATGCAGTCGAGCCACGACTGGGTGCCTTCGCGCGGAACGGCGTAGCGCCACAGATCGTCCGCGCCGACCTTGTCGTTCAGCACGTGCTGGTCGCCGCTGTAGCCCAGCGCCATGTGCACCTGCGGACCGATCTCCGGGTTCTGGATCGAGGTGATGATATAGTCGTAGGTGAGGACGAAGGGGGCCTGGTCCTTCATCACCCGATAGGCGTCCTTCAAAGTGTCGTCGTCGCTCGCATTGATCGACTGGCCGAGCATGACCAGCGCCGGGACGAAAGCCTCGTGGTGATCCTGGTACATGGCGATGTGGTTGCGGAGCGGTTCGGAGGGCTGCAGCAGGTCGGCCCATGAGCTCGGCGCCGTCGTGATGACGTCCGACCGGTAGAGGATGCCCATCGTCCCCCAGAGATAGGGAACGCCATAGCCGCCGCATCGTCGCGTCCACCTGTCGTCGTATTCGGCAAGCGAAGGAACGTTCTCAGTGCCAAGCGCCGTCAGGATGCCGCGATTGCCGAACAGCTTGGCACCGTTCTCGCCGGTGACGACGACATCGACACCGCTCTTGGGATCGGAAAGCACCTCGTCGCGTGCATCGCCGCTGTCGTAATAGGTCTGCCGGACCTCGACGCCGGTTTCGGCGGTCCAGTCCTTCAGGATGGCCTCATCGATATAGGCTTCCCAGATCAGAAGATTGAGGACCGAATGGGCCTGCGCGGGAGAGGCGGAAGGAACGGCCAGCGCCAGTGCGGTCGCGATCAGTACTGATTTTCGCATCCGCATGCTCCCCGGTTGCCTCCAACGTATGAAGATAGGCAGCAACGATTGACGAACTGTTACAACGCAATGGTCGTTTCGACTGCAACGCAATGATGGGTTGTGCTTGACGGGCTGAAGCGTAGTCTCGGATTGGGCGGAAGATGGGAGGAACGTGTGGCTTCGGATCTTTCCGTGATGCTGCGCAGAATAATCACGACCGGCCAGTTGCTGGTCGCCGATTCATCCGGGGCCGTGTCGCGCTATGGGGACAATGGCGGCCGGATGCTGCGGATCCGCCTGGCGGATGCGGCGGTCGGCCGCGAGATCGCAACCGATCCGGCGCTGAAGCTCGGTGAAGCCTATATGGACGGGCGGCTGGTCGTCGAGGAGGGCGATATCTTCGACATGCTGTCTCTGCTGCGCCGGAATGGCATCCGGCGTGCGGCGACACCCGCTCACAAGGCAAGGGCGCTCATGAGGCTTGTCGCCTACCAGCTTGGTGCACGGCTGCCGATCAACCGCAATCGACGCAACGTCGCGCATCACTATGA
>JAEWFG010000258.1 GCA_023388935.1 Pseudomonadota bacterium | reverse complement strand
CTGATGCGCGCGCTCGGCCTCGTCTTCGACGTCGAGCTTCCCTCCTCATTGTGTCCGGTATCGCCGGCTGCACCCGGGCCGGCTTATGCGACACTCGCGGTGAGCAAGCTGGCGGCCGGGTGGAACTGGACCCTCGCGCCAAGCTTCAGCTTCCCGTTCACGGCCTATGTGCGAGGCAAGGATGCCTTCGCATCAGCTCCGTCCACGCCGGCCGCTGCCTTGCCGTCACGCGACTACGCGGCGGCCGATATCGTCTCCGGCTTCCTGGCCCTGACTCCCGACTTCTTCCAACTCGTCGGCGTCGACCTCGACGGCGGTCTGCTCAAGGCGATGTCGCTGGCAGAGAGCTTCACCAATGTCAGCGATCCGTCGACGGTCGAGGAGGTATTACCCTCCCTCCGCTCATCCGGCATATCACTGATCGCCAACGAGCGCGCGCAGCAGCTCCTGGAAGCGATCCGCGACAATGCCGGTTTTCAGAAGGCGCTGGACACCAACGCGCCGCTCGATCGTCCGCTGAACGCGCGCGACCTGGTGCGCGGCTATCGCCTGGACATATGGTCGTCGCAAACGCGCCGTTGGCATTCGTTGCATCGCCGCGATGGCAGCTATCGCTTCGGTGCCGACGGCGGCGTCATCATCGCCACGAAGGACGAGGAGGGGTTCACTCAACTCGCCGTGGCCCAGCCGGCCGACGATCCAACGCGCGCGCCTGACCCGGTTGCTACCGCCAATGGCGTCCCGCAGCCGGCGAGCGACCTCTACGTCCACGAGCGAGTCATGCGCTGGAATGGTTGGGGTCTGAGCGCGCCACGCCCCGGCATGCCGCTCAATCGCAGCCCGGATCCATCGCACGCGACCGATCCCGATGCGACCACGGGCGAGCCGATCACGCCGTTCAAGATGCAGACCTCTTTTTCCGTGCGACCCGGCTCGCTGCCGCGCCTGCGCTTTGGGGCGCGCTACCGGTTGCGCGCGCGCGCCGTCGATCTCGCCGGCAACAGCCCAGCTTTGAGCGACGCTGTGCCGGCCATCCTGACCGCACCGTCGGGACAGCAGATGCTGCCGTATCTGCGGTTCGAGCCGCTTTCGCATCCGGTGATCGTGCTGGTTGCGCCGCCCGGTCCCGGCAGCTCGCTGACGCAGCTTGCGATCCGCAGCCGCAACATCGATCCGGCCCATGATGCCGCAATCAGTCCGGAGATTGACGAGCGGCATGTGGCGCCCCCGAAGGCCCCGGTGCTTCTGGTCGAGCACCATGGCATGCTCGATGATGCGCAGGGGCACGTCCGCGGGGACCAGGCGACCTACGATCTCGTCGTCCAGCGCGACAATGGCGACTTTCCAAAGCACGGAAACACGCCGATCGATCCGGCAGCGGAAATCGTCGTGCCCTATTTTCCCGATCCGATCGGGCGCGGCGCCGCTTTCGCCGGCTTGCCCAATACCCGCGACGACACCAACGGAACGGTGCAAGCGGACAACCTCGTCTACACCGTTTTGCCCGACGTCGAACCGCGGGGCGGCTCCGTGACCCATATCGATTTCGGCACCGGTTGGCCGGAGCGGCGCGCATTCCGTCTCAGGCTCGCCGAGAGCCACGCCCCCCCGCTATGGGATGCATCCGCACGCACACTCACGGTTTGGCTGCCTAAGGCGGAGCAAGTCCAGATTCCGCTCAGTTGCTATCTTGGCCCCGCCGACCTCGACCTTATGGGTGTCTGGAACTGGATGCGGGAATATTTCGAAGCGCGTGAAGCGGCGGCCACGCAGGAAGCGAATGCAAGCCTCGAAGTTGTCTCGATCGCAAATTTGCGCGCCCTCCTCACGCGTCAGGTTCTCGATGGCGGCCATTCCATGATCACTCCACCGCTCGTCATCACTTTGACGCACGCGGTCCAGCAGCCGCTTGGTAAGCCCGAATGGACGCTGTTGCCGGTCGTCCATGACGGTGCCGCTCTGCTCGGGGGAGCGCGGCTCGGCAACGCATTCTCTCCCATCACCGCATGGCGGTCGCGCGGCTCGCATCACGCGATCCTGCTCGGAGGCCTGCAAATCCACGGCAAGAGCAGCGCCAAGATCGACCTCGAAGGAAAGTGGCGGGAACCGATCGACGATCCCGCCAAGCCGGCTCCCACTGACGTTTCGGCTTCAGCGCATGTCGAGGCCATCAGCCTCGACGTTCTCGACGCCGGCATGGTGCCGGCGGACGGCTCCGGAGGGCGCTTCGTGAGTGTCTATATTCCTACGGTAGACATGCTCTGGTTCGCCGCACCGTTCGACAAGCTGCAGGGGGTGACCACCCCGTGGGCCGTCGCCGCGCCGGTCCACCAATTTGGCGACACCAAACATCGGCGCGTCCGCTACCGCGCGGTCGCGACCTCGCGCTTCCGCGAGTATTTCTCCGAGCCCGGCCTCGATTTCACGCGGGCGAGCGAACTCCTGCTCGTCGACGTGCCGAGCTCGGCGCGGCCGCTCGCGCCGGATATCCTTTACGTCGTCCCGACGTTCGGTTGGGAGCGGCAGGAGACGACCAACATCAAGACCGAGATCAGATTCGGCAATGGCCTGCGCATCTACCTCAACCGGCCCTGGTATTCGTCGGGCGAAGGCGAGCTGCTCGGCGTCGTCCTTTGGCCCGGCAGCGAAATCGTGCCTGACGATACTCTGCGCGAGCGGTTCAAAGCGTATTTCACGCAATGGGGGCTCGACCCGATCTGGCAGACAGGCCCGCTCGCCGGGGTACCATCAGTGGGCGACTTTCCGCTGGCTGCAGCCAGCGGCCGTGGATTGACGCTCGAGGAATCCACGCTCGCCGTAGACGTTTGCGGCCATCAAGTCGAGTTCGATGCGGTGCGCAGGCTCTGGTATTGCGATATCACCTTGCAGAATCCAAGCGCTTATGCGCCGTTCATCCGGCTCGCGCTGGCGCGCTATCAACCCTGGTCTATTGCCGGCCAGGAGCTGTCTCACGTAGTGCTCGCCGATTTCGCGCAATTGACACCGGACCGCTCGGCCGCCCTTTCGGTCGATCCCGCCAATCCAGCCCGCGCCCGGCTATTCGTGGGCGGCCTTGCGCCCGAAGGTCCTACGCGGTCGTTCATCAGCGTTACCTTAGAGCGTCGGATTGCGAACCTCTCGAGCGATCTCGGCTGGGAGCTGGCGCCGGCCGCCGTAGCACAGGTTCTCGAAGACGCGCCGGCGCCCGTCAATCCCGATGCGGTGCTATGGTCGGGTACGGTCGCCTTTACCAGCATTCCGCCGGCGGGCCATTTCCGCATCGTCATCCGTGAGTATGAAATCCTCGAAATCGATCCGTTCGAGCTGGCGCCGACCGGTCGGCCCAACGTCGGCGAGCGCCTGATTTACGCGTCGATCATTCCCTACGATTTTCCGACCTTGGAGCGCGCGCATGGCTGAGCGTGACGCAGCCCGCTCGCGCTGGAGTCGATGCCATGAGGGTGTGCCATGAACGATAGAACGGCGTTGATCTTGGAGGAGTTTCTGGGACCGCAAGAGCTCGCCTGGCTCTGGTCGTTCGCCATGAACCGTTCGTATGACTTTGCTCCCAGCCAAGTCATCAACGATGTGGAGGCCGGCGTGCACAATGACGATTTTCGGCGCTCCATCGTGCTCTACGACCTCGATGGCTTTCACGAGCGGATAAGTGCGCGGATCATGCATTATCTGCCGCACGTCTTGCAGCGACTACAGCATGCCCCATTTCAGGTGTCCAGCATCGAAGCGCAGCTAACCGCGAGCAATGACGGCGAATTCTTCAAGCCACATGTCGACTGCGGCCAAGGTCCCGTTGCAACTCGCGAGATCACCTTCGTCTATTTCTGCCATCGCGAACCGCAAGCGTTCTCCGGAGGCGAGCTCAAATTGTACGACAGCGGCCCCGCTTTGCCCGAGCGTCCGGAACCCTACCTCTCGATCCGGCCGACGCAGAACACGATGGTGTTTTTTCGCGCAGACCGGCTGCACGAGATCAGCACCGTGTCCTGCCCGTCGCGCGCATTTCCCGACAGCCGATTCACCCTCAACGGATGGCTGCACCGATGACACCTGACTTCTTTCCCCGCCACAGTTTCTACTGTCTGCTCGACGATCAGCCAGATTACCTTGTGCCGACGCATCTTATAGAGCAACGCAACGGGCATGGCGATTTGACGGTCAATCCGCAATGCTGGTTCGCTTGGAACGGGCCATTGCCGCCCGCTATGGCGGCGCGGGCGGGATCGACCGCGGGCTTCTACGACATGCCATGGATGGTCTGGGTCGAGGATGCCGGCACGCATGCGCTGCTGCCGTTCTGGCTCGGCCCCGAATACGCCCGAGCTCTGCACGAAATGCGACCCGGCGAGCCGCCCGGGGTGGAGCTTCCGGAGAATATCAGCCAGGTCCTGCAGGCGGCGCAGATCCTCGTCGAGCCGGACCATGCGGCGCGCCGGCGCAAGCAGTATCTCGATGCTGTGCAACACTACTCGGCCCTTTTCTCGCGTGGGTTCGTCGCGTTACCCGCTCTGCTGCATCCGTTCCACATCGGCGCATTGCGGCGATACTACCGCTACCACACGCGCGCCGGATCATTCACGCTTGGAGACGGGCAGACGCCGGGACGCTACGTGGCTCACAACGAAAGCGTGACCAACTTCTTCCAACGCCAGCTCAACACCGTCATCAGCGACATCGCCCGGACGTTGGTTAAGCCGTCGTACAGCTACCTCGCGTTATATCAGGGCGGCGCCGAGCTGAATCGTCATGTCGACCGCGAACAATGCGAGTACAGCGTGACGCTCTGTATTGATGCGACGCCGGAGCCGGCGGCGCAAGTTCCATGGCCGCTGCAGCTCGGGACCGGGGACGGCGAACTGCGCGTCTGGCAGCATGTCGGCGAGGCCCTGTTCTATCGCGGCCGTTACCTGCCGCACTGGCGCGACCGGCTGGCCGACGGATACACGTCGTCCTCAATGCTGCTGCATTACGTCGACATCGATTTCGCGGGCAAGCTCGCGTGACCCGCCAGCTCGTTTATTACTCGCTCGCGGCGAGCGACGGCGGTGCCTGCGAGCGGCAATGGGTGCAAAGCGCCAGGAGCCTCCGCCGGCACAACAGGGACATCCCAGTCTATCTCTTCGCCTACAATCAACCCTCGGATCAGACGTTGTGCGAGGCGGACCGGCTCAACGTCTGCATCGTGGAGCAGGCCGATCACCGAAGCTGTTTCGACAATATGCCGCCGGTGGCGGCGGCAGCGCTAAGTCACTACCCCACGATGCATAGGTTCGTTTCGTCGTTGCACCGTTGCCCGAAGGAAGGCGTGTCGCAGATCTTGTTTCTGGACTGCGATACGTTCTTTTTCGGCGATGTTCGGCGTCTGTTCGAGAGATATTGCACGGTTCACTTTTATGCGCGTGCAGAGCCGAACTCGAAACGCAGTCCCGACGGGTATCATCCTCGCTACCTGGACGAGTCGCTGCTGTACGAAATCGCGCGCGCCGAGGGCCTCGAATTCATACCTCCTTACAATCTCGGCGTTTGCATGTTCAATCACGGCGTTTGGTACCCAATACAGGCGCTGGCCGGCCATTTCCTAGAATATGCGTGGCGCCTGCTCGTCGGCATGCGGTTTCGGGCGCCGCTTAATCCGAATATTGATGAGCGCCTTTCGTGTTTTGTCGCGAACCACACGAGCGAACACGAACGGCGTTCGTGTCTCGTCTATCCATCGAGCAACTCATGGATCCTCGATCAGATCGCGTTCGGGCTCATGCTCGGCCGGTTGCCGGGATTGACCCACGATGTCCTGTTGCCGGCCGACGTGTTGCAGGGCGGCGAATATGTCCGCCGACACGATCGAACCGTAGTGCCGCTGCTGGCGCACTATTTCAGCTCGGGCGAAGACGAGTTCTTTGCCGGCATCGGCCGATCGTGACCATCGACATTGGCAGCTGCGGCGCGAGGCTGCGGCTGGCACCGAGGCTGGATCCGGACGTGTGCGGATCCGCAAGGTAAGAGAGGCTTCGTCATGGGCACCTACACCGTTTCGTCCATTCCGCTCCCGCCGATCGCTGGCGTACATGCTGGCACCGGCGATCACACCGACACGATCTGGATCGTTGATCCCAATTCGGTGCCACCGCCGGGCAATCTGCGCTTCTCCGGGCTCGATGTCGCAATCACGACCATGCTGTTTCAGCTCGACGATCCCACCGTGGTGCCGAACTGGTTCGGAGTAGCGGTCCCTCCCGGAATTCAGGATTTCACCCGACCGCATATCTTTTTCCACCCGACGCCCGGGCAGGCAAACTATGTCGACAGCGACTATCCGACGAAGTCGGGTAAATGGCCAGAGCTGTTCTACTATATGGAGCTGCTGGGCTATCAGCTCGACGGCGCAAGGCGCAATCAGATCATCATCATGCCGTTCCTCACTGAGGCGCGAAAAGATACCGGAATTCTTCCGGCAAATTGGCAGGATATCACCACCGATATTCTGGTCGCCGTTCGCGCGCGCATCCATCCGCAGGACACCTCCCCGCTCAACATTTCGCAGCTCGTGGTGTCCAGTTTCAGCGCTGGCATGATCTATTCGGATTCGTTCCGTCGAACTGGCGCCAACGTGTCCGACGTTCTCGCAGAGATATGGGATTTCGATGGACGTTTTTCCACTTACAACTGGATCACCAACGCGCTGCACAGCACAGCGGGTGTTCGGGTCATAAAATACGACCAAGTCGACGCGAGCGATCAGGACAGTTTCCACCTCCCGCTCCGCCGCTGGGCCACCTACGCCGGACACCCGACCTCCAGTATGCAGGTTCATGCGCTGATCCGTGATTTCATGTTCCTACACGGTGCGTCGATTTCCGGCGTCGGAACATTGATCGACGATTCCAGCGCCACAACCGGGACGGCAACCGGCACCTCGTCGGCAACCGGCCATACGACCGGAACAGCGGTCGGTGACAACACCGGCTCGGCGACCGGGCTCGGCACCGGCACGGGGACCAGCGTCATCACCGTCAGCGGGACCGCCACGCACACGGGACTGCCGCCGTTCCAGCGTCCGCCCTTTCCCGCGCCGCCAGGGCCGTCACCATATTGGCCACCGAGCGAGCCTCCTCCTTCCGCTCCGCGGCAGCCCCCTGCGCCCGGCTCGATTGCCGCTCCACGTCCGATGCTGCACGGATCTCCGCCGCCGCCAGGCTGCCCTGCCGCATTGGGTGGTCACGCCTCAATGGAATACAGCCAAGGCGAAGGCGAACGTCATTGCAGCGGGGCAGTCACTGAGATCGTCGGGTCGGCAGCCGCGAGTGCATCCGCCGCGATCGCGGCTATCGCGGCCATCGCGGCGCAATCGTAGCTACCGATGCCACGGCCAACCGGCTCCGCTCCGGCGCAGTGGCGAAGGCATGATGCTGGCAAGTGAGTTGTGTTGCAGGTTCGCCACGAGGTCCTGTCGCGAGACGGCGCAACTTTTCCGTGGACGGATCGTGCTCGCGCGTCGCACGCCGATGTACCAGCGGAAGAGAAGTCACGCCATGTGGCTCCAGGAGCCGCATCCCGGGGCGCATCCCGTCGAAGTCGTCATGTGGTGCGTCGCCCGGCGGTCGAAGAGTCACACGCCGTCGGCAACCTGCCATCGATGCCGGGCATTCTCCCAGACTATCCGGCGCCGATCGTCCGCAACAGCAGCGCGCGAGTTGCTCAAGACGAGGATAGTCGGAGGCGGACACGATGATCTTGGGAAACGGCAGCACCGCTCACTCCTCGAGTTCAAGGCGAGTGGAGTTTCTCCAAGGAAAGCGGCAAAACCAAACTGTTGTGGAGACGCAAGCCCGGCCGAGGCGACCAACCGTCCGGCCAAACGCGCCTGCAGACGGCCAGCGTGCGGCCAAAGCCGCGCGGTGCATCGCCTACCATACCGATCACACGCACCGTCAATGGCACGCGCCACGAACTGTCGCTGCGTCCTGGGGTGACCTTGCTGGACCCGCGGCGAGCGACTGGTCGCCAAGGCTCCATATGGCCGCTGCCGGACGCTGACCTTCCTTGCCGAGCTACGCCACGACCGTATCGATGCTCCCTGCGTGATCGACGGTCCGATCAACGGCGAAAACTTCCTGGCCTATGTCGAACAGGTGCTGGTTCCAGCGCTCAAGCCTGGCGACATCGTCATCATCGACAATCTCGGAAGTCACAAAGGCAAAACTCACCCGGCGCGCCAATCACTCCGCCGGCGCCAAGCTATTCTTCCTGCCGCCTTACCGCCCTGACCTCAACCCAATCGAGCAGGCCTCTGCCAAGCTCACTGTGATGAGGTTTTCGGTACACACAAAAGTCGGGCAGCGGTTAGTTGAGCAATTTTCGGGGCGAATGGTTCTCTGGCTGATCATTCAATTGAGCGTTCATCCACTCCAGCCTTCGCTCCAGTTGCTCATTAACAAGTATCAATGCTCTAAGTGCGTCATGCACGTCACCGTCACAAGCCGCGACGATCTTATCAATCGCCAGCTCATATTGATCAAGGAAGTTGCTGCGTGAATGCGACATGAGAACAACATACAAGCAGAAATTGCCGGCAAAGTATAACTGGGAGACATTTCCCCGCAATCCACATGACACCGGGCTTGCGTCGGATCGCTCTTAAAGCTGGACTGAGGCGGCAGATTTTCCGCGTTGCACATTTATTGCCGTGCACACGCCCGAGACATTAAGTTTGTTGGTCGGGGGTGAAAATGTTTGATGTCTATTCCAATCAGAGACGTGATCTGCTCGTCCTAAGCAAAGGGTCGCCGATCCCTACATGTTGTTCGTCAACTAAATGGCGAAAGAGCAGAAAGAAAGTTTGTAAGGTGAGCGACGAGATTAAGTCAGCTTTGCGGAGACAAGGCTACTACGTTCGGAGCTTGCGGGACGCCAAGGTGCGAACGAGCTAGTTTGAACGTAAACGGCGCCCGCAGTACGTCGTCGTCGCCATTGACACGATGGCGATGTCCGGATGTGTGCAACTAACCGCCGCTCAATGGTGGCGCGATGACTGGCAACGCGGCATAGGCGAACAGAAAAAGACCGAGCGCGCCGTGGTCACCTCGATCCCGGGGCTCTTAATCTTCGCTCGTTAGGAGTTTGAGCATAGCGTTGCACGCGGCCTCGGCCTCGTCGAATGTCTTGAAGGGCGAGCCGATAATCCTGATGGCGCCACGGCTCTGAAAAACCGGACGCCATGATGCGACGTAGCCGACGTTTCCGTGAAAGCCGGCCCCAGTGGGACGTTCGAAACTGACGACGAACGAAAAGCCGCCGCTGCTCGCGCTCCATATCGCCATGCGCTCGACGGCACGGTGGAATTGCAGCGACATCGGACAGTCGCCCCCTACGGCCGAGCGATGATGCAACCGGTCAATCCTCGTCTCCCGGAAACAGACAAGTGCACTTCCGTCGATACTAACTAATTCTGGCACCCATCTCGGGAAATTTGGACACCGCGTTCTGCTAACGAAGAACACCGCCTGCTTAAAAAACCGCAGACGGCGGCCTTCCAGTCCCGGGAGGGTGGACGGCAAAATTCTCGGCAGAGTCAGTCTGCACGCGTCCTATTGAAAATTCTTTGATCTGGGACAAGGTGCGGAATTTAGAAATGTGCGCGGCTCGTTCACCGGACCTTCGCTGTCCCCGAGATCCTCCCTCCTCACTTGGACCCTGTTTTCCCGACGGCGCCTGGGTGTGCCTGCCGTAAATCAAATCCGTCCATATTGATGGTGCAGTCCGCCCAGGATCGGCTCGCAGACGATCTTCCCGGCCCGCTCAACGCCGCGAGGTACCGGGTGTGTGTGCCGAAAACTCAAACGCGGATGTAGTGGTGATGGAGCCCGCCCAGAATCGGAAGCGATTTGATGTTCCCGGTCCGCTGAACCGGGCGAAAACGCCTCGCTACGCAGAGATTTGGCAACACGAAGAGCGGCCGCCTGAGTGTCGCTACGACGCAATAATCTACGATGATTGCTTCGACTTGCGTGAGTTCTCGCTGGCCTGACCGAGGCTTGAGCTCGGCGTGTGCTCCGGTTCGAGACGTGTTATTGATGGCGAGCCAAGATCCTATTGAGCAGCAAACGCGGCGAAAGATCATGGGTTTCTTCGAGCGTCTGAAGACAGAAGCATCCGCCGAGTGGCAGGCCTACACCGAGCATCCCTTCACAAACGGGTTGGCAGACGGTTCGCTCGCCGAACGAGCGTTTCGTCACTACCTCGTTCAGGACTACCTGTTCCTCATCGAGTTTGCTCGCGCCTACGCCCTCGCCGTCTACAAGTCGCCTAATCTCGCTGGCATGCGTGAAGCGGCGGCCGGCCTCTCGGCCATCCTCGACATCGAGATGAACCTACATGTAAAGTTCTGCGCCGGCTGGGGCCTGTCGCCCGGCGATCTTGAACAAACCCCTCCGGCGGTCGAGATGTTGGCCTATACGCGCTACGTACTCGACGCTGGAATGCGCGGCGATCTGCTGGCGCTCAAGGTGGCGCTTGCCCCCTGCGTGATCGGCTACGCGGAGATCGCGACGCGGCTCGCCTCTCGCCCCAATGCGTACGCTGCAACGAACCCATATCGCGTTTGGGTCGCCGAGTATGCCGGCGCTCCATACCAAGAGGTCGCGGCGAAAGCGCGGGCGTACCTGGAGGGTCTCGCCGATCTCTACGCGACGCCGGCCCGCGAGGCAGAGCTGATCACGATCTTCAAGGAAGCCACCCGGCTCGAGGCCGAGTTCTGGGAAATGGGTTGGCGTGCGGGCCAGCCTGTTTAATAGTCACTGAATGCGTGCCGAATTCGGAAAGCTTGCAAACGTGGTTGCCGGCATAGTGGTGGACGTTGGCGACATTTCCGTTCATGGCCCTCAGCGACCGAGTCCATGTCCGCACGCACGACCGCACTCAAGGCAAGAGCGGACACCTTTTGCTCGTCGCTTCAGTCGATCCATCTCAAGACCTGTGTGTGCCGAAAACTCAAACGCGGATATGGTGGTGATGGAGCCCGCTGTGCCTACCGTAAATCAGATCCGCCCATATTGATGGTGCAGTCCGCCCAGGATCAGCTCGTCAGCGATCTTCTCGACGGGCAGGTGGCGCAGCTCAATCAGGATCGGCCGCAGCGTCGTTGCATATCGAACCGCTACGCACTTGTCGCGCATGTCTAATCGATCAGAATCAGACCGGGAGGGAGTGACTCGTCGTATAGACTGGTTCGGTCGGATCGTCCGACCGCAACGAACCCTTTGATTTTTGCGGTCTGCGCCGCAGGGACGCCGGATTTCTCTAGCTTGCTGGCAATCAGGCCGCGAAAAGACATGGGTAGGTCCAGGCGCCGATCGTCGACGACCCGCGCGGCCCGGAGGAACAGAATCTGGAGGTCGAGCAACTCCGGCGTAGTCCAATCGAAGGGCTGGAAAGCCTGATATGCGTGCTCGACGAGATCGGGCGAGACGACGGTCTCCGGCCCTGCGTAGAGCGGAGTTCGGTTGAGCAGCAGCCCGAGCGCCGCAAGGTAAGGAGCGCAGTGTCGCTTGGCCCGTGCAAGCGTCACCGCGATGTCGCAGAAGCAACGTACCAGTTCCGCCTTGGTGTCGTGGTGGATCAGTTCCAGGGATCCAGCCAGGCGCACGAGTTCGTCGGGTGCTCTGCCGCTACGGATCCTGTCGATCTCTCCGGCGATAAGCTTGGTCTGACGTTCGCGCGTGAGCCCGCCCGCTACCCGGCGCCAAAGGATGTATTCCTGGCTCTTGATGCGCCGACTGGGAAAACACGGGCCGCCATCGTGCACTCGCCACAGGGCATCGATACGAAGGTCGTCCCGGACAACGCCGAAGCCCGGACGCAGCAGGAATCCAGCCATGATGAGCCATGCCTCTTCGTGGTCCGCCGAACGTCGCCTGTCGTCCCACCGCTCCTCAAGCGAAGGCCAAAGGGCGCGCAGCAGGGGCCCGTTCCATTCCCTTCTGGCAGACGCGAGGATGCGCTCCACACTCTTGAGGATCGTGGCAGCAGTAATTTTGTTCTTCTTGCTGTTAGTGGCAGGTTGGGTGAACACGATCCCGATCTGCCTGCGTGCCGTTTCCAGCTCGTCTGCTGAAGCGTTCGGTTCAATCGGAGCATTTGCTTCCCGCGCCCGCGACGCACCGGGCGCGCCCGCGACGCCTTGAACGTGTTCGCGCATGTTGAATTCCAGCGGCCAGGACTGCTGGACCGCGGGGTCGGCGCTGATGCACGAGATGTGGAGCAGCCCCAGTGCGTTCATCCGCGCCGTCAGACCGACGGGCAACATCCCGTCCGCTACCGGACCGGAAAGCTCAGCCGTCCTGACGATGGTCTGGAGCGGGGGCAAGGGGTGAAATTCGCCTTCGGACCAGGCTACGATGTCGCCGGCCCGGCTGACGCTCTTCCGGGTTGAAGAATAAGCCTGGAAGCGCACCATCTGATCGGTGCGGAGTTTAAGCCCAAGATCAGCGATCTCAAAAAGCTGCGACGGCGCTGCATCCTGAGGAAGAACGCATACGAGGGGCGGACGCACAGTCTGGCGATCCGTTGCCTGTATCCCCTCTACTTCGAGAAAGATCGCAGCGGCGGCCCCAGCGGCGATGCGAGCCGAACGGTGGTGGAGAAGGGCACCAAATTGCGCGGCTCCTCGCGCCACCGCCAGATCCGGCTCCTCGTTCTCCAGTACCTCCGGTACGAAGCCGTCCTGCCAGGCTCCGATTTGTTCGCGGAGTCTTTGACGCACGAGCGGCGGTCTGACGGATCCGCCGTTGAACAAGACGGCATCAATGCGCGGGCGATCGTTGAGGAATTCGGCAAGGTGTCGGGTTATCGCGCTGTCGGAAGGATAAGGAAGCCCCCATTCTCTCAGTGCCGCGCGCGCCCGGTACGGCCGCGCGGCCGCGTCGCAGAAGGGAAAAAATCCGTCCAGCAATAGGCGCTCGATTTCCGCTCGCATCACCCTCGCCGTCTGCGAGCTGCCGACCATCCCCGATCCGCGACCGGCCAGTGCAACAACGAACTGCTCGTCCGCCGGCCCCGGAGCGGCTAGCGCGTGCTCTTTGAGATGACGGCAGGCAGCGACGAGCTGATCCCATTGCGGGCCGGAGAGCCGGGCGCCCGCCCCGGCAAGCCGCGGCTCCAGGAAATGGGCGACGGCAAGGTCAATATTGTCGCCGCCGAGCAACGTGTGCTCGCTCACCGCGACCCGCTTGATGTCAGGGTCCGGCGTTTGTTCATTCAGGCGAACTTCAAAAATGCTGAAATCCGAGGTGCCACCGCCGATATCGATGACCAGCACGTGTCGCAGCCCGACATCGCCGTGGTCGGGCTGCTGAAATAAATCGAGCGCTGGGTCGTGGCTTTCCAGCCAGCAATAGAACGCAGCCTGCGGCTCTTCGAGCAGTCGCACATCGTCGGGAAAGCCCGCTTCCTCGGCGGCGGTAATCGTCAGCCGCTGCGCCGCCGCATCGAAGGAAGCCGGGACGGTAACCGTGATGTCCTGATCATCGAACGCAAATCCGGCCTGGGCAAACCGGCTGTTCCAGATCTCTCGCAGATAGTTCAGAATCAGTGCCGAGGCGCGTACTGGTGAGATTTTCTGCTCACCTGCCAGATCCGTCGATCCCCATGGCAGAAACGGTGCCGACCGGTCGGCGGCGTGATGGCAAAGCCATGACTTTGCGGAATGGACGACCCGTCCGGGCGCTTCGCTTGCCTTCATGCGTGCAAAAAGGCCGACGATCCATTGCCCGTCTCCGACCTCCGCACCGCGCAATTGTGCTGCGACCGCTTCCTCTGGCAAGTACAGGAAAGAAGGTAG
>JAEWFG010000080.1 GCA_023388935.1 Pseudomonadota bacterium | reverse complement strand
GGACTTCTTCGTAGTAGGACCGATTGAAGATGCCGATGCGTCCGCGCTCGGGTAATCGAATGATGTAGCGCCACATGAAGTCGTGATCAAGTTCCTCCGACGACGGCTGCTTGAACGAGAACACCTGACAGCCCTGAGGATTGACGCCGGACATCACATGCTTGATCGTACTGTCTTTGCCGGCCGCGTCCATTGCTTGGAAGATGAGTAGCAAGGACCAGCGGTCCTGGGCGTAGAGCATGTCTTGTTCTTCCGCCAGCCATTTGGTGCCGAGCTGGACGAGCTCGGCCCCCTGGGCTTTATCTAACGTCATGCCGCCGGTATCGCCCGGCTCGAAGCCCTTGAGCCGAAAGTTCTCGCCTTTAGTGATGCGGAACGGACGGACAAGCTTCTGTATGCGATCGCGAATCTCTTGTTCAAGCATAGCAAGGCTCCTTTCGTAAGGCTCAATCTGAACCGCTCAAGTTCCCACGACCTTGCATCTTATCGCCGCGCTGGCACTACGCCCGCTCCGATAGCGCGATATTTACGCCGTACTGGTGGTGCGTAGGCGGGAACGAGAATCAACAAGACAGCGCCGGTGAGCGCCCCAACGGCTCCCCGCGCCGACAAATCAAGGAAGGAGAACAAGCTCCAAAAAGACGCAATAAGGCTGGTGCATCCATAGCAAATCGCTACAAACAATAGAGCCCCGACGAGCGCCCCAACGACGCCCCGCTCCCACAAGTGCCAACATCCTACGAAGAGGCCGATCATGTGTCCGGACCTCCGTCTCAATGCCCTCCACCCCTCTATTAATTGATGGCAGATCGAACAGGCGATCTGTTGATCTCAATCAAATTGAAGCAGCTCGCCGCCGGCTTTCGCCATTCGAGCGCCGCACCTTACGCGATCAAGCAAAATCGCGCCTGGTCATCGCCGACAATCGGCTCCCTGACGGGAGCGATTGGAATGACGAGATGTTCCGGCTCGAATTGAACGACCTTCTCGAATGCGGGTTCAAGCCGGGCATCTGAGGCGCTTCCGGCTTTTTGACCGGTGCCTTGGTACACTTCGCCACGCTACGCAGCTAACAAAAACCCGCCGCCCGGGAAATGTCACTGTGGGCTGGCTCCTCGTGACAAAGACTACAAACTTGCGACCTTCTTTTACAATTTCCTTGAACGTTTCGAGCCTGTAGTCCTTCCACAATGAAGTTTATCAATGACACCAATCCGCGTTGTCGGTGCACGCGTCGACGGCCTGTCGACAATTGACTTTTTGCAGTAGATGTAGCGAGTCGACACTTAATTTCAATCAGCCGTGGCTCGGGGTGGCTTTCCGAGATGCGCGAAAACTGCCTGTGAGATTCGGACGTGAGATGACGCCGCCAACAATCTTTCGGACGCCGTCAAGCAGGTACAATGTTCGCGCGCTGCGCCCCGCTGGAGACGTGGATCTCTAATCCAACCAGAAGGCGGAAAGGTAGCGGCGGACCCCTCTGTAGTCCAACACGGCCAGAGGCTCGTAATCCGTCCTTTCAGAATCTTTCACGAGGAAATTCGTCAAGTTATCCAGGAGGAACCACTCGCCATCGAGATAAACCGCGGTGATCATGTGGTCCTCACCGCGCCGGGGAATGTGCACGATCACGAGTCTCACATGATCGGCTGAGATTCCAAGCTCCTGGGCGCCGGCATATTTGGCCATGGAATAGGCTTTGCAATCGCCATTTCTCATCGTGATTGCTTGAAGCGGGGTCGTCCAGTTGGCAGGTGCCGGCTTGATCATGAGATTGACCGACATATTGAGATGACCCAGCAGCGCTTTGCCCTCGTAGTGGCGAATTTCAGCAAGCCTTTGCACGAGTTCTGGTATGGACGGGCAATCAGCTTTGGTGTCCTGGCATTTTTGAAAGTAGCCTTTCTCGATCAGCATTTTATATCGGAGCAAGTCCCACATCTTGGCGACAGGGGCGTCCTTGTTGAGCTCCGTCGTGTAGTTTCCAAATGGATCATTCGGGCGGTCATCCGCTTTGGCAGCGACTGCCAGCCAAGCCGCACTTGTGAACACCATCACGAATCGTGCGAACTGGGCGGTGCCTCTCGCCGGATCTGGCCGCCGGCGACGAAACCGCGCACGCATTAGAAAGTGAGCCAGCATGTGGATCTCCGGCCGGGTCAAACATGTACCGGTGCAGGGCAAAGCCATTCGCACGCCCACGGATAGGGAGAAGCGAATGCCGTCTTGACGAAATCCCGGTCGTGCGGTCCCTGTCGCCGCAAGCACGCAATGCCGGGCGGAATGTTACTGCGCCGACCCACTTTGATGCCGCCGCGAGCTGAATAGAAGGCTCGTGCGGCGAATGACAGCAAAGGCGCACCCGGTAAAAGGGCGCGACTTTGCTGAACGCTATCGCGCCAATCCGCCCTCAAGGAAGCGGGACACATGATGGACACATGGGGCTCCCTTGCAAAATGCGACTAAGTTCTTGAATGTAAGGAACTTAGCGGGCGTCGTTCAATGGTAGACCGTCGTGGCGCCGACATCCTCGATCGAAACCAGATCTCGTTCGGGTGCGCGTTGGGCCGCGCGCTCCAGCAATTCATCGCAATGCTCGATCCCCGAAGCCGCACGCGTTCTTATCGGCCCTGGAGAAACAGCATGCACGCGAATAAGTCTTGGTCCGGGCTCGGAGGCGAGATAGCGAACCGAGCTTTCCAACGCAGCCTTGACGACTCCCATGACATTGTAGTTGTCGATCACCTTCTCGACTCCGTAATATGCCATGGTGGTTCCTCCATCGTGCACCATTGACGCGGCAAGATGGACCATGCGTATGAAGGAGTAGCATGACACGTCCATTGCCTGCAGAAAGCCGTCGCGAGAGCACTGCGACAGTGGACTGTGGAGATCCTGCTTGGGGGCCGAGGCGATCGAGTGGTGCGCAAAGTCCAGCTTGGCCCAGGTCTTCTCAATCACCTGGAAGACATTTTCCAGCTGCTCCGGCACTCTCACGTCGCACGGGAGCAAAATGGAGGCGTCGAGCGCCTTCGCGAGCGGTTCAGCATGTGGCTTTGCCTTCTCGCCCAAATATGTCAGTGCAAGATCGGAGCCGAGTCCTCGAAATGCCTGGGCGCAACCATAGGCAATGGAATACTGGTTTGCGATGCCGAATATGACGTCCTTCTTTCCGGCCAAAGGGCGTGCTGAGAACTCGATCATTGCGAACATCCTCTCTTAGAGCACGTGTCCGTCGTCAAGCCAGCGTGGCGCTTGGTTCAGCTCTATTTCGCGCCCGACAGGCCTCGGATCGACCGGCGTTTGGCATCGGCAAGCAGTAGAGCAACAGCTGCTGATGCAAGGCGCGTCCGCAGCTTGTCCGAGCTACTTGTCAAGACGATCGGAACGCGGGCTCCCAGCACGATTGCTGCGCCAACGGCTCCTGACATGAACGTCAGCTGTTTGACCAACATGTTTCCGGATTCGATGTCGGGAACGAGCAGGATATTCGCTCTCCCCGCCACTGGCGATGCGATATGCTCCTGCTGTGCAGCTTCAGCGCTCACCGCGGTATCAAACGCAAGGGGACCGTCGACAAGCGCTTTAGAAATTTGTCCTCGATCGGCCATCTTGCAG
>JAEWFG010000218.1 GCA_023388935.1 Pseudomonadota bacterium | reverse complement strand
TCATCGACGTCTTCATCTGCAAGCTCCGCAAGAAGCTCGCCAACGCTTCCGAGGGACGCAACTTCATCGAGACCGTGTGGGGCCGCGGCTACGTGCTGCGCGAGCCGCACGAGCACGAAGAGCGCATCCCCGCCTGATCCTGGGTTACGTCGCGAGCCCCTCGGGGCTCGCTCCTCCCAGCCTGGACCCCGCCGCAAATGGCGGGGTTTTTGTTTTTGGGAGTGCCGTCCCCTTCTGGGATGTAGGCCACTCGAGGACTTCACCCCGGAGATCGAGAACGAGTTTGTCGAGTTCTATGGACAGATCGTCGCCGACAATGTCCCGACCGAGCTCGTGAGCAACGGTGACTTTATCGACTTCGTGCAGGCGTCAGAAAAAAGATGTCGAGCGAGATCGCGCGTCTCATCGCCAACTGAGCGATGACAAAGCACAACAATGACGCAGCATTATCCCGTCAGGTATTGCCGGTCATTCGCAACGACGGCGTTCTCTCGGATCGCCGGTTGTTCGGTGCACTACCTCGCCGCGGCGACCTTCAGCGGCTGCGGCATCAATCCGCCCATGGGACGGCCCGAGCGCGCCGGATTGAGCTGGTAGAGGCCGCGGCGGTCGGCGACAGGGCGGAAAGCGTCGGTGATGCCGACGACGGATTCGGCGGCGCCAAGCAGCAGTGTGCCGTCGGTCTCCATACACTTCGTCATGCGCTCGAAGATGGCGACCTTGGTGTCCTGGTCGAAATAGATCAGCACGTTGCGGCAGAAGATGACGTCGAACGTGCCGAGATAGGAGAAGTCCTGCAACAGGTTGAGCTGGCGGAACTGGACCATCGCGCGAATATCGGCATTGAGCTGCCAGATCTCGCCCGACTGCGTAAAGTACTTCATCAGGTGCTGGATCGGCAGGCCACGCTGCACCTCGAACTGGCTGTAGACGCCGGCCCTGGATTTCTCCAGCACCTCCTGCGAAAGATCGGTGGCGACGATCTCGACACGCCAGCCGGCGAAGGCTGCGCCCATCTCCTTTACGCACATCGCGATCGAATAAGGCTCCTGCCCCGTCGAGGACGCCGCCGACCAGATGCGCAGCGACTTGCGCGCCGCGCGCGCCTGGAGCAGGTCCGGCAGGATCGTGTCGCGCAGATGATCGAACGGGATCTTGTCGCGATAGAAGAAGGTCTCGTTGGTAGTCATCGCTTCGACCACGTCGGTCGCAAGCCGGCCGTCGCCGTTCCTGATCTTCAGCACGAGATCGGGAATGCCGGGAAGGCTCGCCTTGCGGGCAAGCGGCACCAGGCGGCTTTCGACCAGATACTGCTTGTC
The DNA here is from genome assembly GCA_023388935.1 of Pseudomonadota bacterium. Classification (GTDB taxonomy): domain Bacteria; phylum Pseudomonadota; class Alphaproteobacteria; order Rhizobiales; family Xanthobacteraceae; genus Bradyrhizobium. Next base: position 1,922 of record JAEWFG010000218.1, on the reverse strand, counting down.
GGCGGAGAGATCGAGGCCCGAGCGCTCTTTCAGGAACTTGCGGAGATAGTCGTAGTCCGCGGGCGTCACGAGCGGTCTCCTGCGAACAGACGATTGACCTTGGCGCCGATCTGGTTGAGCGGCAGGATCGCCGCGCAGATGCCGGCATGGGCGGCCGCGCCCGGCATGCCCCAAACCACGCTGGAGGCTTCGTCCTGCGCGATGACGCTACCGCCGGCGGCCACGATGTCCTTGCCGCCGCGCATGCCGTCCGAGCCCATACCCGTCAGGATCACGGAGAGGATGTTGCCATGCCAGATGTCGATGGCGGAAGTGAACAGAGGATCGACCGCTGGCTTGCAGAAATTGACGGCGGGACCATCGTCGAGTGCGATCACCACGTCCGCGCCGTTACGCGCGACACGCATGTGCTTGCCGCCCGGTGCCAGATAGATCCGTCCCGGCTTCACTCTCTCGCCGTCGACCGCCTCGCTCGCCGGCCGGCGGCTCGAACGCGCCATATGCTCGGCAAGAATAGTGGTGAAGGTCGGTGGCATGTGCTGGGTGATCAATACCGGAAAACGATCGATCACCGGGCCGAGCTCGGCGACGAGCGCCATCAGCGCCTGAGGACCGCCGGTCGAGGAGGCGATCAGCAGCACTTTTGGTGCCTGAGTCGAGAACGGACGCGTAGCCAGCGACAGCGATGACGGCGCATGCACGGACGGGGCTGGTCCGGGCGCGACGGGCCGCGCGACTGGTCCCCGCGCGGCCGGAGCCAGGCCCGCGGGCGCCAGCGGCGGGCTCGCAACCGCGGGCTTCCGGCGCAGCCGTGCACCGAGGTGACGGATCTTCTGAATGAGGTCGTGACGGAAGATGTCGGCGGCGGACGTCTCGCGCGTCGATTCCGGTTTCGGAATGTAGTCGGCCGCACCGAGCGATAGAGCCTTGAAGCTGATCTCCGCGTTGCGGCGTGTCAGCGTGGAAGCCATGATGATGACGAGGTCGCGCTTCTTCGCAAGCAATCGCGGCAGCGCGGAGATGCCGTCGAGTTCGGGCATTTCGATGTCGAGCACGGCAACGTCGGGATTAACGCGTTCGAGCTGGTTGACCGCCTCGAGCCCGGTGCGCAGCGAGGCCGCGACCTCCATGTCGTGCTCGGCACCGATCCAGCGCGAGATCAGACCGCGTATGACGACGGAGTCGTCGACGACCATCACCCGCAGCGGCCCGGCTTCGCGCGACGGGCTCGTGGTCGAATTGCCTGCGAACGCAACGCTCATTACTCACCAACTCAGACTGAAACGGTTCAGTTAGAAACAAACGCCGAAGGATCCGTTCAGCCTCCGGGTGCCGGCTCAGATCAGGCCGACTTCCTGGAACTTCGCAGTCACGATGTCCTTGTCGAAGGGCTTCATGATGTACTCGTTGGCGCCGGCATGCAGCGCGCGCGCGATGTGGGCGACGTCGTTCTCGGTGGTGCAGAACACCACCTTGGGCTGGTCGCCGCCGGGCATGCGGCGCAGATGGCCGAGAAACTCGTAACCGTCCATGACCGGCATGTTCCAGTCGAGCAGCACGGCATCGGGCAAGCCGCGCTTGCAAGCCTCCAACGCCTTCTCACCGTCCTCGGCCTCGAGGATCTGGAAGTCGAGGCCCTCCAGGATCCGGCGCGCAACCTTGCGGATCACGCTGGAATCATCAACGACGAGACAAGTTCGCATGTGAACCTCTGCTTCCTGTCCCCTTTGCGGGAACACTTCCAATTGCAAGTCCGTCGGCGGCGATGCCGTCAGCTCACGCCGCCATCATCTCCGGCGCGAGCTCGAGGACGCGGTCGACGTCGAGGACGACCATGAGCTGGCCGTCGAGGCGATGGACGCCGCCGGCGAGCTTGGCCATGCGGGGATCGAGGTTGACGGGGTTCTCTTCCTTGCCGTCCT
>JAEWFG010000199.1 GCA_023388935.1 Pseudomonadota bacterium | reverse complement strand
TGGTTGGCCCGATCCAGGCGCTGCGCAGCGGCGCCGAGCGGATCGGTGGCGGCGATTTCTCCCAGCGCATCTCGATCAAAACCGGCGACGAGCTGGAGGGGCTCGCGGACCAGTTCAACCACATGGGTGCGCGCTTGCAGGAGTCCTATGCCGACCTCGAAAACAAGGTCGAGCAGCGGACCGCAGAACTGCGGCAATCGCTGAACGATCTGCGCGCCGCTCAGGATCGCCTGATCCAGACCGAGAAGCTCGCCTCGCTCGGCCAGCTCACGGCGGGGATCGCCCACGAGATCAAGAACCCGCTCAACTTCGTCAACAATTTCTCCTCCGTGTCGACCGAGCTGATCGACGAGCTCAACGAGGTCCTGCAAACGGCAGCGCTCGACGGCAAGACCAAGGAGGAGATCGACGAACTGACCGCCATGCTCAAGAGCAATCTCGAGAAGGTGGTGCAGCATGGCAGACGCGCCGATTCCATCGTCCGAAACATGCTCTTGCATTCGCGCGAAGGCTCAGGCGAGCATCGCCCGACCGATATCAACGCGATCGTGGAAGAGAGCCTCAATCTGGCCTATCACGGAGCACGTGCCGAACGGCCCGCTTTCAATGTTACGCTCAAGCGCGACTTCGACCCCGCCGCCGGCATGATCGACATCTATCCGCAGGAGATCACGCGCGTTTTCCTCAACCTGATCTCGAACGGCTTCTATGCCGCCGCAAAGCTCAAGGAGAGCGCGGCGGTTGGGTTCGAGCCTACGCTGAGCGCGACGACCAGAAACCTCGGCAGCATGGTCGAGATACGGATCCGCGATAACGGCACCGGAATTCCGCCTGAGGTGAAGCAGAAGATGTTCAATCCCTTCTTCACGACGAAGCCGGCCGGCGAAGGGACCGGGCTCGGCCTTTCCATGAGCCATGACATCGTCGTGAAACAGCACGGCGGCACGATCGATGTGAAAACCGAGCCTGGTGTATTCACCGAGTTCATCATCACGCTGCCGCGTACGATGGCGGCAGGGGACACTACCGGAGGCAAGCCTTGAACGTTTACATCCTGGTTGTCGATGACGAGCCCGACGTGGAGGCGCTGTTCCGGCAGCAGTTCCGGCGTGACCTGCGCGCCGGCCGCTTTCAGATGGAATTCGCGCCGTCGGCGCCCGATGCGCTGAAGCGCGCCGCCGAGGTTCGCGACCCCTCGCTGATCCTGATCCTGTCAGACATCAACATGCCCGGCATGAGTGGGCTCGACATGCTGCCGAAGGTGCGTGCAGAATATCCGGACGTTCCTGTCATCATGATCACGGCCTATGGCGATGCCGAGACGCACCGGAAGGCGATCGAGCGCGGCGCCACCGGGCTTCTGACCAAGCCGATCGACTTCGCTCTGCTGCGGCAGCAGATCGACACGAGGCTCGAGCAAGCCGCATGACCGCGACCATCCTCTTCGTCGACGACGAGCCGGACCTCGAGGCACTGATCCTGCAAAAATTCCGCAGGCAGATCCGCGACGGGCGCGTCGCCATCATGTTCGCGCGTGATGGCCTCGAGGCGCTGGAGTCGCTCGAGCAGCATCCGCATGTCGACATGGTGGTCTCGGACATCAACATGCCGCGCATGGATGGGCTGTCGCTGTTGCAGAAGCTCCAGGAGGCCGAGGACAAGAAGTCGACCATCATCGTCTCGGCCTATGGCGACATGAGCAACATCCGCACCGCCATGAACCGCGGCGCGTTCGACTTCCTCACGAAGCCGATCGACTTCGCCGACCTGGAAATGACGATCCAGAAGACCATCCGCCATGTCGAGATGCTGCGCGAGGTGCGGCGCCGACAGGCGGAGGCGGAGCGCGCCCACGCATCGTTGTCGCGCCATTTCTCGCCCGAACTCGCCAAGCGTCTGGCGGCGGGCGGCGAGGGTGAAGGGATCGAGGTGCAGTGGCGCGATGTCGCGACCATTTTCACTGATATCACCGGCTTCACGTCCCTGGTCGAGAGCGCGCCGCCGGAGACGCTGGGCGAGCTCCTTAACGAGTATGTCGGCGGGATGACCGAAGTCGTCTTCGCGCATGAGGGGACGGTCGCCAAGATCATCGGCGATGCGATCCAGGTGCTGTTCAACGCGCCCGGCGATCAGCCGGACTATGCGACGCGTGCAGTCGCCTGCGCCCATGATCTGAATGCTTGGGCCCAGGATTTTTGCGCGCGCCAGAGCAGCAAGGGCGTGGATTTCGGCGCCACCCGCATCGGCATTCACGCCGGGTCGGCCCTGGTCGGCAATTTCGGCGGCAACCGCTTTTTCGACTACACCGCGTATGGGGACACCATCAACATCGCGGCGCGGCTGGAAGCTGCCAACAAGCAACTGGGTACCCGCATCTGCGTCAGCTCCAGCGTCGCCGACGCGGCTGATAATTTTCAGGGCCGGCCGGTGGGCGAGTTGATGCTCCGCGGACGCAGCGAGCCGCTGCGCGCGTTCGAGCCGCTGCCGCAGACCAAATTCGAAGCGCCTGAAACGGCGCTTTATTCCCAGGCTTTTGCCAAGATGGAGGCCGGCGACGCTGCCGCCATGCCGGCCTTTGCCGCGCTGGTCGGGATGCACGCCGACGATGCGCTGGCCGGCTTTCACCTGAAGCGCCTTCTCAATGGTGCCAAGGGTATTCGTATTCAACTGGACTAGGGGGCGACATGACGCGTGAATTTTCTGCCGGCAACTATCGTTTCATTCCGTCGGTGTTCCAATATTCGGCCGGTGCGGCCGCCGATGAGGGCTATGAGATCGAGCGCGTTCGCTTCGACCGGCTCGTGCCGCTCGCCGAAGGATTTGCGCTCGCCGCGAAGTTCATCCAGGAGGCAGGGCGGCCGCTGACCGCGTTCTGCGCCTGCGAGCTGCGCTCGCCGGCGGCCTTCAGCGAAGAGGGCTTTCGCGCGTTCAATCTGCACTATGTGAAGACGCTGTCCGAATGGGGCATCTTCGACGGCACCACCAATCCGGTGGCGCGCAGCAATGTCTGTCCCGAGATCGATGCACCGTCCGAGCCGTCGTTCTACGCCTTCTGCTTCACGCGCCCGACACGCTCGACGGCGCCGAGCTTTGTGATCGCGGGCGGCGCCGAAGCGCGCGAGGGCAGCGGGACCTATGTCGAGCGCACGGTGCGCTACCGCGACCTCAGCCCGGAGGGGCTGCGCGAGAAGGTACGTTTCACCGCGACCTCGCAGATGGAGCGCCGGATGGCCGCCTTCGGCTTCGGCTGGAAGGATACGACCGGCGTGCAGGCCTATTCCGTGCACGACTTCCACCACGCACTCGTCGACGAACTGGTCCGCCGCGGCGCGCTGCGGTCGGGCCTGACCTGGCATTTTGCCCGGCCTCCGGTGGTCGATCTCGAATACGAGATGGATTGCCGTCGTGTGATGCGCGAGGTGGTGATCTGAAGAAGGACCAGGTCGGGGTAAACCGATGCGAGCCGAGCTCGACCTCTCCCGTGGGGAGAGGTCGGATCGCATCGAAAGATGCAATCCGGGTGAGGGGTTACGGTCTCACCGAATGCCGCGGCCGCTCACCCGGATTGCACTGGACGATGCTTCGCATCGCCAGGCGCAATCCGACCTCTCCCCGCTGGGGAGAGGTGGACCTCGGGCGGCCGACCGAGCTTAATCTCTTTCATTGTGATCTAGCGCTGGCGCGGATCGAGCGCGTCGCGCAGGCCGTCGCCGAGCAGATTCAGCGACAGCACAACGAGGAAGATCGCGAGCCCCGGCCAGATCGCCATCCAGGGCGCCTGGGTCAGGAAGCGCTGGGCCGCATTGAGCATGCTGCCCCAGGACGGCGCCGGTGGCTGCTGGCCGAGGCCAAGGAACGACAGCGCCGCCTCGGCGATGATGGCCGCCGCGATCGACAGCGTCGCCTGCACCAGAAGCGCGGGCAAAATGTTCGGCAGGATATGCGAGAACGCGATCCGCCATGGCGGATTGCCGAGCGCCCGCGCGGCCTCGACATAGTCTTCGGCCTTGACGCTCAGCACCTGCCCACGGGTCAGGCGGATGAAGATCGGCGTTGCCGAGATGCCGATCGCGATCATGGCATTGCCGAGGCTCGGACCGAGAAATGCCGCCAGCGCGATCGCCAGGATCAGGAACGGGCAGGCCAGCATCGCGTCGGTGATCCGGCTGATCAGCGCGTCGGTGAACCCGCCGCGATAGCCGGAGAGCAGGCCGAGCGGCACGCCGATGCCGAGCGCGATCACGACCGAGATCAGGCCGGCGAGCAGTGAGGCCCGCGCGCCGTAGACGACACGGCTGAGGATATCGCGGCCGAGCTCGTCGGTGCCGAACCAGTGCGCCGCGGTAGGCGGTTTGCGGACCAGGCTCCAGCTCGTCGCGACGGGATCATAAGGCACGACGATCGGCGCAAGGAGGGCAAGAGCGATGAACATCGTGAGCACGATGAGCCCGAACACCGCCGCCTTGCGCTTGAACAGCCGCCGGCGCGCGCGGCGTGAGGGGCTGTCCAGCTCGTAGGCTTGCGTGGCGGGGCCGGGCAGCGCGGCGTCGGTCATGGATCTAGCCCCGGAGCCGCGGATTGACGAGGATATAGGCGACGTCGGCGACCAGGTTCAGCGTGATGTAGACCGTGGCCGTCACCAGCACCACGCCCTGCACGACTGCATAGTCACGGTTGAAGACGGCGTCCACGATCAGCTTGCCGAAGCCGGGAATGGAAAAGATCTGCTCGGTCAGCACGGCGCCGGACAGCAGCGTGCCGAGCTCGAGTGCGCCGAGCGTGATGACAGGCGTGAGCGCATTGCGCATCGCATGCTTGAGGATGACGGAGCGCTCCGACAGTCCCTTCGCACGCGCAGTGCGGACGTAGTCGCTTTCCAGCACCTGGAGCATGGCGCTGCGGGTATGCCGCATCAGGATCGCGGAAATCGCATTGCCGAGCACGAAGGCCGGCATGATGGTGGCAGCTAGGCTTGCACGCCAGTTCTCGGTGAGTGGCACGTAGCCCGAGGCCGGTAACCAGCCGAGCTCGATCGAGAACAGGAAGATCAGCATGATGCCGAGCCAGAAGTTCGGCGTCGAGATGCCCCACAGCGCAAACAGATTGGCGCCGTAATCCCATGCGGACCCTTTCTTCACGGCGGCGACGATACCGGCGGGGATGCCGATCAGGAACGCGATCACGATCGCCATCAAGCCGAGCTGGAGCGTCACCGGCAGCTTCTGTGCGATCAGCTCGCGCACCGGCATCTTGTTGCGCAGCGACTCGCCGAAATCGCCTGTCAGAACGCCCTTGATCCAGTAGGCGTACTGCACGGGAACCGGCTGATCGAGCCGGTACTGGTGCCGGATCTGCTCGATCACGGCTGGGTCGCGCTCTTCGCCCGCCATCACCAGCGCCGGATCGCCCGGCAGCAATTGCTGGAGCGAGAAGATCAGCACCGAGACGAAGAACAGCGTCGGTACGATCTGCGCAAGACGGCGGGCGAGGAAGTTCAGCATTCTCGCTGCGTCACTTCAGCTTGAGGCCGATGACGCGTACGAGGCCATCGGGCATCTGCTTGTAGCCTTCGAGCTTGGTGGTGTGCGCGATGATGATGCGGCGGTGATAGAGGTAGAGGAGCGGCTCCTCGTCCTGGACCAGTTTCGCCAGCGTTTCGTAGATGGCCTTGCGCTTGGCGGGGTCGGTGACGAGCCGCGCGTCATCGAGCGCCTTGTCGGCCTGGGCGTTGTTCCAGGCGCTGTAGTTCTGCGGGGCGTTGCTGTGCAGGAAGACATAGCTATTGCCATCGGGATCGACGCGGCCGCTCCAGGCGAGCATATAGGCCTGGAAGTCGCCGGCTTCGGCCTGCTTGAGCCCAGTCGCGAATTCGGTGACGCGGATCTTCATGTCGAACCCGGCGTCCGCGGCCATCGACTGGATCACCTGCGCCGGCGTCTCCGTCTCAGCGCCCTTCGGCACCAGGAAATCGACGCTGACCGGCGGCGTTACGCCGGCCTCCTTCAGCAGCGCCTTGGCCTTGTCCACGTTGCGAGGACGGATAGGAAGAGATTTCTGGTAGTAGGGATGATCAGGATTGACCCATTGATTGCCGGGCTGGAACTCGCCGTTGAACACGACCTGGTTGATGGCTTCGCGGTCGATGGCAAGGTCGAGTGCTTGCCGCACCTTGGCGGATTGGCTGAGCGGTCCCTTGGCTTTGTCCTTGCCGATATTGAGCGTGAGCCCCTGGTAGCCGAGCTCGATGGCGGTGGCGACCTTCAGCCGCGAATCCGCGCGCACTTCCTTGAGGTCGGTGGCGAGTACGCGCTCGATCAGATCGAGGCCGCCGGATTTCAGGTTCGCCAGCCGCACGGTGGCATCGACGATGGGTTGGAACACAATGCGATCGATAAAGACGTTGTCCTTGTTCCAGTAGTCGGCGAATTTCTCGAACACAATGCGGTCTTGCTGCACGCGCTCGACGAATTTGTAAGGACCGGCGCAGACCGGGCGCAGGCCGAACTTGTCGCCGGCCTCCTTCGCCGCTTTCGGCGACATCATCATGCCGGCGCGGTCGGTGAGCTGGGCGAGCAGCGGCGAGAACGGTGACTTGAGCACCAGCTTGATGGTGAGGGGATCGACGACCTCGATGTGGTCGACCGAGGCGAGCTCCGGCTTGCGGAACGAGCCGGGGAAGGTCAGATGGCGCTCCAGCGAGAATTTGGCGGCCTCCGCATCGAACGGCTCGCCGTCGTGGAATTTCACGCCGGGCCGGAGCTTGATGACGAGGCCCTTGCCGTCATCGACGGTCTCGCTCGACAGCGCGAGCTGCGGCACGATGTTGAGCTTCTCGTCGATGTCGAACAGCTTGTCGCAGAACGCGGAGAATACGATGCGGCCGACATAGGTGCGGGCCATGGAGGGATCGAGGATGTCGGGGTCTTCGGCGAGGCCGATGCGCAGTGTGGTCTGGGCCTGTGCGGCCACGGCAAGCGACAGCAGGACAGCGGCGGACATTATGGCCAGGCGAAACATCTTCATCGGACAGTCCCCATTGCTTCGGCTACGTCGTCGTAGACGTTGCACTCTGTATAACAACCCCGGCCGGGCCAGCGCCTTCCGTCTTTCGGCTGAAGGCTCCGACTAGTTTTGCCAGTGCCGGAGAAAACCCGCCCGCTGCGGGCAGGATGGCGTCAGCCGAGGGCAGCTCGCCCACGCGATGACACGCGGTGGCGTGGCCTGTACCGTCGGCCACCAGCCCCGGCGCTTCGGTGCGACAGCGATCGACGACGAAGGGGCAGCGGGTGTGGAAACGACAGCCGGCCGGCGGGTTGAGCGCGCTCGGGATCTCGCCTTTCAGCACGACTCTCGCCCGCTTGGCGTGCGGCTGCGGCAGGGGGATCGCGGACAACAGGGCGCGGCTATAGGGATGGCGTGGGTGGGCGAACAGCGCGTCCGCATCGCCCTCTTCGACGATACAGCCGAGATTCATCACGGCGACGCGGTCGGCGATGTGCTTGACCACCGCGAGGTCGTGCGAGACGAAGATATAGGCCAGCCCCAGCCGGTTCTGGAGCTCGCGCAGCAGATTGAGGATCTGCGAGCGGATCGAGACATCGAGCGCCGAGACCGGCTCGTCGCAGATGATCAGCTTCGGCTCGACCGCGAGCGCGCGGGCAATGGCGATGCGCTGGCGCTGGCCGCCGGAGAACTCGTGCGGATAGCGCCGTGCGAGCCGCGGCTCGAGGCCCACCAGCCGCAGCAGCTCCTCGACGCGCTCGCGCCGTCGCGCCGCCGGCACGAGATCGTGCAGCGCCAGCGGTTCGGTCAGGATCTGGCCGACGGTCATGCGCGGATTGAGGGAGGCGTAAGGGTCCTGGAAGATGATCTGCGCCTCGCGGCGGAAGGCCCGCAAATCGTCGGCGCCGAGCGAGAGCAGGTCGCGGCCGCCGAACCGCACGATGCCCGCATCCGGCTCGATCAGCCGCAATACGAGGCGGCTGACGGTGGATTTGCCGCAGCCGGATTCGCCGACCAGAGCGAGCGTCTTGCCGGCTTCGAGCGAGAAGGAAACGCCGTCGACCGCTCTGACATGCGCCAGCGCCCTGCCGAACAGCGAGCGTTCGGCGACGAAATGCTTGACCAGTCCTTCGACCTCAAGCAACGCCATCACGACACCAGAAGTTCGAGCGGCGCGCGGATGCAGCGCGAGAGATGGCCGGGGTTCACTTCGACGAGTGGCGGTGGCGCCCTGGTGCAGGCGTCCAGTACGAAGGGGCATCGCGCGGCGAAGCGGCAGCCGGCGGGCGGCTGCGCCATGTTCGGCACCATGCCTTCGATCGTCGCGAGCTGTCCGGTGCGATGGTCTAGCCGCGGGATCGAGCCGAGCAGGCCGACGGTGTAGGGGTGTTGCGGTGTGGAGAACAATTCGTCCACCGGCGCGCGCTCGACGATTTCGCCAGCATACATCACCGCGACCTCGTCGCAGACTTCGGCGACCACGCCAAGATCGTGGGTGATCAGGATGATGGCGGCGCCGCTTGCCGCCTTCAATTCCCGCATCAGCTCCAGAATCTGCGCCTGCAGGGTGACGTCGAGCGCAGTGGTCGGTTCATCCGCGATCAGGAGCTGTGGATCGCAGGCGAGCGCCATCGCTATCATCACGCGCTGGCGCATACCGCCGGAGAGCTTGTGCGGATATTCGTCGATTCGCCGCTCGGGCGAGGGGATGTGAACGCGCCGCAGCAGCTCGATTGCCCGTTCGCGAGCGCTGCGCCGCGAGCCACCGCGGTGGCGCAGGATCGTCTCGATGATTTGGTCGCCGATGGTGAAGCTCGGGTTGAGCGAAGTCATCGGCTCCTGGAAAATCATCGCGAGCCGGTTGCCACGCAAGTCGCGCAAGGTCTGGTCCGGCGTCTGCAGCAGATCGAGGCCGTCGAAACGGATCGCGCCCGATATCTCCGCGCTTTGCTTCGGCAGCAATCCCATGATCGCCAGCGAGGTGACGCTCTTGCCGCAGCCGGATTCGCCGACGAGGCCGAGCGTCGCACCATTGGCGACGCTGAGATCGACACTGTCGACGGCGTGGGTGATGCGGCCGTCGTCACCGTGAAAGCGGATACGAAGATCCCTGATCTCGATGAGAGGGCTCGTGCTCATGATCGTCTTGCACGCGCTGCGGCGATGCTGGCGTCGATGACGCTGCGATCGGTGTTGCCGGCCGGGTTCTGTCGCGTCGGCAGGGACCCGCGGAAGTGGACCCAAAGCTCCTGGCTGACTAACTCGAGCCGTTCGAGTTCGCCGAGCGGGTCGGGATGGTCGTCAGCACGCAAGTCCAGCGCGGGCCATTCCTCCTCGCCGTGGATCAGGAGTGCGGCGGACTGCTTGCCGCGCTTGTCGCCGCCGGCAGCCTCGCCCGCGCGCATGGCCGTGAGCAGGCGGCGCGGGAAGGGCAGGCTGTCATTAGCAATGTAGGTATTCGCCGTCTCGTCGAGCACGCCGGCGCCAGCGAGCATGTTGCCGGCAATCGAGAAGCCGCTGCCTGCGATGTGCCCGCACCACGCGATGCAGTCGCGCCCGGTGTGTACTGCGATCTCGCCGCTCGCGTCCATAATGTGGATCTGGCGGCTCTCGCGGCCGTTGTCGGTCGCGAGCAGGGTGGTCAGCACATCATGCGCGTTCAGGCCCTCGCGCAAGAGCTTGACGCCGTCGATGCCGTAGTAGGGATTGACGAAAGCCTGCGTCGCGATGGCGCCGAGACCGGCTGCGATGGAAGGTACGCGCGCCCCGACCGCGAAGAAGCGGGTCGCAACGGCGATGCCGAACTGGCCGGTGGCAGGATCTCGCGCGATGATCGACCAGGTCATGTCGTTGTCCGTCAGCGCCCCGCGGCGTAGCCCTGCATGCCGCGCGGATTGGCAGCGGCGCGCCGTCGCACACCCACGCGCGAGGCTGCGGTGAGGCGGCCCTCGGACCAGTCGGGGCCGACCTCGACGATATGCCCGCGCTCGCGCAGGTTCTCGATGGTCGCCTTCGGCACGCGGTTCTCGACCACGAGCACGCCGGGGCGGGCCGTGCGTGGCCAGAACGAGATGGGGAAATGCTCGGAATGCCAGGCCGGCGCGTCGATGGCCTCCTGGAGATTGAGATTGCAATGGACATGGCGCAGGAAGAACTGCGTGATCCATTGATCCTGTTGGTCGCCGCCCGGCGAGCCCCAGGCGAGGTACGGCTCGCCGTCGCGCAATGCCATGGTCGGCGACAGCGTCGTGCGAGGCCGCTTGCCCGGCGCCAGCGCGGCGGGGTGGTCTTCCTCCAGCCAGAACATCTGCGCGCGGCTGCCGAGGCAGAAGCCGAGCTCGGGAATGATCGGAGAGGATTGCAGCCAGCCACCCGACGGTGTCGAGGAGACCATGTTGCCCGCCTTGTCGATGATATCGAAATGCACGGTGTCGCCGCGCACCTCGCCGAAACGCCCCACCGTCGGCTCGCCGGCGCCGAGCGCGCCGACCGCCTCGCGTTGGCCTTCGGCACGGCGCAACTTGACCACACCGCCAAAGCCCTCGACCGAGCCCGGCAGGAAATCGAGCGAGGCCTTGTCGGTGACGAGCTTGCGGCGCTCGTCGTTATAGGCGTCCGACAGCAGCGTCGCGATCGGGATCTCGCTGAACTTCGGATCGCCGTAGAATTTTTCGCGGTCGGCGAATGCGAGCTTGGCGCATTCGATCTGGAGATGGATGAACTCGGGCCCTGTCGGATCGAGCCCGTCGAGCGCAAAACCCTTCAAGAGCGCGAGTTGCTGGAGCGTCACGGGGCCCTGGCTCCATACGCCGGCCTTGCAGACGGTATAGCGTCCATAGTCGTAGGTGAGAGGGGCTTCGATGGTCGGCTGCCAGCGCGCCATGTCATCGGCGGAGAGCACGCCGCGATGCGGCGAGCCGCTGACGTCCATCACCTCCTGGGTCCGGCAGAACTTGTCGATGGCTTCCGCGACGAAACCTTGCGACCAGGACTTTCGGGCGCGCTCGATCTCGGCGTCGCGGCCACCGCCGCCACTCTCGGCCTCGCTCAGGATCCGCGCGTAGGTCGCCGCGAGCGTCTTGTTGGTGAAGAGCGTGCCCGGCCTCGGTACCTCGCCATTCGGCAGGTAGACTGCGGCCGAGGTCGGCCAGTGCTTGCGGAACAATTGCTCGACAGTCTGGATCGTGGCGCAGGCGCGCTCGACCAAGGGGTAGCCGTCACGCGCGTAGGAGATTGCGGGCTCGAGCACGTCGCGTACGCGCATCGTGCCGTAGTCGCGCAGGAGCATCATCCAGGATTCGAAGGTGCCGGGAACGCAGGCGGCGAGCAGGCCGGTGCCGGGCACCATGTCGAGGCCCTCGCTCCTGTAGTGCGCGATGGTGGCGCGCGCCGGAGCCGGGCCCTGGCCGCAGATCACCTCGGTGCGGCCGCGCTTCACGTCATGCACGATGACGGGCACGTCGCCGCCGGGGCCGTTCAGATGTGGTTCGACCACCTGGAGCGTGAAGGCGGTGGCGACGCCGGCATCGAAGGCATTGCCGCCCTTTTCCAGGATGGCCATGCCGACGGCGGTTGCGATCCAGTGCGTGGTGGCGACGACCCCGAACGTGCCTTCGATCTCGGGGCGCGTCGTGAAGGGATCGGGATTGATTTTGCTGGCCATGGGACTCGGCTACCTCGGTTGTGGCGCGCGCAATTGATCACAGGCGGTACCGCGTCGCCAATGCACAGGCTGCATGGCACGCGCGCGTCACGCCGGTACCGGCGCGGTGTTGACCGCGTGACAGGCGACGCCGTCGATCAGCGCGGGAGCTTCCTTGCGGCAAAGATCGAACGCCAGCGGGCAGCGAGGATTAAAGGCGCAGCCGGAGGGCGGGTTGATCGGGTTCGGGATCTCGCCCTTCACCGGGATGCGCTGGCGGCCGCTCATCGCGAGATCGGGCACGGCGCCCAGCAGCATCTTGGTGTAGGGCATGCGCGGCCGGGCGAACAGCTCGCGTCCCTCCGCGATTTCGACGATGCGGCCGAGATACATCACGCCGACCCGGCTCGCCATGTGGCGGACGACGGCGAGGTTGTGGCTGATGAACATGTAGGTCAGGCCGAACTTGTCCTGGAGGTCGCGCATCAGGTTCAGGATCTGCGCCTGCACGGAGACGTCGAGCGCCGAGGTCGGCTCGTCGCAGACGATGAACTCGGCGTTCGATGCGAGCGCCCGCGCGATCGCGATGCGCTGGCGCTGGCCGCCGGAGAATTCGTGCGGATATTTCAGCCGGTCGTCGGGATGCAGGCCGACGAGAGTGAGCAGCTCGCCGACGCGGGCCTGGATATCGCGTTCGCCCTGGATCAGGTCGAAGGCGCGGATCGGCTCGGAAATGATGGCGTCGACCCGGAAGCGCGGGTTCAGGCTCGCATACGGGTCCTGGAAGATCATCTGGATGCGGCGGCGCAGCTTTCGCCGCGCCGGCGCCTGTCGCGGGTCGGTCATCGAGATGCCATCGATCAGGACATCGCCGGCGCTCGGCGGCAACAAGCCGACGACCATCCGTGCCACCGTGGTCTTGCCGGAGCCGGATTCGCCGACCAGCGCAAAGGTCTCGCCCTTCCTAATCTCGAAGGTGACGTGATCGACAGCCTTAAGATACTCGAGATGTCCGCCTTCGAGCACGCGGTTGAGCCATGGCTTCGAGACGTCGAAGACGCGCCGAAGATTTTTGACCTGCACGAAGGAGCCGCTCATGCCGCGCTCTCTGTCGGCACACTGTCATAGAGATGGCAGGCGACCGATTGTGCGCCGCGCGGCAGAGGCTCGGGTCGCTCGACGCGGCAGCGATCGAAAGCGAACGCGCAGCGCGGATTGAAGGAGCAGCCGCGCGGAATCGCCGACAGCCGCGGCATCGAGCCGGGAATCTGCACGAGCCGCTTGTCGTCGCCCGCGAGCGTCGGGATCGCGCCCATCAGGCCCTTGGCATAGGGATGCAACGGGTTCTTCACGACGTCCTGCACCGGGCCGATCTCGGCGACGCGGCCGGCATACATCACCGCGACGCGGTCCGAAGCCTCCGCGATCACACCCATGTCGTGGGTCACCAGCATCACGGCGGTGCCGTGGTCGCGTCCGAGCCGCTTGATCAGCGAGATGATCTGCGCCTGCACGGAGACGTCGAGCGCGGTGGTCGGCTCGTCCGCGATGATCAATTCCGGCTCGGCGCAGATCGCAAGCGCGATCACCACACGCTGGCGCATGCCGCCGGAGAATTCGTGGGGATAGCCGTCGATACGCTTTTCGGGGGCGGGAATGCCGACTTCGGCGAGCAGGTCGATGGCGCGGCGACGGGCCACCTGTTCGGACAGATCGAGGTGGGTTCGGATCGTCTCCACGATCTGGTCGCCGATCCGGTAAAGCGGATTGAGCGAGGTGAGGGGATCCTGGAAGATCATCCCGATCCGTTTTCCGCGGATGCGGCGCATTTCCTCCGGTGGCAGATTGTCGATACGCAGGCCCGCGAGATGAATCTCGCCCCCAGCGATGCGGCCCGGCGGATCGATCAGGCCGATCACGGAAAGGCCGGTGACCGACTTGCCGGCGCCGGATTCGCCGACCACGCCGAGCACCTCGCCCTTGGCGATATCGAAGGAGACGCCGTCGATCGCGCGCAGCGTACCACGGCGGGAGGCGAACTCCACCTGAAGATTGCGGACGGAGAGAACGGGTTCGGTCATGGGCGAGGCGTACTCATCGGAGCTTCGGGTTGAGCGCGTCGCGCAGCCAGTCGCCGAGCAGGTTGATCGACAGGATCAGCGCCGCAAGCGCGAAACCGGGAAAGGCCACGATCCACCATTCGCCCGCGAACAGGTAATTGTTGCCAATGCGGATCAGTGTGCCGAGTGATGGCATGGTCTCGGGCATGCCCGAGCCGAGGAAGGACAGCGTCGCCTCGGTGATGATAGCGAGCGCGAGATTGATGGTGGCGATGACGAGGATCGGTCCCATCGTGTTCGGCAGCACGTGGCGCAACATGATCACCGGGGCGGGCAGGCCGATCAATTGCGCGGCGGCGACATAGTCCTTGTTCTTCTCGACCATCACCGAGCCGCGCACCGTGCGGGCATATTGCACCCAGAAACTCAGGCCGATCGCGAAGACGAGGACCGCCAGCATGCTCATCTCGTCGAGCTTGTTGCCGAACACAGATTTGGCGATGCCGTTGATCAGAAGCGCGATCAGGATCGCCGGGAAGGAGAGCTGCACGTCGGCGATCCGCATGATCAGCCCGTCGACGGCGCCGCCGAAATAACCGGCCGTCAGCCCGAGCAGGATGCCGAGCGCGCCGGAGAAGACGACGCCGAGCACGCCGACCACCAATGAGATCCGCATGCCGTAGAGGATCGCGGACAGAACGTCGCGGCCCTGCTCGTCGGTGCCGAGCAGGAACGGACTCTGGCCGTCGGCGGTCCAGAGTGGCGAGATGCGGGAATTCATCAGCTGGAGCTGGGCCGGGTCGAACGGATTTTGGACCGACAGCACCGAGGCGAAGATCGCGAGCAGGAAGAACAGCAGCGTCACGGCCGCCGCGATCATGGTGATCCGGGAGCGGCGGAACGAGTAGAAAAGGTCGCTGTCGAGAGCGCGCCTGAACCATCCCGGCGCGGGGGCGGCTCGTTTCTCGGCATTGTGCGGAACGACGGCCTCGCTCATCTCTAGTGCGCCCGGCTGACCGTCGAGCGCAGCCGCGGATCGACGATGGTGTAGAGGATATCAACCACGAAATTGATGGTGACGAAGATCAGCGACACCATCATCAGATAGGCCGCCATGATCGGGATATCGACGTTCTGAACGGCCTGTATGAACAGGAGCCCCATTCCCGGCCACTGGAATACGGTCTCGGTGATGATCGCAAAAGCAATGACCGAGCCAAATTGCAGGCCGGCGACGGTGATCACAGGAACCAGCGTATTGCGCAGGGCGTGACCGAAATGGATCGCCCGCGTGGTCAGGCCACGTGCACGCGCGAAGCGGATGTAGTCGGTGCGCATCACCTCCAGCATCTCGGCGCGGACCAGCCGCATGATCAGCGTCATCTGGAACAGGCCGAGCGTGATCGAAGGCATGATCAGCGCCTTCAGCCCTGAAAGCGTCAGCAGGCCTGTCGTCCACCAGCCGATATGGACGACATCGCCGCGCCCGAACGAGGGCAGCCAGCCGAGCGTCACCGAGAACAGGTAGATCAGGAGAATGCCGATCAGGAAGGTCGGCAGCGAGATGCCGATCAGCGAGATTGCCTGGAATAAGTGCGCGAACCAGGTGTCGCGGCGGAGTGCCGAATAAACCCCCATCAGGATGCCGAAGACCATTGCGAAGATGGTAGCGCAGATTGCGAGCTCCAGCGTTGCCGGCATCCGTTCCATCAGCAGGTTCGTGACGGGCTGCCGGAACTGGTAGGAGGTGCCGAACTGGAATCGCGCGGCATTGCTGATGTAGCGGCCAAACTGCATGATGATGGGATCGTCGAGGCCGAGCGTCTTGCGGATCGCCGCGCGCTCCGCGCCGGAGGTGTCGATCGACACCATCTGGCTCACGGGATCGCCGGCGAAGCGGAACATCGAGAACGCGATGATCCCGACGGCGATCATGACGCCGATAGCCTGGATTGCCCGGCGGAGCGTGAAAGCGAGCATCTCTTCCTTTTACATCCCTTCAGGAGCGCGCATCGTCGCGTTGCCCCAAACGGCAAGTCCCGGAAGCCGAGGCTTCCGGGACGTCACACCTTCCTGACACCTACTCTTCCTGCTTGGTCGCCCAATAGAGCAGGACCTGGTTGTCCGCGCGCTGGACCAGCTTGACCTTTTTCGAGACGCCCCAGGCCAGCGCCTGCTGATGCAGCGGGATATAGGCCCAATCCTTGTTCGCGAGCTCGAAAGCCTGCTTGATCAGCTGATCGCGCTTGGCGGTGTCGGTCTCGACCAGGACCCTGTCGGCAAGCTCGTCGAACTGCTTGTTGCAGTATCCGGCGACGTTGCTCTCGCCGCGATTGGGATCCTTGGGATCGTCGCGGCAGCCCATGATGTCGTGCAGCACGTTCTGGGCGTCCATGGTTCCCGGGGTCCAGCCGAGCAAGTAGAAGGAAGACTTGTAGCCGCCGGGTTTCAGGATCTTGGCGAAGTACAGCGCCTTCGGTTGGGCGAGCAGCGTGACCTTGACGCCGATGCGGGCGAGCATGCCGACCACCGCCTGACAGATCGCGGCGTCGTTGACGTAGCGATCGTTCGGACAGTCCATCGTCACCTCAAAGCCGTCGGGGTAGCCGGCTTCGGTCAACAGCTTCTTGGCGCCGTCGGGATCGGCTTTCGGCCGTTTGAAATCCTTTGACAGCGAGAACAGCTCCGGCGCGACCATCAGCGGCGAGGGCGTGGAGAGGCCGCGCATGACGCGGGTCTTGATCAGGTCGGCGTCGATGGCCTTGTAGAAGGCCTCGCGGACACGGACGTCCTTGAAAGGATTCTTGCCCTTGACGTTCGAATAGAGGAGCTCGTCGCGCGCCTGGTCCATGCCGATGAAGATCGTGCGCAGCTCGGGCCCAGTCAGGACGGTCGCATTGGGACTCGAATTGACGCGCTGGATGTCCTGGATTGGCACCGGCTCGATCACGTCGACCTCGCCCGACAGGAGCGCTGCGACGCGCGTCGCATCTGAGGCGATCGGGGTGAAGATGATTTCCTTGAGATTATGCTCCGGCTTTCTCCACCAGCTCGGGTTTGCCTTGAAAACGGTCTTGACGCCCGGCTGATGGCTCTCGATCGAGAACGGGCCGGTGCCGTTGGCATGGAGCGAGGCGTAGCTCGGCGTCGTGGCAGCGACAGGCGTCGGCGGCACCGCGTTGTTCGCCTCCGCCCATTTCTTGTCCATGATGTACCACGTATCCCATTGGTTGATCAGAATGGGATTGGGCGAGCTGAGGATGAAATCGACGGTGTAGTCGTCGATCTTGACGACCTTGGCGTCCGCCGGGACGCGAGTCAGAAGGTTCGAGCCGGTGGCGCGAACGCGATCGGCGGAGAACAGGACGTCATCGGCGGTGAAGGGGTCGCCATTTTGGAATTTGACGTTTTTGCGCAGGTGAAAGCGCCAACGGGTTGGTTCCGGGTTCTCCCAACTCTCAGCCAGAGCCGGGATGATCTTCAGGTCCTTGTCACGCTCGACCAGACCCTCATAGACCTGACCAAGATGCGCGTGGGTCGTGCTTTCATTGAGCGTATAGGGATCGAGCGACTTGAGCTCTCCCTGGTTGGCGTAGCGTAGCGTCTGGCTCGACGCCGGCGAAACCGTCAACGCAAATACAGCGGCAAACGTTGCCGCAAACAGACTACGACCGACTGACATCCTTGACCCTCTCCACTCTGCCGCACCCGTGATTTTTTGATTGTTCGGCGGGCGGCCCAATCCATGTTGCCCAGAGTCCTCGACCCGTGCAAGCGCATTCCAGCAAGGAACGGGCCAAGTTGCGCCGCTGTGCAGCAATGCCGGCCCGCAATCTGGGGGACGGCGGCGCGAGAATGATATTCGACTTTCGACCTGTGAAGTTGCGGGACGAAGGGAAATCGGAGCTGCCGGCCGTTGACGTTTCAGCCATCGGCGTCGCGGTCCGGCGCGAGCGAGCTGATTGACCATACCCGCCGATTGCGGAATCCAGCTTCCGACTGCCTGCTCAGGTCGCTTGCGTTGCACACCGTGTCGCGGCGATACTGCGACAGGCCGCTCGAATCTCATCCGGAGGGGACATGAAAGTTAACATCGAAATCGACTGTACCCCCCTCGAAGCCCGTCAGTTCTTTGGTTTGCCTGACGTGGCGCCGATGCAGACGGCGGTGATGGACAAGCTGCAGCAGCAGGTCTTAAGCAACATCGAGAAGATATCGCCGGAATCGCTGATCCAGAGCTGGTTCACCTTCGATCCGAAGCTCGCCGAGCGGTTTCAGGACATGTTCGTCGCGATGGCCGGCCTTGGCGGCACGCGCGGCGTCGACAAGAAGAAATAATGCCGTCCGGGCCGGGCGGGCCGCAGGCGTCAGGCCGGCTGCGTCCGCCGGGTCTCGGCCTGCTGCTCGCCGAGGCCCGTGGGCTGTTCGAATTCAATGCGAGCCTGCTGCTGTCGCCGCTCCTGATGCGCGCGCCCAGGGGCGACGGCCATCCGGTGCTGACGCTGCCGGGCTTTCTCGCCAGCGACCTCTCGATGGCACCGATGCGGCGCTATCTCAGCGAGCTCGGCTATGAGGCACAGGCCTGGCGGATGGGCCGCAACCTCGGAGGCCTGACGCGGACGCGGGAGGCCTTGCGCACCCGTCTCGCCGAGATCCACGTTGCGACGGGACGCAAGGTGAGCGT
>JAEWFG010000197.1 GCA_023388935.1 Pseudomonadota bacterium | reverse complement strand
GCGCCTGGATGCCGTTGGCGCCTTCATAGATCATGGCGATGCGGGCATCGCGCACGAACTGCTCCATGCCCTGCTCGGCGATGTAGCCGTGGCCGCCATACATCTGCTGCGCCTGCACCGCGTTGGCGAAGCCGTAATCGGTGAGGAAGCCCTTCAGCACCGGCGTCATCAGGCCCATGTGGTCATCGGCGGCCTGACGGTCCTTGGCATCCTCCGAGCGGTGGGCGACGTCGCTCTTCAGCGCGGTCCACACCACGAAAGCGCGCGCGGCCTCGTTGAAGGCGCGGATGGACAGCAGCGTGCGGCGCACGTCGGGATGCACGATGATCGGATCGGCCGGCTTGTCCGGCGCCTTGGCGCCGGTCAGCGAACGGCCCTGCAGGCGCTCGCGCGCATACGCGACCGCGTTCTGATAGGCGACCTCGGATTGCGCGAGACCCTGCACGGCGACGCCGAGGCGGGCCTCGTTCATCATCACGAACATGCCCTGCATGCCCTTGTTTTCTTCGCCGATCAGCCAGCCGGTGGCGCTGTCGTAGTTCATCACACAGGTGGAATTGCCGTGAATGCCCATCTTGTGCTCGATCGAGCCGCACACCACGCCGTTGCGGGCGCCTGCCGAACCATCGGGTTTCACCAGGAATTTCGGCACCACGAACAGCGACACACCCTTGATGCCGGCCGGCGCGCCCTCGATGCGGGCGAGCACGAGGTGGATGATGTTGGGAGCCAAATCATGCTCGCCGGCCGAGATGAAGATCTTGGTGCCCGTGATCTTGAAGCTGCCGTCGGCCTGGCGGACCGCCTTGGTGCGGAGCATGCCGAGATCGGTGCCGCAATGCGGCTCGGTCAGGTTCATGGTGCCGGTCCACTCGCCGGCGACCATCTTCGGCACATAGGTCTTCTTCTGCTCGGGCGTACCATGCACGAGGAGTGCCGCGGTCGCGCCCATGGTGAGACCGCCATACATCGAGAACGCCATGTTGGCGGAGATCTGGAATTCGTTGACCGCCTGGCTCAGCGTCACCGGGAGCCCCTGGCCGCCGAACTCCTGCGGCGCCGACAGGCCGAGCCAGCCGCCTTCGGCGACCTGCTTGAAGGCATCTTTGAAACCCTTCGGCGTGGTGACACTGCCGTCATCGGCGCGTTTGCAGCCTTCGAGGTCGCCGACGCGGTTGAGCGGCTGGAGCACTTCCTCGGCGAGCTTGGCGGCTTCGCCCAGGATCGCCTCGCGCACGTCGCTCGACGCATCGGAGAAGCCCGGCAGATTGTCGTAGCGGTCGATCTGGAAGACGTCGTTGAGCAGGAAGTTCACGTCTTCGACGGGGGCTTTATAGATCGGCATGGCGTTCTCCCGGCATGGGCCTTGAAGGGGTGTAATTTTTTACGATTGAGCGGCCAGCTGCTCCGCCATCAGGCGATGCAGCATGTTGATGGCCTTGAGCGGGCGCACCATCACCTTGAAATGCGTGATGCGTCCCTCGCTATCGAAGGTGATGATGTCGACGCCGTTGATCTCGATGCCGTCGATCACATTCTTGAATTCGAGCACGGCGCCGTTGGCGCTCTTCCACTCGCCGACATAAGTGAAGCCGGGACCGCCGAGCACCTTCTCGGCGCTGGAGAGATATTTGAAGGTGATGTCGCGCCCGCGCTGCGGCGAATGCACGACGGGACTTTCGAAGACCGCATCGGGATGGAGGAGGTCCCAGAGCGCGGCGCGGGCTCCAGCGCGGTCTTGGGACTTCATGTAGCCGTACCAGGAATCGAGGCCGGTCATTGTCAGGGTTCCTCCCTTGATAGGGGCCTTGGCAAAAAACTCGAAAACAACCCCATGCAAAGTAGCGCTAAGGCCGATGCCGGCGGGCCTCAGGCCCGCCTCATATGCACATTGACGCATATGCGCCAATGCGCATAAAGTCAAGCTGATTGGTCAAGGTGGAGAAGGGAGGTCCTCATGGCGCTGGGCGACGCAATCCTCGCATGCCTGACGGAACGTCCGATGACGGGTTATGAACTCGCCAAGACGTTTGATTCCTCGATCGGCTTCTTCTGGAAGGCCGACCACCAGCAGATCTATCGTGAACTCTCCAAGCTGCGCGACCGCGGCCACATCCAGGGCCGCGAGGTCGTGCAGTCCGGCAAGCCCAATAAACTCATCTATACGCTCACTCCCGAGGGCCGAACAGCGCTGCGGCACTGGGCCGCGCGGCCGAGCACGCCACCCTCGATCAAGGACGACCTGCTGGTACGGCTGCATGCGCTAGACAGCATCGACATCGAGTCCATACGCACCGATTTGATGGCCCGGCTGGAGCACCACCGCGACCGGCACGAGAACTACGAGCGAATCCTGAAGAAGCGTTTTCCGGAGGGAACAGCCGCCGGGGTGCTCGACCTCGGCAACTTGCTCCTGCTCCGCCTCGGCGCCCGGCACGAGCAGATGGTGGCCGACTTCTGCGAGGAGACGCTCGAGGCGCTATCGACGATGAGCAGCAAGGGCACGGTGGTGCCGCTAGAGGACGGCAAGCGCGAGGAAAAGGGCTGAGGCCCACCACCACTCGAGCTCTCGCCAACTCCTTCGCTGTCATCGCCCGCGAAAGCGGGCGATCCAGTATTCCAGAGACAGCGCGGCAAGAACCGAGGGGCCGCGGCGTACTGGATGCCCCGCCTCCGCGGGGCATGACAGCCGTGGGAGGGGCCAGACCTCAGATCCATGCCCCCCGGCTTTCCCGCGCCCAACTTTAAGACACCGGGACAGCGTTCCTTAACTCGTTATTTACCGTAACGGACAAAAGTCGGTTCTCGAGGCAGACGACCCGCGCCAGATCCGATTGTCTTTGCAACCGGCACGCGTGGGAAGGCTGGAGGCGCCGGTCAGGGCGCTGAAGTCAGAACCGGACAGAGTCATGAATTCGCGCGTATCGTGGAGTGTTGACAGCATCGATCCATCCGTCAGGGAGCGGGCCGAAGCTGCTGCGCGTCGCGCCGGCATGTCGCTCAATGATTGGCTGAACTCCACGCTCGGCGAGACTGCCCCGCCAAACTTTCGCGGACCTTACGATCAGCGCCAAGATCAACGTCAAGATCAGCGTCAGGATCAGCGTCAAGATCAAGGTCATGATCAACGTCCGCAACAAATGCCGAGCCAGGAAAGCCGCGAAGTCGCCGACATCCACCAGCGGCTCGACGCGATCACCCGGCAGATCGAACGGATTTCAAAGCCTGCACCGCGCCAGGACGTCTCGCGCGAGCAGGGCGTCGCACGCCAGCTCAACGACGCAATCTCGCGGCTCGATGCGCGGCTGTCGCAAATCTCGCGGCCACAGCAGCCCCAAGCGCAGCAGCAGCAGCCGCAGCCGCCGCGGGCCGCCCCGGTCGACACGCGCCAGCGCCAGGCCGATGCGGTCGAGCAGGCGGCCGCGCAGGTCTATCGCAGTTCGCCGCCGCTGAGCCCCGCCTCGTTCGACGTCGCCGTTGCCGAGATCACTGCGCGGCAGAGCGAACTCGACGGCTTTGCGCCGCGGCAGATGCCGCCGCGCGCCGCGCCCTCGATTGCGCCCATGGCGGCTCCGACGGCGCCGCCAATGACACCGATGGCGCCGACCGCGCCTGCCTACGCGCCGCCGCCACCGCAACCGGGGCCGGATTTCTCGTCGCTCGAGCGCCACCTGATCAAGATCACGAGCCAGATCGAGTCGCTGCAGCGTCCGGACAATACCGAACAGGCGATCGCCGCTTTCCGCAGCGAGCTTGCCGAGATTCGTCACGCCATCACCGAGGCGATGCCGCGGCGCGCGATCGAATCGATCGAGAACGAGATCCGCTCGCTGCACCGTCGCATCGACGAGACTCGTTCCACCGGCACCGACGGCCAGGTTCTGTCCGGCATCGAGCACGCGCTGTCCGACATCAAACAGGTTCTGCGCACGCTGACACCGGCAGAGCAGCTCACCGGCTATGACGAGGCGATCCGCAATCTCGGCGCCAAGCTCGATCTGATCCTGCGCGCCAATGACGATCCCTCGACGGTGCGCCAGCTCGAGGACGCGATCTCGGCGCTGCGCACCATCGTCTCGAACGTCGCGTCCAACGAGGCACTGGCACGGCTCTCCGACGACGTCCAGCTGCTGTCGTCCAAGGTCGACCAGGTCACCCGCTCTTCGGGCCACAGCGACAGCTTTGCGGTGCTGGAGCAGCGCATCGCAGCGCTCACCGCCGCGCTGGAGACTCGCGAGCGGCCTGCGCCTGCCGAGAGCACCGAACATCTGGAAGCCGCGATCCGCGCACTGTCGGACCGTTTCGACCGCATGCAGGTCGGTAACGACTCGGCCTCGACCTTCGCGCATCTCGAACAGCGGGTCTCGTACCTGCTGGAGCGGATCGAAGCCGCCTCCGATCCCCGCAACAGCAATCTCAGCCGCGTCGAAGACGGGCTGCACGACATCCTGCGGCACCTCGAACGGCAGCAGGCGACCTATGCCGCGCTCGCCGAGAGCCGCAATTCGGTACCGCCATCCGATTCCGACGTCGTCGATCTCGTCAAGCGCGAACTCTCCGACATCCGCTTCAGCCAGGCCGAGACCAACCGAAGCACCCAGGACTCGCTGGAAGCCGTACACAACGCGCTCGGCCATGTCGTCGATCGCCTCTCCATGATCGAGGGCGATCTGCGCACGGTGCGCACTGCGCCGCCCGCCCCTGCGCCGCAGCCGATGGCCGCTCCCATGGAGCCCGCGCCGATGGCGCGCGAACCGCAGCCGCAGCAAGAGCAGCCGAAATACGATCCGATGCCCGAGCTGCCGAACCCGGCCGCCGCACAACAACCAGCGCAGGCCGCCTTCGTCGCCGCGCCGCGCGAATTCCACGCCGCCGCACCGGTCGCGGCCCCGCCGCCCGTGCCGATGGCGCCGCCGGTTCCGCCGCGCGCGATCAGCGAAATCCTCGAGCCGCATACTGCGCTTGCGCCCGAATTGCCGCCGGATCATCCGCTCGAGCCCGGCACAAGACCGAATGGACGCGTCGCCACGCCGTCGGAGCGCATCGCGGCCTCCGAGAGCGCGATCAGCGAGATCCCCGCCGCGCCGAAGGAGCCGGTGTCGTCGTCGAGCTTCATCGCCGCCGCACGCCGTGCCGCCCAAGCCGCCGCCGCGCAGCCGGAAAAGACCGGCCGCGCCGCCAAGGCCGATCGCTCCAAGGGCAAGGACGGCGGCTCGACCATCAGCTCGAAGATTCGCTCGCTGCTGGTCGGCGCAAGCGTCGTCGTCATCGTGCTCGGCACCTTCAAGATGGCGATGAACCTGCTCGATGGCGGCAGTGCGCCGCCGCCGCAAGCCATGACGAATTCGTCGAGCGACCCCGCACCGCAAGCGCCGCCGCCGGTCGAGACCAAGCCCGCCGCGCCCGAGCAGGTGACGCCGTCGATGACCTCGCCGACGCCCATCGGCCGGCAGTCGCTGAACAATGCCGCGCCGGCTCCCACCACGAGTTCGGGCAGCACAGCCTCGGTCGAAATCCCGCCCGTGCTCGCCGCGCCGCCGCCCTCACCGGTGCCGAACGGCGATGTGACCGGCGCTTTGTCGGGCACGGGCCGCGCGAAGCTCGGCCGCGTCCAGGTGCCGCCAAGCGAGAAGCTGCCTGACGGCATCGGCGGGCCGGTGCTGCGCAACGCCGCGATGAAGGGCGATGCGACCGCGGCCTACGAGATCGGCGTACGCTTTGCCGAGGGCAAGGGCATCGCAGTGAATTACGACGAAGCTGCCAAATGGTACGACCGCGCGGCGCAGGCCGGCGTGGTGCCCGCGACCTTCCGCCTAGCCACGCTCTATGAGAAGGGCCTCGGCGTGAAGAAGGACGCCGACATCGCCCGCCGCTACTACACACAGGCCGCCGAGCGCGGCCACGCCAAGGCGATGCACAATCTCGCGGTGCTCGATGCCGATGGCGGCGGACGCGGCGCAAACTACAAGAGCGCTGCGCAGTGGTTCGGCAAAGCCGCCGATCGCGGCGTCGCCGACAGCCAGTTCAACCTCGGTATCCTCTATGCCCGTGGTATCGGCGTCGAGCAGAACCTCGCCGAGTCCTACAAATGGTTCAGCCTCGCGGCCGCCCAGGGCGATGCGGATGCGGCCGGCAAGCGCGACGACGTCGCAAAGCGCCTCGACCCGCAATCGCTGGCCGCGGCCAAGCTCGCGATCCAGACCTTCAGCGCCGAGCCGCAGCCTGACGACGCCGTCAATGTCGCGGCGCCTGCCGGCGGCTGGGACAGTGCGCCGCAGGCGAGCGCCAAGCCTGCGCCCAAGCCGGTCGCGACCAAGCGCTCGGCCTTGGCCGCGCAATAAAGGCACACTGCTTCCCCTCACGGTGAGGAGCGCGCCCTTGCGCGCGGAGCGGACGATGCTTCGCATCGCTGCGAGGACCATGCAGGCCCGGCTTTCGATCCAGGCCTCGCCCTTCGAGACGCCTGCTGCGCAGGCTCCTCAGGGTGAGGAGCGAGAGCAGGGATATTGCGCAACATTCCGGTCCCGTCGGTGTCGGCTCGCACATTTTGCGCACATCGGCTATTGAGGGGCGCGGCAGTCGATCCGTCTCGCCGGTGCGTGGTTCAATGCAGCTCTATCTCCCGATCGCCGATCTTCCGGTCAACGTCTTCCTGGTGCTGGCGTTGGGCGCGGCGGTCGGCTTCGTCTCCGGCATGTTCGGGATCGGCGGCGGTTTCCTGATGACGCCGCTGCTGATCTTCCTCGGCATCACGCCCGCGGTCGCGGTCGCATCGGTCGCGAGCCACATCGCAGCCTCCTCGTTTTCCGGCGCACTCTCCTACTGGCGGCGGCGCGCGATCGATCCGGCGCTGGCAGGCGTGCTGTTGTGCGGCGGCGTGACCGGCACAGCACTCGGCGTGTGGACCTTCACGCAGCTTCGCGCGCTCGGCCAGCTCGACCTGATGATCGCGCTATCCTACGTGGTGCTGCTCACCACCGTCGGCAGCCTGATGTTCTCCGAAGGCCTGCGCGCCCTGATGCGGACCCGGCGCGGCGCGGTGCCGCCGCGACGCACCCACAACTGGATCCACGGCCTGCCGCTGAAGATGCGGTTCAAGCGCTCGAAGATTTACCTCTCGGTCATCCCCGTGGTGATCGTCGGCATCGTGATCGGCTTCATCGGCGCCATCATGGGCATCGGCGGCGGCTTCATCCTCGTGCCCATCATGATCTATCTGTTGCGGGTGCCGACCTCCACGGTGATCGGAACCTCGATGGTTCTCACCCTCGTCACCATGCTGTTCGCGACCATACTGCACGCAGTGACCAATCACCTCGTCGACGCCGTGCTGGCGCTGATCCTGATGGTCGGCGGAGTCACCGGCGCGCAGTTCGGCGCCCGGGCCGGCCAGAATATCCGCGGCGAGCAGCTACGGCTGCTGCTCGGCCTGTTGATCCTCTCGGTCGGCGTACGCTTCGCGATCGAGCTGGTGATCCGGCCCGACGATCTCTTCACCATCCGCGAGCTGGGGGTGAGTGGATGATTCGCGCACTCCTCACGGCCCTTCTCGTCCTGCTGCTCGGCTCCGCCGCGCGCGCCGAGCGGCTGATCGTGTCGGTCTCCAACCACCGCGTCACGGTGACGCCGAACTATTCCGGTGAGGAGCTGGTGCTGTTCGGCTCGGTGGAGAAGGACGCCACCACGCCCGCTGATCGCAAGACTTATGATCTCGTGGTCACCGTGATGGGCCCTCGCGCCGACATGGTGACGCGGCGCAAGGAGCGCACCTTCGGCATCTGGATCAACACCGACTACCGGCAGTTCCTGCAGGTGCCGAGCTATCTGGCGCTGTTCGCCAACCGCCCGTTCGACCTGATCACCACGCCCGAGATCGCGCGACGGCAGCAGATCGGGCTCAACAACGTGCGGCTGACCCAACGTGTCAGCGGCGACTATGCCGACGTGGTGCCGAACGACGCGTTCCGCTCCGCCTTCGTCCGCCTGCGCACCGAGCGCGGGCTCTATCGCGAGGATGCGAGCGCGGTGACGTTCCTGACGCCGACGCTGTTCCGCACCGGCATTCCGCTGCCGGCCGAGGTGCCGATCGGGACGTATCAGGTCGAGATCAAGCTGTTCGCCAACGGCGTGTTGATCACCAAAACGGAAACCGCGTTCGAGATCGTCAAGGTCGGCTTCGAGCAGTTCGTCGCCACCACCGCGCGGCAGCACGGACTGATCTACGGCCTCGTCACCGCGGCGATGGCGCTGATGACGGGCTGGATGGCGTCGATCGTGTTCCGGAAGGATTGAGGAGGGCATTGTCATTCCGGGGCGCGCGAAGCGCGAACCCGGAATCCATTGATCAGCGAAGTTGGCGGCATGATGGATTCCGGGCTCGACGCTTCGCGTCGCCCCGGAATGACGATCGACTTACGGCGCCTCGATCACCGTCGGCAGGCCCGGCTCCAGCAGGCGCAGCCGTGTCCCGAAACCGAGCACGTCGAACGTCTTGCGCAGATCCTCGCCGTTCTGGCGGAAATGCGCCCAGCCTTCGGTATGCAAGGGCACGATCATCGCATCGGGAAAGGCGCGCGCGGTCTCGATCGTGTCGTTGGTGTCCATGGTGAGATGAAAAGGCCCGCGGGTCTGCGCCGCGCCGGCGAAGGGTATCACCACGCCGCATTTGAAGCGGCGGGCGACTTCCGCGACGCCGTCGAACCAGGTGGTGTCGCCGCTGACATAGACCGCTCGCGTGTCCTTCCGGCTCGATGACACGACGAAGCCGATGACATCACCGGACAGCGGCTCGATGCCGGCCGGCCCATGACGCGCCGGCGTCGCGGTGATTGTCAGCGTGTTGCCGTCGCCGTCCTTCAGATGCGAGGTCGCCCAGGGCGCAAGGCCCTCGACATGGCCGCCGAGGCGTTTCGCGCCCGCCTCTGTCGTCAGTACGCGCTTGACCTTGTGCAGGAACTCGCGGCCGGAATTGTCGAGATTATCCGCATGCTGGTCGTGGCTGAGCAGGACCGCATCGACCGGGCCGATCGCGTCAGCCTTCATCGCAGGGCCGATGGTCTTTTCCAGCTTCACATGCGGCAGCTGGTAGGCGCCGGGCGGATCGAAGGTCGGATCGGTGAGCAGGCGGAAGCCGTCGATCTCGATCAGTGCCGTCGGGCCGCCGATCAGGGTGATGGAAACAGGCATGAGGGAACTCCTCTACGAGACGGACTTTGCAGGGCGCGTCACCAGGTAAATGCCGAACGCCACCGGAATGATCCCGAGCAGGTCGCGGGCCTCGACGTGCTCGCCGAGCACGATGTAGGCGAACAGCATGCCGAGCGGCGGCATCAGGAAATGATAGGCGCTGGCGGCGGTGGCGCCACACACTTTCAGGAGATGAAACCAGAGCCAATAGGCGAGGATCGAGCCGCCGAGCACGAGGAACGCGAAGGCGCCGATCAAGCCCGGCGTGACGTCGATTGCATCAACATCTGCGAAGGTCAGCGCGACCGGCGTCAGCACGATGCCGGCGGCGAGATTCTGCACGCCGTTGCCGATCCACAGGCTCCCCTTCGGCGCGAGCAGCTTGAACAGAATGGTCCCGGCAACGATGGAGGCGAGCGAAGCCAGAGTGAAGAGGATGCCGTGCAGCGAGTCCGTGCCGACCGAGAGTCGATGCCAGACGATCAGCGTCACGCCGGTGATTCCGAGCGAGAGGCCGCTCGCCTTGCGCCAGGTCATGCCTTCGCCGAGCAGTAGCGCCGCGAGCGCGGCGGTGAACACGGGATTGGCCGAGACGATCAGGCCGCCGAGGCCGGCAGAGACGGATTGCAGGCCGGTGTAGCCGAGCCCGAGATAGAGCGCGTTGTTGGCGATGCCGAGCACCGCGAAGATCACGGCATCGCGCCACGACAACGACCAGTCGCCGCGGATCAGCGTCGCGCCGAGGATCAGGATGCCGGCGAGCGAGAAGCGCGCAGCGAGCAGGATCAGCGGCGGACAATGGGTGACGCCGATCTTGCCGGCGACGAAGGCGTAGCTCCACAGCAGGCAGAACAATCCGATAGCGAGCGGCAGCGTGTTGAACCGGCTGCGGGGAGCGGGAAGCGAGGTGGCGAGCGACATGCAATTTCCTTGGGGGGCATTCTTCTGAGCCCTCGATCTAGGGACGCGGCTTGTCATTTGGAAATTAAATGATTAACTGCAAATCAGTGGCTTTTCGAATGGAGGCGCCCATGCTCGATCTGGAGCTCCTGCGCAGCTTCGTCTCGGTGGTCGAGGCCGGCGGCTTCACCCGCGCCGGCGAGCGCGTCCACCGCACGCAGTCGACTGTCAGCCAACAGATCAAGCGGCTGGAGGAAGACGTCGGGCAGGTGCTGCTGCACCGTGACGGCAAGGATGTGCGCCCGACCGAAGCCGGCGAACGGCTGCTGTCCTATGCGCGGCGGCTTTTGTCACTCGCCGAGGAGGCGCGCGACGTGTTGCGCGAGCCCGAAAGCGAAGGCGCGATCCGGCTCGGCATCCCCGAGGATTTTGCCGCGTACCGGCTGGTAAAGCTGCTGGGCGCGTTCTCGCGCTCGCATCCGGGCCTGCGGCTCGATGTGCGCGCCGACCAGAGCAAGAGTCTGTCCCGCGACCTCGAGCGCGGCGAGCTTGATCTGGCGCTGTTCAAGCGCGAGGCCGGCGCGAAGGGCGCGATCGCGGTGTGGCCCGAGCGGGTGCACTGGGTCACCAGCAAGAGCCATCCGGTCGACGTCAACGCGTCGTCGGTGCCGCTGATCGGCTTTCCGCTCGGCTGCCTCTATCGGGCCGGCGCAATCCACGCATTGGAAAGCGCAGGCCGCGCGTGGCACATGGCCTATTCGTCATCGAGTCTCGCTGGCATCCAGGCCGCCGTCGCCGCCGGCATGGGCTTGAGCATCCTGTCGGAGATGTCGATCCAGTCCGATCATCGCGTGCTGACCGGGAAGGACGGCTTTGCCCCGATCAACCGGACCGAGATGGCGCTGATGGCCTCGCCGGATGCGAGCCCGGCAACGCTGCGGCTTGCGGATCGTCTCGCGCAGTTTTGCGATACGGTGCAAGCGAAGGCGGCGTGAGCTCGCGGGATGGCCGGGCCGCGGCAGCGATTTCGATCAGCCGTCACAAGGGCATCGCCTCCACAGTGATGGCGGAATTGGCAGCTATTCCAGCAGCAAATCCATGTTTCTCCGTGCTCGTCCGGGTTCCCAAATCGGCCCGTTCCTTGCATAAATTTACGCCAGCGCGGTGCACGGCCGCACCGACGACAGTTCCGGTGCAGTGGCAAGGCCCGTAGCGTTAGTAGTGTTCTCGCGACCAGGAAGTGACGGCTTTGCAAGATTCATCGTTCCAGCCCAGTTTGCCCACCCCCGGGCAGCCCATCGACGAACTCGCGCTGGCCGAGATCAAGAGCGCGATCCTGGCGAAGCTGCGCCTTGCCATCGGCAAGGACGCCGGCATGGCGACCAGGCACGACTGGTATCAGGCCGCGGCACTCGCGCTGCGTGACCGCATCGTGCATCGCTGGCTCACCGTCGAGAAGCACAGCTACGACGCAGGGCGCAAGCGCGTCTATTATCTCTCGCTCGAATTCCTGATCGGCCGTCTTTTCACCGACGCGCTGAACAACATGGGGCTGCTGAAGATTTTCGAGCTCGCGCTCGGCGATCTCGGCGTCTCGCTGCCCGAGCTGCGCAAATGCGAGCCGGACGCGGCGCTCGGCAATGGCGGCCTCGGGCGGCTTGCGGCCTGCTTCATGGAGAGCATGGCGACGCTGTCGATCCCCGCGATCGGCTACGGCATCCGCTACGATTACGGCCTGTTCCGCCAGATCATCAATCAGGGCTGGCAGCAGGAATATCCGGACGAATGGCTCGGCTTCGGCAATCCCTGGGAATTGCAGCGGCCCGAGGTGATCTACGACGTCCATTTCGGCGGCGGCGTCGAGCATATCGACGACAAGGGACGCGACCGTGCGATCTGGCATCCGGGCGAGACCGTGCAGGCGATCGCCTATGATACGCCGATCGTCGGCTGGCGCGGCCAGCACGTCAACGCGCTGCGGCTGTGGTCGGCGCGCTCGCCCGATCCGCTGAAGCTCGACGCCTTCAACAAGGGCGACTATGTCAGCGCCAGCGCCGAGCAATCGCGCGCGGAGGCGATCTGCAAATTCCTCTATCCGAACGACGAGAGTCCGGCGGGCCGTGAGCTTCGCCTGCGGCAGGAATATTTCTTCGTCTCCGCCTCGCTCCAGGATCTCGTGAAGCGGCATCTTGCCTCCGACGGCCAGTTGCGCAGCCTGTCGGCCAAGGTCGCGGTGCAGCTCAACGACACCCATCCGAGCCTTGCCGTCACCGAGCTGATGCGCATCCTCGTCGACCTGCATAATTTCCGCTGGGACGAGGCCTGGAAGATCACCGTCGCCACCCTCTCCTACACCAATCACACGCTGCTGCCCGAAGCGCTCGAGAGCTGGCCGGTCGAGTTGTTCGAGCGCCTGTTGCCGCGGCATCTCGAGATCATCTACCGCATCAACGTCCAGCATCTGGCGCTGGCCGAAGCGCGCGCGCCCGGCGATATCGACTTCCGCGCCTCGGTCTCGCTGATCGACGAGAAGAGCGGGCGCCGCGTGCGTATGGGACAGCTCGCCTTTGTCGGCTCGCACCGCATCAACGGCGTGTCCGCAATGCATTCGGACCTGATGCGCGAGACCGTGTTCCACGATCTCAACCATCTCTATCCCGGCCGCATCACCAACAAGACCAACGGCATCACCTTCCGCCGTTGGCTGATGCTGGCGAACCCGAAGCTGACCGATCTGTTGCGCGAGGCCTGCGGCGATGCCGTGCTCGACGATCCGACACAGCTCAGCCTGATCGAGGCCCGCGCCAGCGACGTCGAATTCCAGAAGAAGTTCCGCAGCGTCAAGCTTCACAACAAGACGGCGCTCGCGCGCCTAATCGGCGAGCGGCTCGGCATCCAGGTCGACCCGAACGCGCTGTTCGATGTCCAGATCAAGCGCATCCACGAGTACAAGCGCCAGCTCCTCAACATCATCGAGACGGTCGCGCTTTACCAGTCGATCAAGGACGATCCCAACGGCAACTGGGTGCCGCGGGTGAAGATCTTTGCCGGCAAGGCGGCGGCGAGCTACCGCTACGCCAAGCTGATCATCAAGCTGATCAACGACGTCGCCGAAATCGTCAACAACGATCCCGCGATCGGCGGCAAGCTGAAGGTCGTCTTCCTGCCCGACTACAATGTCAGCCTTGCGGAAGTGATCATTCCGGCGGCCGACCTGTCCGAGCAGATTTCGACGGCCGGCATGGAAGCTTCCGGCACCGGCAACATGAAGCTGGCGCTCAACGGCGCCATCACCATCGGCACGCTCGACGGCGCCAATATCGAGATCCGCGATCATGTCGGCGCGGAGAACATCGCGATCTTCGGCATGGAGGCCGGCGACGTGATGATCCGGCGCAAGCAGGGGCTGGATGCCTCCGACGTGATCCGCAAGTCGCCAAAGCTCCAGCGCGCCATCAATGCGATCGGCGCCGGCGAGTTCTCTCCGGGCGATCCCGGCCGTTTCGAATCCATCGCACACGCCTTGCGCTTTCTCGACCACTACATGGTCAGCGCCGATTTCGATTCCTACTATGAGACCCAGCGCGGCATCGACGCGCGCTGGCAGGTCGCCCCGGCCTGGACGCGTGCCTCGATCCTCAACGTCGCGCGCATGGCGTGGTTCTCCTCCGACCGCACCATCCGCGAATATGCCGAGGAGATCTGGAACGTGCCGGTGAATCCGACTACGCCGGCGCTGCCGGACCTGCGCGACATCGCGGGCTGATTTTCCGCAACATGAAATCCCCGTTACCTGCGCGATCATTGCATCTCGCAGGTACGATGATGATATGATTACCATCATCCCCAAAGACAGCCTCGATTGCTTCGCTGCGCTCGCAATGACGATGGGGTCGGCATAGAGGACCAACAATGCACGCCAAACTCCCGCACCCTTTCGACGACGCCACGCGAATCACCGCCGGTGACAGTAGCTGGCAGGGGCACACCAGCGACGATTACTGGGCCTTTGTCGGCCCGTTCGGCGGCGCCACGGCCGCGACCATCCTGCGCGCGCTGATCGACCATCCGCAGCGCGCCGGCGATCCGCTGGCGCTCACCGTCAATTACTGCGCGCCGATCGCCAAGGGGCCGTTCGATCTCGACGTGCGGCTGGTGAAGGCCAACCGCTCCAGCCAGCACTGGAGCGTCGAGCTCTCGCAAGGCGGCGGCGAGGTCGCGACGCTCGCCACCGCTGTATTCGCCGAGCGCCGGCCGTCCTGGGAGCACAGGGTGACGCAATACCCCGGCGCAAAGCCGTTCGAGCAGACGCTGCCGTTCCCGAAGATCCAGGCGTCCTGGGCCAACCAGTATGAATTCCGCTTCGTCGAGGGCGAGATGCGGCTCGGCCCGCCGCAGGCGGAGCTCGCCGGCACTTACTCAAAGCTCTGGATCAGCGACCGCACACCGCGCAAGCTCGACATGCTGTCGCTGATGTCGATGTCGGACGCCTTCTTCGGTCGCATCTTCCACGCCCGGCGCGAGCTGGTGCCGTTCGGCACGGTGTCGCTGACGACGTATTTTCACACTGATAGCGAGGAGCTCGCGACCGAAGACATCACGCGCGTGCTCGCGACGGCCGATTCGAAGATCATGCACAAAAGCTACGCCGACCAGAACGCCGAGCTGTGGTCCCCGAACGGAAGGCTGCTCGCGACCACGACGCAGATTGCGTATTTCAAGGCGTGAGCCTTCTGACCCTTCCCTTGTACAAGGGGAGAAGGGACAACAAACAAGAAGGGCGGCCTCGCGGCCGCCCTTTCGTATTTCAAACGATGCGAAATTACTCCGCCGCCAGCTTCACGTCCGGCGCAGCGGCGCGCACTTCGGCATCGACCTGGGCTTCGAACTTGGCAAAGTTCTTCTGGAACATGCCGACCAGCGCACGGGCGGTCTTGTCGAACTCGTCCTTGTCCTTCCAGGTGTTGACCGGGTTGAGGATCTCGCTCGGCACGCCCGGCAGCGCGGTCGGGACCGCGAAGCCGAAATATTTGTCGGTGCGGAATTCGACGTTGCGCAAGGAACCGTCGAGCGCAGCGGTGAGCAGCGCGCGCGTCACCTTGATCGGCATGCGCGAGCCGGTGCCGTACTTGCCGCCGGTCCAGCCGGTGTTGACCAGCCAGCAATCGACATTGTGCTGAGCGATCAGGTCGCGCAGCATGTTGCCATAGACGCTGGGGTCGAGCGGCAGGAAGGGCGAACCGAAACAGGTGGAGAATTCCGGCTGCGGCTCGTTGCCGAGACCGCGCTCGGTGCCGGCAACCTTGGCCGTGTAGCCGGAGAGGAAGTGATACATCGCCTGCGCCGGCGAGAGCTTTGCAATCGGCGGCAGCACGCCGAAGGCGTCGGCGGCGAGCATCACCACGTTCTTCGGCTGCGGTGCACGACCGGTGCGCGAGGCGTTCGGGATGAAGTCGAGCGGATAGGCCGAACGGGTGTTCTCGGTCTTGGAGCCGTCGTCGAAATCCACCACGTGGGTGTCTTCGTCGAGCACGCAGTTCTCGAGCACCGCGCCGAACCGTGTCGAGGCGGCGTAGATCTCGGGCTCGGCTTCCCGCGAGAGCTTGATGCACTTGGCGTAGCAGCCGCCTTCGAAGTTGAACACGCCGTTCGGGCCCCAGCCGTGCTCGTCGTCACCGATCAGCGTGCGGTTCGGATCGGCCGACAGCGTGGTCTTGCCGGTGCCGGAGAGGCCGAAGAAGATCGCAGCGTCGTCGTTGGCACCGACATTGGCCGAGCAGTGCATCGGCATCACGCCGCGCTCGGGCAGATAGTAGTTCAGCGTGGTGAAGACCGACTTCTTCATCTCGCCGGCATAGTAGGAGCCGCCGATCAGGACGATCTTGCGGGCGAAATCGATCGCCACGACGTTCTCCGACCTGCAGCCGTGGCGCTTCGGATCGGCGCGGAAGCTCGGCATGTCGATGATGGTGAGCTCGGGTGTGAAGCTCGACAGCTCGATCGCCTCGGGGCGGATCAGGAGCGTGCGGATGAACAGCGAGTGCCAGGCGAGCTCGGTGAAGACGCGGGTCTTGATCCGGTACGCCGGATCGGCGCCGCCGTAGAGGTCCTGCGCGAACAGCGACTTGCCTTCGGCGTGCTTGAGGAAGTCCTGGTAGAGCGTCTCGAATTGCTCGGCGGTGATGGACTGGTTGCCGGCCCACCACATTTTCGTGTCGGTGGTGGCATCACGCACCGTGAACTTGTCCTTGGGGCTACGGCCGGTGAACTCACCGGTGTCGGCGCAGAGCGCGCCGTCGGCGGACAGCACCGCCTCACCGGCGGAGAGCGAGTATTGATAGAGTTGCGGCGCGCCGAGGTTCCAATGAACCTGTTTGAGATTCTTTAAGCCGAATTTGTCGGCGCCGAAGGCACCGTTGCGCACGCCCGTCTCTTGCACGAAAAACCCTCCTAGAACCCGCATTACTTCGCGCCGTCGCACTTGGCGCCTTTCGTTGCGGTCACCTTTAACAAATAGACCATCCGGCCTCGGCTGGACGACCTCATACTGTCGAACGCCGAGATTGCCAAGCTGATCCCGCAGGATTTGGTTTACTCAAGGCCGCGCCGGTTCGCGAGTCCATTGCAACGAAGAAGTGCGATGATCGCGCAACCAAATCACCGAAGACGAAGCTGTTGCGATGCAAAAACGCAATATGCTACCGCTGGGAACCTTCTCCGATCAGAGCGAACGGCGCCCATGTCGCGGGATAAGCATCACGCGGCGACGAGGCATCGTCGAGATAGGTTAACATCGCGGGCCGCAGAGCTTCGGCTCGACCGACTCTGGTTCATTTTTGAGCACATCGAAAGTCGATGTGGTCAAGCGGGCGGCAGCCTCGGAATCCACCGCCCAGTGCGACACCAGAAGCGCGCGGGCGTCCGCGCAGAGGAACGAACGTGCCAGTCCCGACAGCGCTTCATCAGCGGTATCAGGCAGTCGCGACTGCGCAGGCCGCGCGTGATTGCGATGGCATGACTCTGCTTGTCCAAACCGCGACCAGCATCAAATGACGGCGTGTTATGAACACTCTCGCTACGAGCCTTAAGACCATTACGGTCTTGGGTCGCAGCGATGGGCAGCGGCGTTCAAATTTGTCGCGAGGCTAAAGCGCGATGAGATTGTGATGAATGGTCATCGCGCCTTAGATCGAGCATGATCTCCGCGCAGACGCGTTCCGCGTTCGTCGCGAGGGAAGACCGCTGCGCTTTGCGCTGACGCGGCCCTCCGGGTCCGGATTACGCTTTAGCCGGTCTTCGCGCGCGCTTCGCCAGCAAGGCGGACCAGCATCTTGCGCAGCGCCGTGCCATCAGTCACCCGCTCCCGGAAATCCAACCGC
Organism: Pseudomonadota bacterium; assembly: GCA_023388935.1. Taxonomy (GTDB): domain Bacteria; phylum Pseudomonadota; class Alphaproteobacteria; order Rhizobiales; family Xanthobacteraceae; genus Bradyrhizobium. Next base: position 968 of record JAEWFG010000197.1, on the reverse strand, counting down.
AGCGCCGTCTGGCCGTCCTGCATGTCGAGACCTTCAGGGTCGCAGCCCGTGCAGCGCCAGTCGCCTTCAGCTGCGCCGAGGAGCTTCGTCGCATAGAGGCCCAGGGCCTCGCGGTGATCGGTATTCATGTGGTCGACGGCGCTCTCCTCCGCCGCCAGCAGATCCTCGGCGCCGGTGAGGTCCGTGAGGAATTGCTGGGGCTTGAGATCGAGGATCCGGCCGAAGCCCGCAACCAGATGGGTTCCTGCGGGTCGAATCCGGAAGAACGAAAAATCCTTAAATGATACAAAGGCTTCTGCCGACGGATGGGCGCTGAGATACCGCCGCTGGAGGAGATCCTTTTCAGCCGCGGCCGGCTCAGCCCGGCCGGACAGCATGATTCGGGCGCCTTCCAGGGGATCACCGGCCGCGCGCTCGTCCAGCATCAGGGAGACCCTGCTGTCCGCGAGGATGTTCCTGGTGTGCACGGCCAATCCCGAGATCAGCAGGATCGGCGAACCGTCCGGATGGCTGGCCAGGTTGACCAGGGAACAATAGGGATCGCCGCTGCCGGCCATCAGCGTTGCCAGCGCACCCTGCCGCGATCGCCGCAGCAGCGATTTGGCGAGCTTTCCGGGGTCGAAATCGGGGGTCGGTTGCATCGGCTTTCTCGGCTCAGGTGGTTGCAAGGGAGGTCTTTTTTCGGGTAAACGGGGGTCAGGTTATGGGTCGAAACGCGGCAAATCTGCCGTGTTTCGTGGAACTTGGTCACACTTCAGCCCAGCTTGCATTGCTCGGTGACAAAGTTCGAACGCCAAGTTCGGGACCCATGTATGCGGCGCATCACTGGATTGCTCGCCGTTTTAAGCCACGACCCAAACGGAAAGCAGAAAGCAGAGGCTCATGCCCACAATCGCTTTGGTCGACGACGACCGCAACATTCTCACATCCGTCTCGATCGCGCTGGAAGCCGAAGGCTACCGCATCAT
>JAEWFG010000186.1 GCA_023388935.1 Pseudomonadota bacterium | reverse complement strand
CGGCAATTGCGTGGTGCTCAAGCCGGCCGAGCAGACGCCGGCCTCGATCATGGTCTGGGCCGAGATCATCGCCGACCTCTTGCCACCCGGTGTCCTCAACATCGTCAACGGCTTTGGCCTTGAAGCGGGGAAGCCGCTCGCGTCCAGCCCGCGCATCGCCAAGATCGCCTTCACCGGCGAGACGACGACGGGCCGGCTGATCATGCAATATGCCAGCCAGAATCTCATTCCCGTCACGCTGGAACTTGGCGGCAAATCGCCAAACATCTTCTTCAACGACGTTACCGCCGAGGACGACGATTTCTTCGACAAGGCGATCGAAGGCTTCGTCATGTTCGCGCTCAACCAGGGCGAGGTCTGCACCTGCCCGAGCCGGGCGCTGGTCCACGCCGATATCTATGAGCGCTTCATGGAGCGGGCGCTCAAGCGAGTCGCCGCGATCAAGCAGGGTGATCCGCGCGCGGCCGACACCATGATCGGCGCGCAGGCCTCTGGCGAGCAACTGGAGAAAATCCTCTCCTACATCGACATCGGCAAGCAGGAAGGCGCGAAAGTGCTCGCGGGCGGCGGACGCGCCGAGCTCGCCGGCGATCTCGCCGGCGGCTTTTACGTGCAGCCGACGGTGTTCGAGGGCCACAACAAGATGCGAATCTTCCAGGAGGAGATCTTTGGCCCCGTCGTCTCAGTCACGACCTTCAAGACCGACGACGAGGCGCTCGCGATCGCCAACGATACGCTCTACGGCTTAGGGGCCGGTGTCTGGAGCCGCGACGCCAACCGTTGCTACCGTTTCGGCCGAGCCATCCAGGCCGGTCGGGTCTGGACCAACTGCTACCATGCCTATCCCGCGCACGCCGCGTTCGGCGGCTACAAGCAGTCGGGCGTTGGGCGCGAGACCCACAAGATGATGCTCGATCACTACCAGCAGACCAAGAATCTTTTGGTCAGCTACAGCCCGAAGAAGCTCGGCTTCTTCTGATCGAACAAGCGGAGAGGGCGGGGCCGTTTCGGTGCCGCCCTCTGCGAATGTCGGGACATGGTTGTCGCAACGCTTCTTGACGTCATCACGAATCTGCGCGTGCGCCGGCCACGGTCGATTTGTTGCCCGATCGGCGCTAAAGATTTTGCAAAATTTCGGCCACGTTGCAGTGCGGCATAATGAAAGTCGTGCCATGCCGCCGCGGTGCTTTCCAAGGGCGTTTGAGTTGGGTTAGAGAGGACGAAAGTTTTCTCTGACCCGGAATTCCCATGGCCGCACCCAAGAAAGCCGCCGCAGGCGCTGCACAGGACAAGACCGACGGCGGTTCGCCCCCGGAATTCACGAGGGAGCAGGAGCTCAAGGCGCTCCGCGACATGCTCCTGATCCGGCGGTTCGAGGAGAAGGCCGGCCAGCTCTATGGTATGGGCGCGATCGGCGGTTTCTGCCATCTCTATATCGGCCAGGAGGCCGTGGTGGTCGGAATGCAGATGGCCTTGAAGGAGGGCGATCAGGTTATCACCGGTTATCGCGATCACGGCCACATGCTCGCCACCGGCATGGAGGCCAACGGCGTCATGGCCGAGCTCACCGGCCGCCGCGGCGGTTATTCCAAGGGCAAGGGCGGCTCTATGCACATGTTCAGCAAGGAGAAGCACTTTTACGGCGGCCACGGCATCGTCGGCGCCCAGGTATCGCTCGGCACCGGGCTTGCCTTCGCCAATCGCTATCGCGGCAACGACAATGTCAGCGTCGCCTATTTCGGCGATGGCGCGGCCAACCAGGGCCAGGTCTATGAGAGCTTCAACATGGCGGAGCTCTGGAAGCTGCCGGTCATCTATGTCATCGAGAACAACCGCTATGCCATGGGCACCGCGGTATCGCGCGCTTCGGCCCAGCAGGATTTCTCCAAGCGCGGCGCGTCCTTCAACATTCCGGGCCGGCAGGTCGATGGCATGGACGTCCGCGCCGTGAAGGCCGCAGGCGATGAGGCTGCGGCCTGGTGCCGCGCCGGCAACGGGCCCTTCATCCTGGAGATGCAGACCTACCGCTATCGCGGCCACTCGATGTCCGACCCTGCGAAATACCGTACGCGCGAGGAGGTCGAGAAAGTTCGCCACGACCAGGATCCGATCGAGCAGGTGCGCAACCGCCTGTTGGCGGCCAAGGTCAGCGAGCAGGACCTCAAGGCGATCGACGCCGAAGTGCGCGACATCGTCAACGCGTGTGCCGACTTTGCCCAGCATGATCCCGAGCCGGATGCCGCCGAGCTCTGGACCGACGTTTACCGCTGAACGCGCGCAAGCTTTCTTTTGGAGTTGATATGCCAATTCAAGTGCTGATGCCCGCGCTGTCACCCACGATGGAGAAGGGTAACCTCGCCAAGTGGCTGAAGAAAGAGGGCGAGCAGATCAAGTCGGGCGACGTGATCGCCGAGATCGAGACCGACAAGGCGACGATGGAGGTCGAGGCGACCGACGAAGGTACGCTCGGCAAGATCCTGATCCCCGAGGGCACCGCTGACGTCGCGGTGAACACGCCGATTGCGACGATCCTTGCCGATGGCGAAAGCGCCGCTGATCTCGCCAAGGCGCCTGCACCCGCCAAGCAGGAGAAGGCTGCGGAATCCGCAGCCCCTGCCGGCGCAAAGGCCGAAGCACCCGTATCCAAGGCTGCGCCGTCCGCGCCGCAGGCTGTCGCCGAGCCCGATCCGGAGGTGCCCGCCGGCACCGAGATGGTGACGCAGACCATCCGCGAAGCGCTACGCGACGCCATGGCCGAAGAGATGCGACGCGACGCCGACGTCTTCGTGATGGGCGAAGAGGTCGCGGAATATCAGGGCGCCTACAAGGTGACGCAGGGCCTGCTCCAAGAGTTCGGCGCCAGGCGCGTGATCGATACGCCGATCACCGAGCACGGCTTTGCCGGCGTCGGTGTCGGTGCCGCGATGGCCGGGCTGAAGCCGATCGTCGAGTTCATGACCTTCAACTTCGCCATGCAGGCGATTGACCAGGTCATCAACTCCGCGGCCAAGACGCTCTATATGTCCGGCGGCCAGATGGGCTGCTCGATCGTGTTCCGCGGCCCGAACGGTGCGGCTGCGCGCGTCGCTGCGCAGCACAGCCAGGACTACTCGTCCTGGTATTCGCACGTTCCCGGCCTCAAGGTCATCGCGCCGTATTCGGCCGCCGACGCGAAGGGCCTCTTGAAGGCCGCGATCCGTGATCCGAATCCGGTGATCTTCCTCGAGAACGAGGTGCTGTACGGCCACACCGGCGAAGTGCCGAAGCTCGACGACTACGTGATCCCGATCGGCAAGGCGCGCATCGCGCGTACCGGCAGCCACGTCACCATCATCTCCTGGTCGAACGGCATGACCTATTCGCTGAAGGCCGCCGATGAGCTCGCCAAGGATGGCATCGAGGCGGAGGTGATCGACCTGCGCACGCTGCGTCCGATGGACACCGAGACGATCATCAACTCGGTCAAGAAGACCGGACGTGCCGTTACGGTGGAAGAGGGCTGGGCCCAGAGCGGCGTCGGCGCCGAGATCGCCGCGCGCATCATGGAAAACGCCTTCGACTATCTCGATGCGCCGGTCACGCGCGTCTCCGGCAAGGACGTGCCGATGCCCTATGCCGCGAACCTGGAGAAGCTCGCGCTGCCCTCGGTGGCGGAAGTGGTCGAGGCCGCCAAAGCCGTTTGCTACAGGTAGACCATGGCGGGCCCGAAGGAGCAGCCACTGCCGCCCGACGTCATCGCCCGCGACGATGCGGTCGAGATCCTGCGCGTGTTCGTGCTGGACGGCGGGCTGTCGATGGCGTTCCAGCGCGCCTTCGAGGAGCCCGACATGTGGGGCCTCCTGCTGGTCGATCTCGCCCGCCACGCCGCGCGCGCCTATGCGCGCGAGAGCGAATATACCGAAGAGGACGCCCTGAACCGGATCCTCGAGATGTTCCAGGCGGAGATCGAGCGTCCCACAGACACCGGCACCACGACGCCGCGCGGCAAGGGACACTGACGGTGGCAGTCGAATCCCATCACTTCGACTTCATGCTGGAGGCGATCCGCGAGGCGGAAGCCTCGATCGCGCAAGGCGGTCTGCCGATCGGCGCCGTGCTGACGCGCGACGACAAGATCATCGCCCGTGGCCACAACAACCGCGTGCAGGAGAAGAACGTGATCCTGCACGGCGAGATGAGCTGCCTGCGCGAAGCCGGCGTGATCTCGTTCCACGACACCGTCATGTACACCACGCTGTCGCCATGCTCGATGTGCGCCGGCGCGCTCGCTCTGTTCAAGGTCCAGCTGGTGGTGATCGGAGAATCCGTTACCTTCCCGGGCTCCAAGGATATCCTCGACAAGTTCGGCATCCCCTGGATCGACCTAGCTGACGACCGCTCCATCAGCATGATGAAGACGTGGCGTTCCAATCCCGCCAATGAGCGCCTGTGGCAGGGCGACATCGGCAACTAAACCTGGTCTGTTCGTCCTCGCATTCGGGGACGACGTTTTGTGAATTTCTTCGTGAGGTCAGCATGCCCATCAACATCCTGATGCCCGCTCTTTCGCCGACGATGGAGAAGGGCAACCTCGCCAAGTGGCTGAAGAAGGAAGGCGACAAGGTCAAGTCCGGCGACGTCATCGCCGAGATCGAGACCGACAAGGCGACGATGGAGGTCGAGGCCATCGACGAAGGCACGATCGCCAAGATCCTGGTGCCCGAGGGCACGCAGGACGTCCCGGTCAACGACGTGATCGCGGTGCTTGCCGGTGAGGGCGAGGACGTGAAGGCCGCTGGTGCAGCGAAGCCCAACGCCTCGGCCGCGCCCAAGACAGCCGAGAAAGCTGCTGAGGCTCCCGCTGCTGCGCCGGCTCCAGCGCCCGCGCCTGCCGCCCCTAAGGCTGCACCGCCGCCCGCCGCCGCACCTGCGCCCCAGGCTGTAGCTCCGGTCGCGCAGAGCAACGGCCAGGGCGGCCGTATATTCTCGTCGCCACTGGCGCGGCGTCTGGCCAAGGAAGCCGGCATCGATGTCGGGATGGTCACTGGCACCGGCCCGCATGGCCGCGTGGTCGCGCGCGACGTCGAGCAGGCCAAGTCCGGCAAGGGCCTCAAGGCACCCGCCGCGGCACCGTCCGGCGCGCCCTCGATCGCGCCGACCATGTCGGACAAGCAGATCCTGTCGCTGTTCGAGCCCGGCTCCTACGACATCGTCCCGCATGACGGCATGCGTCGCACCATCGCGCAGCGCCTGACTGCATCGATTCAGAACGTCCCGCACTTCTATCTCACCATCGACTGCGACATCGGCAAGCTGCTCGCCGCGCGCGAGGAGATCAACGCCGCCGCGCCGAAGGACAAGGAGAAGAAGCCGCTCTACAAGATCTCGGTCAACGACTTCGTCATCAAGGCGATGGCGGTCGCGCTGCAGAAGATCCCGAACTGCAATGTGAGCTGGACCGAATCCGGCATGGTCAAGCACCACCATTCCGATGTCGGCGTTGCGGTTGCGATGCCCGGCGGCCTGATCACGCCGATCATCCGCAAGGCGGAGACCAAGACGCTCTCGACCATCTCCAACGAGATGAAGGATTTCGCCGCGCGCGCGCGCTCGCGCAAGCTCAAGCCTGAGGAATACCAGGGCGGCACCACCGCCGTCTCCAACCTCGGCATGTACGGCATCAGCCACTTCACCGCCGTGATCAACCCGCCGCACGCGACCATCCTGGCGGTCGGCACCAGCGAGGAGCGACCCGTGGTGCGGAACGGCAAGATCGAGATCGCGCACATGATGAGTGTGACCTTGTCCTGCGATCACCGTGCCATCGACGGCGCGCTCGGCGCGGAATTGATCGGCGCGTTCAAGCAGCTGATCGAAAACCCCGTCATGATGATGGTGTGACGAGGAGAGAATTCGCGTCGTCATTGCGAGCGAAGCGAAGCAATCCAGGACGTGACCGGCAGACTGGATCGCTTCGTCGCAAAAGCTCCTCGCAATGACGGTCTCGAACATTGAGGCCGGTTGGAACGAGAACGAGCGTACAGCATGGCCGACACATCCTTCGACATCATCATCATCGGCTCCGGCCCCGGCGGCTACGTCACCGCGATCCGCGCCGCCCAGCTCGGCTTGAAGACCGCGATCGTCGAAAAATCCTATCTCGGTGGCATCTGCCTGAACTGGGGCTGCATCCCGACCAAGGCGCTCTTACGCTCGGCAGAGATCTACCACTACATGCAGCACGCCAAGGATTACGGCCTGTCAGCCGAAAAGGTCTCGTTCGATCCGAAGGCCGTGGTGCAGCGCTCGCGCGGCGTCTCGAAGCGGCTGAACGACGGCGTCGGCTTCCTGATGAAGAAGAACAAGGTCAGCGTGATCTGGGGCGCCGCCTCGATCGACGCACCCGGCAAGGTCACCGTGAAGAAGTCCGACGTCGAGGCGCCGAAGGGCGCGCTGGGCGAGGGGAGCTACCAGGCCAAGCACATCATCGTCGCGACCGGCGCGCGGCCGCGCGTGCTGCCGGGGCTCGAGCCCGACCAGAAGCTGATCTGGACCTATTTCGAGGCAATGGTGCCGGAGCGGATGCCGAAGTCGCTGCTGGTCGTCGGCTCCGGCGCGATCGGCATCGAATTCGCCTCGTTCTTCCACACCATGGGCTCTGATGTCACCGTCGTCGAGGTGCTGCCGCAGATCCTGCCCGTCGAGGACGCCGAGATTGCCGGCCTTGCTCGCAAACGCTTCGAGAAGCAGGGCATCAAGATCATGTCCTCGACCAAGGTGACGAAGCTGGAGAAGAAGGCCAACAGCGTCGTCGCCACCATCGACGACGGCAAGGGCAAGCCCGTCACGACCGAGTTCGAACGCGTGATCTCGGCCGTCGGCGTGGTCGGCAACATCGAGAATCTCGGGCTCGAAAAGCTCGGCGTGAAGACCGACCGCGGCTGCATCGTGATCGACGGCTACGGCAAGACCAACGTCCCCGGCATCTACGCCATCGGCGACGTCGCAGGTCCCCCGATGCTGGCGCACAAGGCCGAGCATGAGGGCGTGATCTGCGTCGAGGCGATCAAGGGCCTGCATCCGCATCCCATGGACAAGAACATGATCCCGGGCTGCACCTATTGCAATCCGCAGGTCGCGTCCGTCGGTCTCACCGAAGCCAAGGCCAAGGAGAACGGCCGCGAGATCCGCGTCGGCCGCTTCCCCTTCGTCGGCAACGGCAAGGCCATCGCGCTCGGCGAGGACCAGGGTCTGGTCAAGGTCATTTTCGACAAGAAGACCGGCCAGCTTCTCGGCGCCCACATGGTCGGCGCGGAGGTCACCGAGTTGATCCAGGGCTATGTTGTCGCCATGAACCTGGAGACGACGGAAGAAGAACTGATGCACACGGTCTTCCCGCATCCGACGCTGTCGGAGATGATGAAGGAAGCCGTGCTGGATGCGTATGGAAGGGTGCTGAATATTTAGCAACCGCTCCGTCATCCTGAGGTGCTCGCGTAGCGAGCCTCGAAGGATGTACGGCCCGGATCGGGCGTCGGGGCTCGTCGCCCTTCGAGACGGCCGCTTCGCGGCCTCCTCAGGGTGACGGAACGAACACAGAAAAGATCAGAACAACAAGAGGGATGAACCCATGCGCGACAACGACAACCTCACCATCGAACGCCCGACCTTCGTCACCCATCTCGAATGCGCGATGGAAGGCGATCACTACGCCGCCGACCAGGTCCACAACCTCTCCAAGGCCGGCAAGCCGCTGCTGGTGCGCTACGACCTCGCGGGCGTGAAGAAGGCGCTGACCAAGGACGCGCTCGCGCAGCGCCCGGCCGACATGTGGCGCTACCGCGAGCTGCTGCCGGTGCGCAAATGCAAGGACATCGTCTCGCTCGGTGAGGTCACGACGCCGCTGATCCGGCTGCCGAAGCTCGGCGCCAGGCTCGGCGGTGGCGAGATCATCGTGAAAGATGAAGGTCGGCTGCCGACCGGCTCATTCAAGGCGCGCGGGCTCGTGATGGCGGTGTCGATGGGCAAGGCGCTCGGCGTCAAGCACATGGCGATGCCGACCAATGGCAATGCCGGTGCGGCGCTTGCGGCTTACGCGACGTCCTGCGGCATCAAGACCACGATCTTCTGCCCGGCCGATACGCCCGAGGTGAATGTCAGCGAGATCGAGCTTCAGGGCGCGACCGTCTACCGCGTCAACGGCTATATCGACGATTGCGGCAAGATCGTCGGCGAGGGGAAGGCGAAAGTCGGCTGGTTTGACACCTCGACGTTGAAAGAGCCGTACCGCATCGAAGGCAAGAAAACGATGGGCCTCGAACTCGCCGAGCAGCTCGGCTGGGACGTGCCCGACGTGATCTTCTATCCGACCGGCGGCGGCACCGGCCTGATCGGCATGTGGAAGGCGTTCGACGAACTCGAGAAGATTGGCTTCATCGGCTCGAAGCGTCCGCGCATGGTCGCGGTGCAAGCCTCGGGCTGCGCGCCGATGGTGCGGGCCTACGAGGCGGGCGCCGAGCATGCGACGCGCTGGGAGGACGCCCACACCATCGCGTCGGGCATCCGCGTGCCGCAGGCGATCGGTGACTTCCTGATTCTGCGCGCCGTGCGCGAGAGCAAGGGCTTTGCGATTGCGGTCGACGACGACAAGATTTCGTCGGCGCTGAACGAGGTCGCGCGCGAGGAGGGGCTCTTGTTGTGCCCCGAGGGTGCTGCGACCTACGCCGCCTACAAGGAAAGCCTCGCCGACGGCCGCGTCAGCAAGAGCGACCGCGTGATGCTGTTCAACTGCGCGACCGGCCTGAAATATCCGCTGCCGCCGGTCACCCGGGCGCTCGATCGCCACAAGCCGATCGACTACACGCAGTTCTAGAGCGAGACGGCGCGTCATTTTCGCCTCTTCACGAACGATCCCTCTTCCCGTACGCGGGAAGAGGGCAAAAAAATAAATATTGCTGGGAGAAAACAATGAAGAAGGCCATCTGGGCCGGGCTGATCGGTATTCTCGCTGTTGCTGGCGCCGCGCGCGCCGACGACTATCCCTCGCATCCCATCACCATCATCGTGCCGTTCGCGGCCGGCGGACCGTCCGATGCGATGGCGCGCGTGCTCGCCGAGCGGATGCGGGTATCGCTCGGCCAGCCCCTGGTGATCGAGAACGTGACCGGTGCGGGCGGCTCGATCGGCGTCGGCCGCGCTGTGCAATCACCGCCGGACGGCTACACCATCTCTTTCGGCCACCTCGGTACCCACGTTGCCAACGGTGCCGTCTACAAGCTCAAATACGACCTCCTCGCCGATCTTGAGCCGGTGGTGCTGCTGCCGAGCAACCCGATGATCGTCGTCAGCAAGAACGCTGTCCCCGCGACGTCGCTGAAAGAGCTCGTTGAATGGCTGAAGTCGCGGCCATCGCCGCCGACCGCCGGCACCGCCGGCGCGGGGTCGGGCGCCCATATCGCCGGCGTTTATTTCGAGAGCGTCTCCGGCGTCAAGCTGCAATACGTGCCGTATCGCGGCACGGCTCCCGCGCTGAACGATCTCATCGCCGGCCAGATCGACGTCATCATCGACCAGACCTCCAACTCCATCAATCAGGTCCGCGCCGGCACCATCCGCGCCTATGCCATCACCGACGACAAGCGCCTGTCCTCGGCGCCCGAGATCCCGACCGCGGAGGAGGCGGGGCTGAAAGGCTTCAACATGACGCTGTGGTCGGGCTTGTGGGTGCCCAAGGGCACGCCGAAGGAGATCGTCACCAAGCTCAATGCCGCCGCCGTGGAAGCGCTGAACGATCCCGCGGTGAAGAAGCAGCTCGAAGGCCAGGGCCTAGAGATGACACCGAAGGACCAGCTCACCCCCGAAGCCCTCGGCGCCCGTCAGAAGGCCGAGATCGCAAAGTGGTGGCCGATCATCAAGGCGGCGAACATCAAGGTGGAGTGAGCGTAGGTTTGTGGCGCGTTCTCCCAGGGTGGATTAGCGAAGGGTAATCCACCACTTTTGTTGCCGCACGAGAAGAGGTGGATTACGCCAGCGGACCGCGCTTCGCGCGGCCGCGGGCCAATCCACACCACGAAACTGATCCTAGCTAGTCCGGCCCCGTAAACCCCGCCGGCGTCGCCTTGGCGCTCGCATCCTGCGTCACCACGCGCTGATCGCTCTTGCCGGCGACCGCACCGCTACCCTCGAACCGTGCGCGGTAGACCAGCACGTTCTCCATCACGCGCTGGACGTAGTTGCGCGTCTCCGATAGCGGGATGCGCTCGACCCAGTCGACCGGATCGACCTTGGGATCCCTGGGGTCGCCATGCGCCTGCACCCATTCGCGCACCCGGCCGCGGCCGGCATTGTAGCCGGCAAAGGTCATGATCTGATTGCCGCGATATTCCGACAGCAGCGCACTGAGCTCGGCCGCGCCCATCTGCGTGTTGTAGACGGGATCGGAGACCATCCTGTCCCAGTCATAGGTCAGGCCAAACCGTTTTGCGGTGTCGCGGCCCGCTTCCGGCGTCACCTGCATCAGCCCGACTGCATTGGCAGACGACTTGTCGCGCTGGTCGAACGCGCTTTCGGTGCGCGCCACCGAATAGATCACGCTGGTCTCGATCGCCGGTGCGACCTGCTTGTGCTCGGGGATGCCGATGGTCGGGAAGGCATACTGGTCGAGCGCAAGCCCGCGCGCCAGCGCCGACTTGCCGACCTCCAGCATGACGCGTGCATCGTTGCGCCGGCCGGCGAGCTCGCCGAGCGCTTCGAGCGCTGCGACGTCGGTGCTCTCCTTGGCGAAATCCTCGGCGTAGTAGAGCACCACGTCGCCTTCGCCGACGCCGTAGAGCATGTCGGCGGCACGCACACGCTCGTCCGAGGGCTGAGTGTCGGCCGCGGCCAGTACGGGCGATGGCGGGCGCAGCTCGATCCGGTCGAGCCCTAGCTTTGCCCGCGCAAGCTGGCCGTAATAGGCGGTGGGAAAGCGCGCTGCGGCCTGGTAGCTCGTGCGTGCGTCGGCGGTCGCTCCCATGGCCTCGGCGGCGCGGCCGCGCCAGTAATGCGCCCGCGACAGTGCGATCGGATTGGTCGAGCCCCCGTCGATCGCGGCGAAGTGCACCATCGCCGTCCTGGGATCGTCGAGATAGCGCAGCGCGATCCAGCCGCACATGAAGTGGTAGTCGATGCGATAGACCTCCATCGCCGGCACCGCCGCAGTGCGCACCACGTCGTAGGCGGTCTTGAACTTGCCCTGGTCGAGCAGCTTTCGGGCGAGCAGGCGCCGCTCGCGCCACCAGGCGTCGGTGTCCTGGGCGGCCATCGTGTCGGGCAGGGCGGCGAGGATCACCTCGGCCGCATCATCGATGCGATCGTTCTGGAGATGCCACTGCGCGCGGCACAGGACATAGCCGAGGTCGCGGCGCGCTTCGGTCGAGACCTCCTCGAGGTAATCCTTGGCCTTCTTCGCCTTGCCAGTGACCGCGGCGCAGGCCTTGACGATCGCGAGCGCGTCCTCGCCGAGCCGCTTGGCCGCGCGCCTCGCACCGGCATAATCCTTGGCGCCCAGGCGTTTGTCCATGCGCGCGCGGTGATCGTCTGCCGTCAGGAGGTCGCCGAACGCCTCGTAGGAATCCTCCTCACTGCGCTCGGACAGTTCGTCCGTGCGCCAGGCCTCACGGACCAGACGCGCCGCTTTGTCGGCCTCACCCTCGGCGAGCAAGACGCGCGCGAGCGCGAACTTGCCCTTGGCGCTGGTCGGACGGTCCATCGTGAACTTGTGCACGGTGGCCGCGTCGCTCTTCTCCTGCCACAGCCGCGCCTCGGCGCGCCGGCGCAGCAGCTCGTTGCTCGGCCAGTCCGGATTGGCGGCGAGGAATGCGGCATAGCGCTTGAAATTGGCGGTGCTCTCGGAATGGCGCAGCATGAACCAGTCGGCGAGCTTCTGCCCGGCGGGATCGGCGATGCGGTCGCGCGCCGCGCTCGCATCATCAGTCTTGCCCTTGCGGGCAAGATCAATTGCGTCCTTGAGCGCGGCGAGGTCGCCGGTCAGCGGCGGCGGTGCCGGCTTGTCTGCGGGCTCGTCGTCCGGCTTCTTCGACTTGCGCTTGGCCTCGGCGTGCTTGCCACGCTTGCCGGTGGCGGCATGGCGCTGCTTGCCGGACTTGCCGCTGGCCTTTGCCTCATGCGTCTTCTTCGACGCGGACGATTTGTGATTGCTCTTCGCCGCCAGTTCGGCGGGAAGGAAGGCCATTGCGGCCACGGCAATGACACACGCGAGCGAGCGTAGGCACTGGTTCATTCCATGGTCCCCCTGCGAAACCACTACAAACCAAGGTCCGCGACGACATGCGGATTGAGAATCGAACACGACGCCAAGGATGATGGCATGGCATCGCTTCGGGTTGCGTCACGCTCCCGCAACAATGCGGCAAAATACGGATGCGAACTCGGGAACTTCTGAATGGACGGAAAAAGCAGCGCCTTTAGTCTTTGTTAACGAGCGAGGCTCGCCCGACGGTTGCGCAAGCTTCAGGACGCCGTGAAAGGCCAGATTGCGCATGTTCCCGCAGCCAAATCCGGTGTATGGAGTTCCCGACCCGTTCCAGCCCTTTGCCCGCACCGATGCCGCTTTTCAACCAGTCGATCCGACGCAAGATCGTCGGCATCGCCCTCGGATTGATCGTCCTGATGCTGATCACCTCGATCCTGTCGATGGTGATGTCGAGCCAGGTCGGCGTCCTCCTGGGCGAGCTGACCGATCGCTATATCCCGGCCTACAGCCATCTGGCGCGCGCCAATATCCGTTCGCTGGAGAGATCGGTCGCGTTGCGGCGGATGGTCATGATGAAGATGCAGGCGTCCTCCGACGAGGAGGCCTATGCGACGCGGCTGCGCGAGTTTCAGGAAGCTGACCGGAAGATCGACGAAGAGGCCGAGGGCTCGCGCAAGCTCATCAACGCGATCATCGACGACACCAGGACGCCATCGGACAATGCCGCTCTGGCGCGGATCGAGACCCGCATCGAGACCGCGCTCACCGAGCTGCGTCACGAGATGGATGAGGACCATAAACAACTACTCGAGCAGGTCGACGCCAAGCAGATGGCGGAGGCGCGCGGAACGCTGGAGCACATCGACACGATCCGCGACCAGTTCAACCAGAAGATCGACGGCATTCGCGCCGACATGCTCAAGCAGGTCTTCGCTTCCACGTCGACGGTGATCAGCCGCCAGCATCAGGCGATCATCATCTCGGGTATCGTGACGCTGCTCGCGGCGATCGTCGGATTTGCCTTTGCGCTGCTGGTCAGTAGCGGCATCACCCGCCCGGTGCGGCTCTTGCTGGCCGGCACCCGGGAGGTCGAGGCCGGCCGCTTCGACAAGACCATTACCGTCTCGACGCAGGACGAGATCGGCGAACTCGCCGCCGCCTTCAACCGCATGATCGAGCAGTTGCGGCAGAACGAGCGCGTCCGCGAGACCTTTGGCCGCTACATCGATCCGAAGGTGGTGCAGGGGCTGATCGACCGGCCGGAGGTTGCTATCGACGGCCAGCGCCGGGTGATGACCATCATGTTCTGCGACATGAGCGGCTTCACCGCGATGAGCGAGGGGATGACTCCGCGTGGTCTCGTCAAGGTGATGAACCACTATTTCACGTTGATGTCCGGCCCGATCAGGAACAATCGCGGCATCATCGACAAATATATCGGCGACGCCATCATGGCGTATTGGGGCCCGCCCTTCATCGAGGAGGACGAGCCGGCGCTGTTCGCGTGCTTCGCCGCCATCGACATGGCCGACCAGGTGCCCGCGCTGCAGAAGCAATTGCCGGACCTGCTCGGCATCCGTGCCATGCCGGCGCCGTGCGACTTGCGGATCGGCATCGCCACCGGCGAGGTCCTGACCGGCAGCATCGGCTCCGAGCTGATGATGAGCTTTACGGTGATGGGCGACGCCGTGAACCTCGCCTCGCGTCTCGAGCTGGTCAACAAGGTCTACGGCACCCGCATCCTGATCTCGCAGGCAACTGCCGACGCGATCGGCTCAGCCTGCGAGCTGCGCGAGATCGATCGCGTGACGGTCGCCGGCCAGAGCGTGCCGCAAGCCATTTTCGAAGTGATGAGCAAAGCGCATGGGCTTAGCGTCCCGCAGGAGAACCTGCGCTCGCACTATGCCGAAGGTCTCGCCGCCTATCGAGCGCAGGGCTTCGACGACGCCCGCGTCGCGTTCAATGCGGCGCTGGAGGCTTTCCCTGGCGATGGTCCATCGCGCACACTGCTCGCGCGCATCGCGCAGTTTGAGGCGAGCCCGCCGGCGGCCGACTGGGACGGCGCCTGGCGACTGGAGCAAAAATAGCCGTCGTGGCTGTCCGGCGTTGGCTGGATCCGGAAAAAAAGATTTCATGCCATAACGATGTTGGCCGAGACCTATTTCCCGGGCTTAGGTTGAGTGTCCTTGAGGCGTTTGATGGGGACACGCCGATGACAGAACTTGAGGACAAGCTGGAACGGTTCGAGACGCTCACCGCCGAATGCGAACTGATCGCCAAGCTCGCCACTGACAGCACCAAGCGCGAATTTTACCTGAAGCTCGCGGAGCAGTACCGCCAGCTGGCGGTGGATGCGCGACGGGCGATCGCGACCAGGGCCGCGGCCTGATGTCGACCTGAGGTGCGGCGACGATCGAGGCGCGATGCCGGGCATCGGCGTCTTCGCGAGGTGTTGCAGCTCCTACAATCCCCGCGACAGGAACCGGTGTGTCAACGCCTGCAAGTCGTGCAACCCACGGTAGCACGATCATCTGCACCACCTCCTGTACCCTCAAGGGCGCGCTCTGAGCGGCGCCCATCGGGGCGGTTTGCAAGGATCGTTGGACGGATCATTGCAGCGATCGCAACGGCGCCATCTCCTGAGGCCATCGTCCCGGCCGGCGCGACCTGATAAGGGTCAGTCAGAGCAGGGGACATCAGATGAAATTCGCAAGCTTTGAGATCAACAACGCCGCGTCATGGGGTCTGGTCGAGGGCGATGCCGTCGCCGATCTCGGCGCCGTGCTCGGGGATCGCTATCCCGACCTGAAATCGGCGATCGCCGCCGGAGCGCTCACCGAGGCCGCGGCCTCCGCCACCAAGGCCAGGCGTCATCCGCTTTCGAAGATTGCCTTCCTGCCGGTGGTCCCGAACCCGGACAAGATCCTCTGCATCGGGCTGAACTACGAGAACCACCGCAAGGAAACCGGGCGCTCGGAGGTCGAGAACCCCACCGTCTTCGGCCGCTTCGCCGACAGCCAGACCGGGCATCTCACCGACATCATCCGCCCGCGCGTCTCGACCCAGCTCGATTTTGAAGGTGAGCTCGCGGTCGTGATCGGCAAGGCCGGCCGCTACATCC
>JAEWFG010000162.1 GCA_023388935.1 Pseudomonadota bacterium | reverse complement strand
ATTTCGATCTCTTGATCGACTGGGGCTGGTTCTACTTCATCACCAAGCCGATGTTCCTCGGCCTCGACTTCTTCTACCGCTTCTTCGGCAATTTCGGCATCTCGATCCTGCTCGTGACCGTGATCGTGAAGCTGCTGTTCTTCCCGCTGGCGAACAAGTCCTACGCCTCGATGGCGAAGATGAAGTCGATCCAGCCGCAGCTTCAGGCGCTGAAGGAGCGCTATCCCGACGACAAGGTGAAGCAGCAGCAGGAGATGATGGAGATCTACCGCAAGGAGAAGATCAATCCGGTTGCCGGCTGTCTTCCCGTGGTGATCCAGATCCCCGTGTTCTTCTCGCTCTACAAGGTGCTGTTCGTCACCATCGAGATGCGGCACGCGCCGTTCTACGGCTGGATCAAGGATCTCTCCGCACCCGATCCGACCAATTTGTTCACTTTGTTCGGGCTGATCCCGTTCGATCCGACCACGATTCCGGTGTTCGGCCACTACCTCGCGCTCGGCATCTGGCCGATCATCATGGGCATCACGATGTGGTTCCAGATGAAGCTGAACCCGACGCCGCCGGATCCAACGCAGCAGCTGATCTTCAACTGGATGCCGCTGATCTTCACCTTCATGCTGGCGGGCTTCCCGGCAGGCCTCGTGATCTACTGGGCCTGGAACAACACGCTCTCGGTGCTGCAGCAGAGCTTCATCATGCGCCGCAACGGCGTGAAGGTGGAGTTGTTCGATAATCTCAAGGCGACGTTCGCGAGGAAGGCGACGTAGCGAGCGTCGCCATTCGTTGGCGGGCTTAAGTGCCTCCACATCGTCATGCCCGGGCTTGTCCCGGGCATCCACGTTTTGGAGGGTGCCACACCGACAGGCGTAGATGGCCGGGACATTTGAGCGGGAAGACGCGCTTCGCGCTTTTGCCCGGCGATAACGAGGGGTGAGGCCTTCGCATGACCGAGAAGTCAGACGACGAGCTGATCGAAACCGGGCGAAAGCTGTTCGCCCGCGACTGGCAGTTCATCTGGGCCTCGCCCTCGATTGCGACGCTGCCGCCGATGGCGGGGCTGGAGATCGCCTTTGCCGGCCGCTCCAATGTCGGCAAGTCGAGCCTGATCAACGCGCTGACCGGCCGCAACGCGCTCGCGCGCACCTCGCATACGCCGGGCCGCACCCAGGAGCTGATCTTCTTCGAGGTCCCGGGCAAGACGGACCTGCGGCTCGTCGACATGCCCGGCTATGGCTACGCCAGGGCGCCGAAGAGCCAGGTCGCGTCCTGGACCGAGCTGATCCACAACTTCCTGCTCGGCCGCGCCTCGCTCGCACGCGTCTACGTGCTGATCGACGCGCGGCACGGGCTGAAGGACGTCGATCTCGAAGTGCTCAAGACGCTCGACCGCTCCGCGGTCAGCTACCAGATCGTGCTGACCAAGGCCGACCAGGTGAAGGCCTCCGAGCTTCAGTCGCGCATTGCCGAGACCGAAGCCGCGCTGGCAAAACATCCGGCCGCGTTCCCGAACGTGCTCGCGACCTCGTCACGGAGCTCGACCGGCATGGCCGAGCTGCGCGCCGCGATGGCGAAGCTCCTGGAAGAGCGCAGCTCGTGATGACAGCGTTCCGCCTGCTGCTTGGGCTTGCCGGCTTGATGGGCGCCGCCGGTGTCGCGCTGGCCGCCGCCTCCGCCCATGGCGCTGAAGCGAGCCGGCTCGCCTCCGCCAGCGCCATGCTGCTGTTTCATGCAACAGCCATACTCGCGGTAATCGCCCTGCTCGCGCGCGGACTTCTGCATGGCGGAATTGGCCTTGTGGCCGCGTTCGGCTTTGTGCTCGGCGCCGCGCTATTCGCGGGCGACCTGACATTGCGACAATATGGCGGCCATTCGCTGTTTCCGTTCGCAGCACCGACCGGCGGAACGCTGATGATTGCAAGCTGGCTGGCGGTGACGCTGGCGGCAGTGGTGGCGCGGAAATAGCACTCGTGCCCCGGACGCAGCGCAGCGCTTCAGCGGTGCGCTGCTGAGCCGGGGCCCATGGCGGCTCCGGGTCCCGGCTCAGCGGCGCGTCACTCCGTGCCGCACCGCATCCGGGACACGAAAGCGATCGCAGCAACGCTTTGCGCCTCGCCCACCAATCAGATAGAACGCAGGCCGCGTTAGTCCCGCCAGCGAGATCCGCCCCATGACCGAAATCTCTCCGCTCGACCAGGCCCGCATCCTGTCCGAAGCGCTGCCGCACATGCAGCAGTATGACGAGGAAACCATCGTCATCAAATATGGCGGTCATGCCATGGGCGACGAGGAGACCGCGAAGAACTTTGCCCGCGACATCGTGCTGCTGGAGCAGACCGCGATCAATCCGGTGGTGGTGCATGGCGGCGGGCCGCAGATCGCGACCATGCTCAAGCGCCTCGGCATCGTCTCGGAATTCGCAGCCGGCCTGCGCATCACCGACAAGGCGACCATCGAGATCGTCGAGATGGTGCTCGCCGGCTCCATCAACAAGCAGCTCGTCGGCTACATCAATGAAGCCGGCGGCAAGGCCGTTGGCCTCTGCGGCAAGGACGGCAACATGGTCACCGCGTCGAAGGCGACGCGCACCATGATCGATCCCGGCTCCAACATCGAGAAGGTGGTCGACCTCGGCTTCGTCGGCGAGCCGGAGAAGGTCGATCTCACGCTGCTCAACCAGCTCATCGGCTACGAGCTGATCCCGGTGCTGGCGCCGCTGGCAACGTCGAAGGAAGGCCAGACCTTCAACGTCAACGCCGACACCTTCGCCGGTGCAGTGGCCGGCGCGCTCAAGGCAAAGCGCCTGTTGCTGCTCACCGACGTGCCGGGCGTGCTCGACAAGTCGAAGAAGCTGATCCCGCAGCTCTCGGTCAAGGACGCGCGCAAGCTGATCGCCGACGGCACCATTTCCGGCGGCATGATCCCGAAGGTCGAGACCTGCATCTACGCGCTCGAACAGGGCGTGCAGGGCGTCGTCATCATCGATGGCAAGATGCAGCACGCGGTGCTGCTCGAGCTCTTCACCAACCAGGGCACGGGAACGCTGATCCACAAGTGATGCAAGGGCGGACAAAGAAAGCCGTCATGGCCGGGCTTGTCCCGGCCATCCACGATCTTTCGACCCGCACCAAGAACGTGGATGCCCGGGACTTGTCTGCCGAGACGCGCTCCGCGCTTTTGCCCGGACATGACCAGCGGAGAGCGCGGCACCCGGGCCGCACACCAATCACCCGTTTCCTGATGACGCTGCCGGCAGCGGCCGCGTCATTGTTCCTCTCCTCAGCGCCCGCCTTCGCCGACCTGAAGATCTGCAACCGCATGTCCTATGTCGTCGAGGCCGCGATCGGCATCGACGAGAAGGCGGCGACCGCGACGCGCGGCTGGTTCAGGATCGACCCCGCCACCTGCCGCGTGGTAGTGCAGGGCACGCTCTCTGCCGACCGCATCCTGCTCAATGCCCGCGCGCTCGGCGTCTATGGCGCATCCCCGATCCCGCAGAACGGCAGCGACATGCTCTGCGTGGCGCAGGACAATTTCGTCATCGCCGCCGCGCGGCAGTGCCGCAGCGGCCAGACCCAGGCCGCCTTCACCCAGATCACGCCGACGCGGGCCGACGACGGCAATTTCGTCGCCTATCTCGCCGAGGATTCCGAATATGACGACGAGCAGGCGCGCCTCGCCGGCATCCAGCGGCTCCTGGTGATTGCAGGCTACGACGCCGCGCCGATCGACGGCGTCGACGGGCCGAAGACGCAAGGAGCGCTGGCTGCCTTCCTGAAGAGCCGCGGACTGTCGTCCGACGCCGTATCGTCACCGAATTTCTTCAAGACCCTGGTCGACGCGGCGCAGACGCCATCCACGAGCGGCCTGACCTGGTGCAACGACACGCCGCACAAGGTGATGGCGGCGGTGGCCACCGACGACGGCAAGTCCGTGACGAGCCGCGGCTGGTATCGCATCGATCCCAAGACGTGCCTGCATCCCGACGTGGCCGGCCAGCCGAAGCAGATTTTCAGCTTCGCGGAAGCTGTCGATGCCGACAACCGCACCGTCAAGCTGAAAGACAGGCCGCTGAACTGGGGCGGCGACAGGCAGCTCTGCACGCGCGAGACCAAGTTCGAGACCAGCGAGCAGACCGATTGCGGAGCGCGCGGATTCGCGACGATTGGTTTTGGCGTGGTGGATATGAGCAGTGGCGGCAAGACGCTGCGCTTTGCGATGCCGTAGTCGCTGCCTGACCAACGAGTTGAGAGAGCTTCGATGAACCAACTCTGCAGCTTCACCCATATCGACACCTGGGTGTTCGACCTGGACAACACGCTCTATCCGCACCACGTCAATCTGTGGCAGCAGGTCGATGCGCGGATCGGTGAGTTCGTTTGCAACTGGCTGAACGTCAGCCCGGTGGACGCGCGCAAGATCCAGAAGGATTACTATCGGCGCTTCGGCACCACCATGCGCGGTATGATGACCTTGCATGGCGTGCGCGCCGACGATTACCTCGCTTACGTGCACAAGATCGACCACTCGCCGCTGGAGCCGAACCCGGCGCTCGGCGCCGCGATCGAAAAGCTGCCGGGACGAAAGCTGATCCTGACCAACGGCTCGGTCGACCATGTCGATGCGGTGCTGGCGCGGCTCGGCCTCGGCTCGCATTTCGACGGGGTGTTCGACATCATCGCGGCCGGGTTCGAACCCAAGCCGGCGCCGCAGACCTATCAGAAATTCCTCGGCGACCACTCGGTCGACCCGACCAAAGCCGCCATGTTCGAGGACCTCGCCCGCAACCTCGCCGTCCCGCACCAACTCGGCATGACCACCGTGCTGGTTGTGCCGGACGGCACGAAGGAGGTGGTGCGCGAGGATTGGGAACTGGAAGGCCGGGACGCGGCTCATGTCGATCACGTCACGGATGATCTGACGGGGTTCTTGGGCAAGCTGTCGCCGTGACATCGTAGCCCGGACTTCGGGTAGCGCAATCCGGGCTGCGTTGCGTCTCCTACTCCCCATCCCGCAGGCGTCGGTACAGCGCGCCGAGGATGTTGGAATAGTCGTCGGTCCAGACCCGCACCCCGTCATCGGCTTCGGTCTGCTCCCACGACTTGGAGGAGGCGAGCCTGCCGACGTCGGCCTCCTCGCGCGCGGAAATGACGACATCGGTCGAGAAGATGTAGTCGGCGTCGCGGCCCGAATCCTCGTTGTAGACCCAGCTCTTCAGATCGTTGGCGTCGGCGATGCCGACCACGACGGTCTCGAGATCGAGGTGCCGGTTGGAGACGTGCATCACTACGGCGCCGTGCGGGGCGAGCTTGTCCTTGTAGATCTCCATCGCCTCTTCGGTCGCGAGATGGATCGGAATCGCATCCGACGAATAGGCATCGACGATGATGAGGTCATAGACGCCGTTCGGCTCCTTCGCGAAGGTGAGGCGTGCATCGCCGATCACCGGCTTCAGGCCCGGCAGGCAGCTCGAGATATAGCGGAAATTCTTCGGATCGCTCGCCGCATCGACCATGGACTGGTCGATTTCGAAGAAGGTCCAGCTCTCGCCGGGTTCGGCGGCGCAGGCGAGCGTGCCCGATCCAACGCCAATCGCGGCGACCTTCAGCGGCGCGCCCTTGCGCTCGCGGATCGCGGTGATGGCCTGACCGATGCCGCCGTCCTTGTGATAATAGGTGATCGGCTCGGGCCGGCCGGTGACCGGCGTGCCGTCGTTGTTGCGGAAGCGCTCGGCGCCGTGGATGGTGGTTCCGTGCATCAGCACGTGGAAATAGCCGCCCGGCGTCTCCACGATCTTGTGCACGCCGAAGAAGCTGCGCACGGTGGTGACGCGGCCCTCGTCCGCCGGATAGGCGCGGATCAACGCCAGCGCGAGCGCGACGGTTGCAAAGATCTTCCAGCGGCCGGCATTGAGCGCCAGGACCAGGAGCGCGGCGAGCACGCCGACGGCGCTGGCGACCCAGACGCGGTGATCCTCGAACCAGGTCGAGAGGTCGCCCGTCGCATAGGACGGCGCAACCAGCGCAACCGCGAGTGCCGCCAGCGCCAGCCAGTACCATTTGACGACGCCGGCGAGGCGCTCGTTCGCCGACGGCCGGCACAGCGCGGCAAGCGCAATCAGGATCGGATATTCGGCGATCCACGAGAAGGTGAAGGGCGCGACGAGCCCTGCGAAAAGGCCGCCGACCATGCCGCCAAACGACAGCGCGACATAGAATCCGGTGAGGTATTTGGCGGCCGGCCGCGTCCGCGCCAATTCGCCATGGCAGGCCATCGCGATGATGAAGAAGCACAATTGATGCCCGCCGAGCGTCAGCAGCAAATTCTGCTCGCCACCGAAAGCCAGCAGGAAGATGACGCCCGCGATCGCGACCGGCTGCAGCATCAGCATCCATTTGTGCGGCAGCAGTGGCCGCGACTGGAACACCACCACCCAGGTCAGCAAATACAGCGACAGCGGCAGCACCCACAGCAGCGGCGCCGCCGCGACGTCGGTCGAGATATGCGCGGTCACGGCGATGAGCAGGCCCGACGGCACAGCCGCGAGGAAGATCCAGCGCAGCCGCGTCACGACGCCTGGCGCGGGCGCATTCACGTCCTCGGTTCGCGCATCGGCCACCGCCAGCTTCGGCGAGCGCAGCAACAGCACGCCGCAGGCGGCGATCAGGAGGATCAGGAGGGCATAGCCGCCGGTCCAGAGCCGGTTCTGCGTGTGCAGCGTGAACATCGGCTCCAGCAGGAACGGATAGGACAAGAGCGCGAGGAAACTACCGATGTTGGAGGAGGCATAGAGGAAATAGGGATCATGCCCGGCCGGATGGCCGGTACGGACGAACCAGGCCTGCAGGAGCGGATTGTTGGCCGCAAGCGCGAAGAACGGCAACCCGATCGACACCACGAACAGCCCGAGCAGCCAGACCGCATAGCCCGAAGCCGGCGGCTCTCCATAAGCGGAGGCGATGCCGAGCGGCAGCGTGGCGAAGGCCAGCACCAGCAGCACGAGATGCACCGCCACGGGAACGATGCGGTTCCTCACCTGCATCAGCAGATGCGCATAGGCGTAGCCCCCGAGCAGCAGCGACTGGAAGAACACCATCGCCACCGACCACACCGCCGGCGAGCCGCCGAGCCGCGGCAGCACCATCTTCGTGAACAGCGGCTGCACCGAGAACAGCAGCAGCGCGCTGACGAAGATCGCAGCGGTATAGACCGTCAGCAGCAGCCGGTTGCGCGACGAGGACGGCTGCACCTTGGCGGCGGGTTGCACGATCGAATCCATGGATGCTCCGGCAAAGGCGTTTTCCAGCGAAGTGGGCACCGGTTCGCGCGAGACGACGCGCCGGACGATTCCCGCCGGCGGGCGCCGGGCGCGCGCAATGGAGCACAAGGCGCCTGAACGGGCAATAAAGGGTCCCGTGATGTTGCGGCGAGGATTGCTTGATATAGAACGTCATTCTGGGGCCCCTCGCCCCGGAATGACAGCGGAACAATTTGAACCCCTCATGACCGAAACCGACGTCGTCATCATCGGCGCTGGCCATAACGGCCTCACCTGCGCGGCCTATCTCGCGATGGCGGGGCTGCGCGTGCGCGTCGTCGAGCGGCGCAATGTGGTCGGCGGCGCGGCGGTCACGGAGGAGTTTCACCCCGGATTCCGCAATTCGGTCGCGGCCTACACCGTGAGCCTGCTCAATCCGCAGGTGATCCGCGATTTGGGGCTCGCCGAACAGGGCCTGCGAATCGTCGAACGGCGCGCACAGAATTTCCTCCCCGCGCCCGACGGCAATTATCTCCTCACGGGCGAGGGACGGACGAAGGCGTCGGTCGCGCGGCTCAGCGCGCGCGACGCCGATGCGCTCGATGGCTTCTCGCGCGAGCTCGAGGACATCGCGGACGTGCTGCGCCAATTCGTGCTGCGTGCGCCGCCGAACCTGCTCGACGGTTTTGGCACGGCTGCGATCCGCGAGGCAGTGAACGCGCTCCAGAGCGCCAACATCCTGCGCGGCCTGACGCTGGAGCAGAGCCGCAGCCTGCTCGATCTCTTCACCCGCTCGGCCGGCGAGATGCTGGACGAGCGTTTCGAGCACGATCTGGTCAAGGCGCTGTTCGGTTTCGACGCCATCGTCGGCAATTATGCCAGCCCTTACGCGGCGGGCTCAGCCTATGTGATGCTGCATCACGCCTTCGGCGAGGTGAACGGCAAGAAGGGCGTCTGGGGCCACGCCATCGGCGGCATGGGCGCGATCACGCAGGCGATGGCGCGCGCCGCGCGCGACCGGGGCGTCGCCATCGACACGGATGCCGGCGTGCGCGAGGTCATCGTCGAACGCAACCAGGCCGTCGGCGTCGTGCTGGAGAACGGCACGGCCATCCGCGCCAAATATGTCGCGGCCAACGTCAATCCGAAGCTGCTCTATACGCGGCTGGTCGCGGCCGACGCGCTGCCCGCGGACTTCCTCGCCCGCATCCGTCACTGGAAGAATGGCTCCGGCACGTTCCGCATGAACGTGGCGCTGGACCGCCTGCCCTCCTTCACCGCGCTCGCGGGCGACGGCGATCACCTCACCTCGGGCATCATCCTGGCACCGAGCCTCGGCTATATGGATCGCGCTTACCTCGATGCGCGGGCGCAAGGCTGGAGCCGGGAGCCCATCGTCGAGATGCTGATCCCCTCGACGCTCGACGACACGCTGGCGCCCGAAGGAAAACACGTCGCTAGCCTGTTCTGCCAGCACGTCGCGCCGGAGCTTCCAGACGGAAAGTCGTGGGACAACCATCGCGACGAAGTCGCCGATCTCATGATCGCGACGGTGGACAAATATGCTCCGGGTTTTGCGACAAGTGTGCTCGGCCGCCAGATCCTGTCTCCGCTCGACCTCGAGCGGCAGTTCGGCCTCTTGGGCGGCGACATCTTCCACGGCGCGCTGACGCTGAACCAGCTGTTCTCGGCCCGGCCGATGCTGGGACATGCCGACTATCGCGGGCCGCTAAGGGGCCTCTATCACTGCGGCTCCGGCGCCCACCCCGGCGGCGGCGTCACCGGCGCCCCCGGCCACAACGCCGCGCAGGCGATCTTGAGGGATCACCGGTCGTTGTTAGGAAGCCGTGGATAGGCCTGTGGACAGGCTGTGGCAGTGTCTTGGGACTATCTTGGGAAAAGGCAGTGGAAAACTGCAGGGCAATTGCGGGAAAAGCCGGTGGATGGCGCCCGGGCAAAAGGGCGAACAACCTGTGGACGCCGCCTGAGAACCACACGGCGAAAACGACATCGCCCGCCAGGGGGCAATCCCCCCGACGGACGCAGGTCGAAAACAGCCTATGAAGAGATCAGCCCCCGCTGGGAAATGGGAGGCGGAAATTACTTCAAGGAGGTGCTAATCGAACCGAACTTGTCGTTCATCGTGCTGCCCAGGCTGTTCACCACGGTGATGATCGCGAGCGCGATGCCGGCTGCAATCAGGCCGTACTCGATCGCGGTTGCCCCGGACTCGTCCGACCAGAACTTCTGAACCATGTGCTTCAAGACTCGCCTCCGTTTCAATTTTGAGCTGTGTTGGTTGGTCCCAACACCCCGTAATCTACGGGCAGCGACCTTCAGTCAGGTTAATCTGCGGATTGCAAATTATGCGGAAAATTGACAACAAAAGTCCCCAAAATTGAACTCAGCGGCCCCCAGGATGCAGCCTTCCCCCACCCACCGCGCCAGCTTTTCGATCGGCAATGAGGCCGCCGCCAGGCGCGTTGTCGATGTCCTCACCGAGGTGTTTTTCGAAGGCGAAACGGCAGTCGCCGCCTTCGAGCGGCCCGACGGACAATGGGACGTCACGCTCCATTTCGCCGAGGCGCCGGACCAGGCCCTGCTGCGCGAACTCGTTGCAAATTCAGCAGGAAATGAAATCGCCGCCACGCTCGCCTTCGACACGATCGAGGCCAAGGACTGGGTCAAGGCCAGCCTGGAAGATCTCGTCCCCGTCCCGGCCGGACGCTTCGTCGTGCACGGCAGCCACGACCGCGACCGCGTCGCGCCGAACAAGCTCGCCATCGAGATCGAGGCGGCACTCGCCTTCGGTACCGGCCACCACGGCACCACCCGCGGCTGTTTACTGTTGCTTGACCATGTCCTGAAGAGTTCCCGCCCGAGAGACGTGCTCGACCTCGGCACCGGGACCGGTGTGTTGGCGATCGCGGCGGCGAAGGCGCTGCATCGCGCGGTGCTCGCCTCCGACATCGACCTGCCCTCGGTGCGGGTCGCGGCCGAGAACGCGACGCTGAATGAAGTTGGACATGATGTGCGGGTGATCCGCGCCACCGGCTTCGCCGCGCCGGATTTTGGAAAGGCCGGCCCGTTCGACCTGGTGCTGGCCAACATCCTTGCCAATCCGTTACGGCAACTGGCGGGTCCCATGGCGCGGCATCTTGCGCCCGGCGCCCATGTCATCCTCTCCGGCCTGTTGACCCACCAGGCCCCCGCCGTCATCGCCGCCTACCGCGCCCGCGGCCTCGTGCCGCTGCGACACCTGCGGATCGAAGGGTGGAGCAGTCTGCTGCTGCGGAAGGTCGGGAACTGATCAAAACCGGGCACGGTGCGTTGCGCCTTTGCCCACCCTGCGAAATCCCGACGCCGCGCTACTCCGCCGCCTTCCCGTCCCGGCGCGTCGCGCGCTCGCCCCGTGAGGCGCGCCGGGCACGGCGCTCGGCGAAGCGGTCGATCATCTGGCTGATGAAGCCGCGCGGCTTCTTCGGTGTCGATGCGGCCGGGGCGCGGCGCACCGGTGGCGAAATCTTCTCAAACGAGAACGCTGGCATCGTGTGTCCTCTCGCCGTTGAGATGAACCACTCGCTCGATTTTCCCTGTTATCCGGATGAAGCGCAACTGCCGCATCCTCTACTCCACTCCATTCGAATGGAATTATTTCAAGCATGGTTCATGCCAGATGCGACGCAAATGCGTCTACATTGCGGACTCATCCCCATGATCCTAAACTGAGTCCATCATGTTCGAAGCGCACTTCCAGACGTTCGAGGAGCCCGAGGCTGGCGTCGCATTGACGGCGCGGCTGGCGGCGCTCCGCGGAGAGCTCGCCCGCCGCAATCTGACCGGCTTCGTCATTCCGCGCGCCGACCAGCAGCAGAACGAATATGTGGCGCCGTCGGAGGAGCGGCTCGCCTGGCTGACCGGCTTCACCGGATCGGCGGGACTGGCAGTTGTGCTCACCCACGAGGCCGCGGTGTTCGTCGACGGCCGCTACACGATCCAGGCCGCCAAGCAGGTCGATGCAAAGGCCTGGGCAGTGGAATCACTGATCGATCCGCCGCCGGAGAGCTGGGTGTCGGCGCACTTGAAAGCCGGTGACCGCCTAGGTTTTGATCCGTGGCTGCACACTTTTGCGGCAGCCGAGCGCTTGTCCGCTGCCTGCGCCCGGGCCGGCGCCGAGCTGGTCGCGGTCGACAGCAATCCGGTCGATGCGATCTGGCAGGACCGCCCGCCGCCGCCGCTCGCCCCCGTCGCCGTGCACGGCCTGCAACATGCCGGCATCACTGAAGCCGAGAAGCTGACGCAGATCAGGAGCGAGATCGGAAAGCTCGGGGTCGATGCGCTGGTGCTGTCGGACAGCCATGCAGTGGCCTGGACCTTCAACATCCGCGGCGC
Organism: Pseudomonadota bacterium; assembly: GCA_023388935.1. Lineage (GTDB taxonomy): Bacteria > Pseudomonadota > Alphaproteobacteria > Rhizobiales > Xanthobacteraceae > Bradyrhizobium. The sequence goes on along the minus strand of JAEWFG010000162.1, from coordinate 52,052 downwards.
CGACGTCGCGCATACGCCGCTGCCGCTGTCCTATGCGCTGGTGCCCAAGGACGGCCGGCCGACAATCTTCATCGACCACCGTAAGCTCTCCAACCTGACGCGCGATCATCTCGAGCAGTCCGCCGACGTGCACGAACCCGATGCGATGGCGCCGACGCTGATGGCGCTGGCGAAGAGTGGTGCATCGATCGCGCTCGACAATGCCACCGCGGCCGACGCGCTCAGCCGGCTGATCGCAGGCGCCGGCGGCAAGCCGGTGCGCGGCAGCGATCCGATCGCGCTGCTCAAGGCGGTCAAGAACGCGACCGAGATCAAGGGCACACAGACGGCGCACCGGCGTGACGCGGTGGCGCTGGCGCGATTCCTCGCCTGGGTCGATCGCGAGGCGCCAAGCGGCAAGCTGACCGAGATCGACGCCGTCGAGGCGCTGGAGACGTTCCGCCGCGACACCGGCGCACTGAAGGACGTGTCGTTCCCGACCATTTCCGGCACCGGCCCGAACGGCGCCATCGTGCACTACCGCGTCACGCGCAAGAGCAACCGGAGGATCGCGCCCGGCGATCTCCTCCTGGTCGATTCCGGCGCGCAATATGAAGACGGCACCACCGACGTCACCCGCACCATGGCGATCGGCGAACCCACCGACGAGATGCGCGACCGCTTCACCCGCGTGCTCCGCGGCCATATCGCGATCGCCCGCGCGGTTTTCCCCGACGGCACCACGGGCGCGCAGCTCGACACGCTGGCGCGGCAATATCTCTGGGCCGCCGGCGTCGATTTCGAGCACGGCACCGGCCACGGCGTCGGCAGCTATCTCTCGGTGCACGAAGGGCCGGCGCGTATCTCAAAACTCGGCACCACGCCGCTGAAGCGCGGCATGATCCTCTCCAACGAACCCGGCTACTACAAGACCGACGGTTTCGGCATCCGCATCGAGAATCTCGAGCTGGTGGTCGCCGCCGACATCAAGGGCGCCGAGAAACCGATGAACGCGTTCGAGACGCTGACGCTGGCGCCGATCGACCGCCGGCTGATCAACGCGGCAATGCTGAGCAAGGACGAACTCGACTGGCTCAACGCCTATCACGCGCGCGTCCGCGCCGAGGTGCGGCCCGCGCTGGATGAGGCGACGAAGGCCTGGCTCGACCAGGCGACGGCGGAACTGAAGCCGTAGCGCGCATGGCGCTACGCGGATTGCGCAAGGATCGCCCGCCTTGGCGGGCGACGACAGCAGAATTCGGGGCGCATCGCGCCACCTCTCCGTAACTCTCCGCCCCCTACGCGTGCGCCCATCACACCCTCCCGGAATCCGTATAGCCGCATTCCGAAATGCCGATATCCGCCTTGCGCGAGCACGCTACAGTCGGATTCGACTTCGAGAGACGGACACGCATGCACGGGATGATCAGCAAGCCGCCGGGAACGGCGGCAACCAAGAACCTCGCGACGTCGCGCCTGGTGCTGCTGTTGCTGGTCGTCATGACCGGGATCGCGCCGATCTCGCTCTACATGCTGGTTCCGGCGCTGCCGGTGCTGGCGACGAATTTCGGCAGTGACATCTCGGTCGCGCAGATGACGGTGTCGCTCTACATGGTCGGCATCGCGCTGTCGCAGCTCATCATGGGACCGCTGTCGGACAGGTTCGGGCGGCGGCCGGTACTGCTTGCGGGCCTCGCCCTGATGGTGGCAGCCAGCGTCGCCTGCATCTTCGCGCAATCCCTGCCGCAACTGATCGCCGCACGTTTCTTCCAGGCTCTGGGCGGCGCCGCCGGCATGGTGGTGAGCCGCGCCATCATCCGCGACATCTATGAGCGCGACCGCGTCGCCTCGATGATCAGCCTCGTGGTCGCGGCCCTGATGATCGGACAGATGCTCTCGCCGCTGACCGGCGGCCTGATCGAGACCGCGTTCGGCTGGCGCGCGATCTTCTACGCCATCACCTTCGGCGCGATCATGGTCGCGGCCGGCATCGCGGTCGCGCTGCCCGAGACGCGCCGCACCCGCGCCGCCGGCAGCGGCTTTCGCGGCGACGTCGGCGTTCTCATCCGAAACCGCGCCTTCGTCGGTTACGTGATGTGCCAGGTGCTGGCTTCCCAGATCATCTTCACTTTCGCCGGCGGCGGGCCCTACATCGTGGTGACGCAGATGGGCCGGACCAGCGCCGAATACGGCGCCTGGTTCGCGACGACGGGCTTCGCCTACCTCGTCGGCAATCTGCTCTGCGTGCGCTTTGCGCCGCGGCACTCGCTGGAGCGACTGATCTGGCTCGGGCTCGGCCTGCAACTCTGCGGCAGCCTGTTGAACCTGACGTGGAGCTTCACCGGTTGGAACGAGGCGCCCGCCTGGCTGTTCGGCACGCAGATGATCGTGATGGCCGGCAACGCCTTCGTGATGGCGAATTCCGCTGCCGGCGCGATCAGCATCCGCCCCGAGGCCGCCGGTACCGCGTCGGGCGCAATGGGCTTCCTCCAGCAAGGTATCGGCGCGCTGATGTCGCAATTCGGCGCCTATCTCGGCGGCCACTCCGCCACGACGCTGCCACTCACCTCCGCGATCCTCGCCATCTCGCTGCTCTGCGCCTGCACGATGATCTTCGTCGTCCCCCGCCGCGAGGTCGTGGTGAGCGAGACCTTGATCGAGCAGGCCGAGGAGGAAGAGAGCGGGATGATGTGAGGCGTCTCCGGTGGCGTCCCCTCTCCCCTGCGCGAGGCTGGCGCTACCCTGTTTATTTCCCATTTTGGCTTTCAGCGGCGTGACATCTGCATGACATCCCACATACGTCAGCGGACCGAACTCACCGACGCGTGAGCGCCTCCTTGACGTAGGTCAAGTCATCCGTGGATCCTATGATCCCTTCTGTCTGGGGGCGAATGACTCGAGACCAGGAGGTCGCGATGATCCTTACGAAAACAGCCGTTGCAGCGACTGCAGTTCTCATACTTGCGTCACTCCCTGCCTACGCAGAAGACAAGTCTTCCACCACCGTAGGAATGAGGCATCCCAGCGCCGCCGACCTGAAAGCCCTGACAGATGCGCGTATCGGCGTAATCAAGGCGGCCTTGCAGATGACGCCGGACCAGGAAAAACTTTGGCCGCCCGTCGAGGACGCCATCCGCGCGAGAGCAAAGAATCGGCAAGCCCGGATGGAACGAGTGGCGGAACTGCGCGATAGCAGCCCAATGGAGGCCATCGAACATAATCCGATCGAACTCATGCAACGTCGAGCGGAGAGACTGAATCAACGCGCGGCCGACCTCAAGAAGATCGCCGACGCCTGGGAGCCGCTCTATAAAACGCTAAGCCCGGATCAGAAGAAGAGGATGGCCTTCGCGAGCTACGCGGCCATGGCCGGGATACGGGATGCGATTGAACATCGTATGGAATCCGAAGATTACGACGAGTAGGATCGTCTTGCATGAGCCGTCATCGCCGCGGAGCAAGTCGCTTCGGTCCGCGGCGGTGCCATGGTTTATGCACATGTCGACCGTGACCAACGTTGCCGCCGCGCCTCACTCCCCGATCAGCTTCAGCCACTCGTCTTCGGTCAGTACCTTGACGCCGTGCTTGTTGGCTTCCGCGAGCTTTGAGCCTGCGCCGGGGCCGGCGACCACGAGATCGGTCTTCTTCGATACCGAGCCCGACACCTTCGCGCCCAGCCGCTCCGCTGTCGCCTTGGCCTCGTCGCGCGTCATCTTTTCGAGCGAGCCCGTGAACACGACCGTCTTGCCGGCGACGGCCGAGTTGCTCTTCGGCTTCTCGGCGTCGATGATCTCGACTTCCTTCGTCAGCCGCTCGACGATTCCGCGATTGTGGCTCTCGCCGAAATAGTCGGCGATGCTCTTGATCACGGTGTCGCCGATCTGGTCCAGCGCGTCCATCTCCGCCATCGCCTCCTCGTCGCCCTTGGCGACCTTGAGACAGGCATCGTGGAAAGCATCCCAGGAACCGTAACCGCGCGCCAGCGCCAGCGCCGTGGTCTCGCCGACATGACGCATGCCGAGCGCATAGACGAAGCGCTCCAGTGCGATCCTGCGCCGGCTCTCGATCGCGCCGAACAGATTGCGCACCGAGGTGGCGCCGTAGCCCTCGATCTCCTCGAGCTTGAGCTTCGAATTGCGCTTCTCCAGCGTGAAGATGTCGGCGGGCTCCTTCACCCATCCTTCGTCGAAGAAATACTGGAGCTGCTTCTCCCCTAACCCATCGATGTCGAACGCCCGCCGCGACACGAACAGCTTGAGGTGCTCGATCTTCTGATAGGGGCAGGCGAACTCGCCGGTGCAGCGGGCGCGCGAGCCCTCTTCGCCTGCCGCCGTCTCCTCGCGCGTGACATCGGTGTGCAGCGGGCACGGGCATTTCTTCGGGAAGTGGAATTCCCTGGCGCTTCCAGGCCGCTTGTTGATGACGACGTCGACCACCTGCGGGATGACGTCGCCGGCACGCTGGATCACGACGGTGTCGCCGATCCGGATATCGCGACCCTCGCGCAGCACCTCGCCCTTGTTGCCGATGCCCTTGATGTAGTCCTCATTGTGCAGCGTCACGTTCTGTACGATTACGCCGCCGACGCCGACCGGTTCGAGCTTGCCGACCGGCGTGAACGACCCGGTGCGGCCAACCTGGATCTCGATGTCGCGCAGCACCGTCATGGCGCGCTCGGCCGGAAACTTGTGCGCGATGGCCCAGCGCGGCGTGCGCGAGACGAAGCCGAGCCGCTCCTGCCAGTCGAGGCGGTCAACCTTGTAGACGACACCGTCGATATCGTAGTCGAGTTTTGCGCGCTGCTCCTCGATTGAATGATGAAACGCGAGCAACTCCTCGACGGAATGACAGAGCCTGGTCAGCGGATTGGTCTTGAAACCGCAGCGCTCGAACCAGTGGATCATGCCGCTCTGCGTGCCCTCGGGCATCGCGCTCATCTCGCCCCACGCATAGGCGAAGAAGCCCAGCGGGCGCGAGGCGGTGATGGTCGGATCCTTCTGCCGGAGCGAACCCGCGGCCGAGTTGCGCGGATTGGCAAAGATGGTATCGCCGGCCGCCTTCTGCCGCTCGTTCAGCGCGAGGAACGCCTTCTTGGTCATGTAGACCTCGCCACGCACCTCGCAGATGTCGGGGACGTTACGGCCCTTCAGCTTCTGCGGCACGTCTTCGAGCGTGCGGATGTTGGCGGTGACGTCCTCGCCTTCCGCGCCGTCGCCGCGCGTCGCCGCGGTGACGAGTTCGCCGCCCTCGTAGCGCAGCGACATCGAGAGGCCATCGATCTTCGGCTCGGCGGAGAAATCGACCTTATCATCGTCGAGCTTCAGGAATCGCACGATGCGGCCGACGAAGTCGCGCACGTCCTCTTCGGCAAAGGCGTTGTCGAGAGACAGCATCGGGACCGAATGCCGGACCTTCTTGAAACGCCCCGACGGCGCCGCGCCAACCTTCTGCGAGGGCGATTCCGCGCTGACGAATTCAGGAAAGCGTTTTTCGATCGCGTTGAAGCGCTGGCGCAGCGCGTCATATTCGGCATCGGTGACGGTGGGCGCGTCATCCTGATAGTAACGCTTGTCGTGACCTTCGAGTTCGAGCGCCAGCCGCATGTGCTCGACCTTGGCCTGCGCCTTGGTAAGGTCGGCGACGTCGCGAAGCGGCTTGGTTGTGGATTTTGCTGCTCTTGCCATGGGGCTTGAATACGACAGACGCGGCGCGACGGTAAAGGAGTGTGAAGGTCTTGTGCCCCGGATGCTGCGCGCGTCCGGGACACGCAAGCCTTAAGCCGTCGCCGCCTTGAGCAGCCGTTCCGCAGCCGCCCTCGCCTCGGCCGTGATTTCGGCGCCGGCGAGCATCCGCGCGATCTCCTCGCGCCGGTGATCGGCGGCGAGTGCGTTGACGCGGGTGGCGACGCGCTTGCCCTTGTCGAGGGCGTCCTTGGAGATCAGCAAATGCTGGCCGGCCCGCGCGGCGACCTGCGGGGCGTGGGTCACGGCCATCACCTGGACCTTGCCGGCAAGGCGCGCCAGGCGCCCACCGATGGCGTCAGCGACCGCGCCGCCCACGCCGGTGTCGATTTCGTCGAACACCAGGGTTGGCGCTGAGCCACGGTCTGACAGCACGACCTTCAGGGCCAGGAGGAAGCGCGAGAGCTCGCCGCCGGAGGCGACCTTCATCAGCGGGCCCGGCTTGGTGCCCGGGTTGGTCTGCACCCAGAACTCGACGCGATCGAAGCCTTGCGGCCCCGGAGCCGCCTCGTCGGTTTCCACCTGGGTCATGAACCTGGCGCGTTCCAGCTTGAGCGGCGCGAGCTCGGCATTGACGGCCTTGTTGAGCTTTTCCGCCGATTTCTGCCGTGCCATCGACAGTTTCTTGGCGGCGTCGGCATAGCGCGCATCGGCCTCGATCGCGGCCTGCTCCAGCTTTTTCAACCGCGAGGCACCGGCATCGATCAGCACGACGTCGGCGGCATATCTGGCGGCAAGCGCAGCGAGCCCATCCACAGGCGTCGAATATTTGCGCGAGGCGGCGCGCAAACTGAACAGCCGCTCCTCGATGCGTTCGAGCTCTGCCGGATCGAAGTCGGTTGCGGCGAGTGCCGCCTGGAGATGCTGGTCGGCTTCCTCCAGCGCGTTGATGGCGGCGTCGATCGCCTTCACGGCCGGCTCGACCAGCGCAGGCGAGTTGACGCCGCGGCGCTCCAGCCGGCGCACCGCCGCCGACAGCGCCGCGACCGGGGAGTGGTTGCCGCCGACCGCCTCCTGGGCCTCGCGCAGGTCGGAGGCGATCTTCTCGCCCTGCATCATGGTGGTGCGTCGGGACGCCAGCGAGGTCTCCTCGCCGTCCTTGGGCGCGAGCTGCTTCAATTCGTCGGAGGCGTGGCGCAGGTAATCCGCCTCGCGCGCGGCGCGCTCCATGCTGGCGCGATGCTCTTCCAGCGCAGTGTTGGCGGTGCGGCGCGCATCCCAGAGCGCCTCAACCGCGGTGACGTCCTTTTCGAGGCCGGCAAAGGCGTCGAGCAGGCGGCGGTGAGTGGCGGCATCGACAAGCGCGCGCTCGTCATGCTGGCCGTGGATCTCGACCAAGGCGGCGCCGACCGCCTTCAGGGTCTGCACGCTGATCGACTGGTCGTTGATGAAGGCGCGGGTGCGACCGTCGGCGAGCTGCACCCGGCGGAGAATCATCTCGCCGGTATCCTCCAAGCCGTTCTCGGCGAGGATTTTTGCTGCGGGGTGATTCTTGGGGATATCGAACACGGCGGTGACCTGCCCCTGCTCCGCGCCGTGGCGCACGAGGCCGGCGTCGCCGCGGCCGCCGAGCGCCAGCGCAAAGGCATCGAGCAGGATGGATTTGCCCGAACCGGTCTCGCCGGTCAAAACCGCAAGCCCGGTGGCGAATTCGATATCGAGCCGTTCGATCAGGACGATGTCACGGATCGACAGACGCGCCAGCATGAGAGTTCAAAGGCCTATCTTCTTGAAGGTCCGGCTGATCCAAGACCCCTGATTCTCGTTCGGCTCGAGACCGCCGGACTTTACAAGATTATAGGCGTCTTTGTACCAGCGGCTGTCAGGAAAATTGTGACCGAGCACGGCAGCGGCGGTCTGGGCCTCGCCGACGATGCCGATCGCCATATAGGCCTCGGTAAGCCGGAACAGAGCTTCCTCGACATGGCGCGTGGTCTGGTACTGCGTGACGACGGTCTTGTAGCGGTTGATCGCCGCCGTGTAGTCGCGCTTCTGCGCGTAATAGCGGCCGACGTTCATTTCCTTGCCGGCGAGTTGGTCGCGCCCGCCCTCGATCTTGGCCTTGGCGGAGGTCGCATATTCCGAGTTCGGATATTTGCGCACCACCTCTTCCAGCGCGGCAATCGCCTTCTCGGTGCGGCTCTGGTCGCGGCTGATGTCCGGGATCTGGTCGTAGTGGGAGGCCGCGATCAGATATTGCGCATAGGCCGCATCCGGACTGCCGGGATGCAGCGTGACGTAGCGGGTGGCGGCGCCGATGCAGCCGTCATAGTCGCCGCCCTGATAGGACGCATAGGCCGACATCAGCAGTGATTTGCGGGCCCAGTCGGAATAAGGATGCTGGCGGTCGACCTCCTCGAACTTCTTGTTCGCCGCCTTCATGTCCTTCTTCTCGTTCATGAGGTACAGGCCCTCATTGTAGATCTTGTCGGCGGGCTCCTCGACGAAGGTGTCGTCCTTGGCGGTGAACTTGTCCCAGAGCGCGCCGGTGCCGCAACCGGCGAGCGGCAGCGCAAGCATGATGAAAGTGGCCGCCTGAAGCAGCCCACGGGCACCGATCGAAGCCCTTGGCGAAACCGAAAGAGATCCGCGCGTCATACGCTGTGCCGATATGAGTTCAAGACCTGACGCCCTGTGATGCGGTGCCCGCCAACCCATGAACCCGTCATGGGCGCTAGATGTGACCGTGGTGCCTGCCATGCGACCACGCCGGTGTAGCCGAAAAACGATCCTTAACCCACCGGGTAGGCAGGCATTCCGCCCGGATTAAGGCGAACTTGCCGCAATGCTAGCGGATCATGGTTACCAGGATTTTCCCGGGGTCAGTCGCGACCAACGCCTGCGACAACAGGTCTGTCAGGACACGTCCGGCCCATAGGCCGCGGCGATCCGGCCGCCGACGATACCGCGACCGACTTCGCCCACGGGACGCGTGGTGCGGCGGACCGCCTCGCCCTCGACCACCCGCCAGGCGGTACGGTCGGCCAGCAGCGCGGTCAGGACAGCGTGGTTGAGCTTGTGGCCGCCACGCACCGAGCGGTAGGCGCCAAGCAGCGGCAGGCCGGCCAGCGCGAGGTCGCCAATCACATCCAGCACCTTGTGGCGAGCACATTCGTCGGCGTAGCGCAGGCCTTCGGTGTTGAGCAGCCGCTCGTCGTCGAACACGACGGTATTGTCGAAGGAGGCGCCTAGTGCGTAGCCCGCGCTCCAGAGCCGCGCGACGTCGCACATCAGACCAAAAGTCCGGGCACGACCGACTTCGCGGCGGAAGCGTTCCACGCTGAGGTCGAAGCCGTAGGTCTGCTGGCCGATGACGGGATTGGTGAAATCAATCTCGACCTCGGCGCGGAACCCGTTGGCGTAGGGCCGGATCTCGCCGAAGGAATCACCGATCTCGACCGAGACCGGCTTCAAGACCTGAATGAAGCGGCGTTGCGCCGGCTGGCTGACGATGCCAGCCTGATCGATCGCCGCAATGAAGGCCGCAGCGCTGCCGTCCATGATCGGCACTTCGGGCCCGTCGATCTCGATGGTGGCGTTGTCGACGCCCATGCCGCGCAGCGCAGCAAGCACGTGCTCCGCAGTGGAGACCAGCGGGCCGTCGCGATCGCCGAGGACGGTGGCGAAGTCGGTCGCGATCACCTGCTCGGCGGTCGCCTGAACTTCGCGGTCACTTCCCTCGAGACCACTGCGGACAAAGATAAAGCCTGCGTCGACAGGCGCAGGCCCAAGCGTGAGAGTGACGGGAAGACCGGAGTGAACGCCTACGCCTGCCACAGAGGCTTGCGCACGAAGCGTTGTTTGCCGGCTAAATTTCATCAGGAACCGCCCCACTACGACCACTGCGACTTATACTGCACCCACTTGGCCGGCCAATGCCGCCCACCGCGAATCCGTATCCCCAAGTCACACCAAACCATAGTCACTGCCTCAAACAGCGCCAACTCACGCTTTTTTACCGATTGTTACCCCAAACCTGCCGTATTCGCGACAAGGCTTAACCAAATTACGCCGAGGTTCGGGACCGCTTTCGGTAGTTTTACTGAATCGCCGATTACGTAATTAATTATTTAAAATCAGCTACTTAACCCAAAAATCCGGGCATCCTCGGTACAAAAGCAAAGGTCCCGGCAAGCTTCGCGCCGGGACCCTTTTTCGTCTGCCTTACTGTAACAATCCTCACGTCGCCTGCCGCCGCAGGAAGGCCGGGATATCAAGATGGTCGTCGCCCTGTGGCGCCGGCGCAACAGGCGCGGGACGGCCATGCATGTCGAGCCCCTGTGGCGCGGGACGGCGGGCATACTCCGATACCGGCTCACTCGCTGCGACCTGCTGCGCCACGGTCTTCTGCGGCCGACGGTCGGGCAGCGGCGGCATTGCCGGAGCAGCGGTGCGGGTCGCGATCGGGGCCTCGCTCTCCTCGTCGCGGCGACCGAGGCCGACATTGGCGAGGCGCTGGAGCAGCGACAGGCGGGTCTTCTGCGGAGCCTCTTCCTCGAACTCGCCGCGGGCCTGGCGAATCTCGGCTTGGGCCGGCATCGGCAGTTCCTCGAGGCGCGGCATCCGCGGGGCACGGACAGGCGCACGCTCGGCCTGCGGCGGGATGAAGTTTTCCGGCGTCATCGGCTCCTGCATCCCGAGCGGGGCGTGCTCAGGCTCCGGGAACAGGGTGGGCTTCTGAACGATCGGGCGCACGGTGACGTCGCCGTAGGTCTGCATCGGCGCGGGGGTCTGCGGAACGTCCCCAACGGCGGCGGCGATGGCGGCGAGCGCAGCGCGCTCGACATTCGGACGGGGGGCGATCGGCGCAACCGGGGCCGGTGCGCCGGCCGGGACGTGCGCTTCCAGCTTCTGGGCGCGCTCGGCGAGACGCTGGTTGTCGGCACGGAGCCGCGCGGTCAGGTCGGCGAGACGGCTCTCGGCGGCTGCAGCCGGCACGGGAGCCTGCTGCACCGGCGGCGCCGCGTTCGCAACCGGAGCGCTGCCGGCCTGGCTGTTGCGGGCGATCGCAGCCTGCTCGATGCCGGTGGCGACGACGGAGACGCGGATCAGGCCGTCGAGCGCCTCGTCGAAGGTGGCGCCGACGATGATGTTGGCGTCCTGGTCGACTTCCTCGCGAATGCGGGTTGCGGCCTCGTCGACCTCGAACAGGGTGAGGTCCTTGCCGCCGGTGATCGAGATCAGGAGCCCCTTGGCGCCCTTCATCGAAGAGTCGTCGATCAGCGGGTTGGCAATCGCGGCTTCAGCGGCGGTCAACGCGCGCTTGTCGCCGGAGGCTTCGCCGGTACCCATCATCGCCTTGCCCATCTCGCGCATGACGGCGCGAACGTCGGCGAAGTCGAGGTTGATCAGGCCTTCCTTGACCATCAGGTCGGTGATGCAGGCAACGCCCGAATAGAGCACCTGGTCGGCCATCGCAAAGGCGTCGGCAAAGGTGGTCTTTTCGTTCGCGACCCGGAACAGGTTCTGGTTCGGGATGATGAGCAGCGTGTCGACCACCTTGTGAAGCTCGTTGATGCCGGCTTCAGCGGTGCGCATGCGGCGGCCGCCTTCGAAGTGGAAGGGCTTGGTGACGACGCCGACGGTGAGGATGCCCATCTCGCGCGCGGTCTTGGCAATCACGGGAGCTGCACCGGTGCCGGTGCCGCCGCCCATGCCGCAAGTGACGAACACCATGTTGGCGCCAGAGAGATGGTCGCGTAGTTCGTCGATCACCTCTTCCGCCGCCGCCGCGCCGACGGCCGGCTGCGAGCCGGCGCCGAGGCCCTGCGTGACCGCCGTTCCCATCTGCACGATGCGCTGCGCCTTCGACATCGTCAGCGCCTGCGCGTCGGTGTTGGCGACCACGAAATCGACGCCTTGGAGGCCCGCCGTGATCATGTTGTTGACGGCGTTGCCACCGGCGCCGCCGACGCCGAACACGGTGATCCGGGGCTTCAGTTCGTGAATATCAGGAACATTGATGCTGATGGTCATGGTTGCCTCTCGATCACGCGCGCGTGGGTTCGCCCCGGCCGGCGGCCGCGGGAGTTGGTGAAAATCGGGAATTGCGGAAAGGAGTCATCAGAAGCCCTCGCGTAGCCATCGTCCGACCTTTCCGAAATAACCGCCCGTCCCTGTCTTGACCTGCTGCCGCGTATGCCGCGGTTCGACATGTTCGTGGTGAACATATTGCGGGTAGACCAGAAGTCCGGCCGGCACCGCGAAGGCGGCGTTCTTCGCCTCATTGGGCAGCCGGCCGAAACCGAGCGGACGTCCGACCCGCACGGGCCGGCCGAGAATCTGCGTACCGAGTTCGACGAGTCCGGTGAGCTGCGAGGCGCCGCCCGAGAGCACGACGCGGCCGTTGCGCTCTGACGCGAAGGGCGAATCCTTCAGCTTGTCCCGAACCATTTCGAAGACTTCCTCGGCACGGTGCTTGACGATGTTGGCGATGGTGGCGCGGGAGACGATCTGCGGCAGATCCTGCTCGTCACCGGCAGTCGGTACAGACATCAGCTCACGCGAGTCCGATCCACCGGTGATGACGGTCCCATATAACGTCTTGATTCGCTCGGCATCGGCAATGGTCGCGGAGAGTCCGCGCGCGAGATCCATCGTGATGTGTTGCCCGCCGACCGCAAAACCCGCCGCATGCACGAACCGGCCGCCGGAATAGACCGCGATCGTAGTGGTCCCCGCGCCCATCTCGACGACGGCGGCGCCGAGATCGACCTCGTCGTCGGTCAGCACCGACAGGCCGGCCACATAGGGGCTCGCTGCCATGGCTTCGACATTGATGTGGCAGCGCTCCACCGCAAGCATCAGGTTCCGCGCCACCGTGGCGTCACAGGTGACGACGTTCATGTCGATGCCGAACTGATGCGCGACCATGCCGCGGGCGTCGCGGATGCCCTTGACGCCGTCGAGCGTGTAGCCGACCGGCAGCGCGTGCAGCACGGTGCGGCCTTCGCCGGTGGCATGGCGCATGCCGGTAGAGGTGACGCGGCTGACGTCGGCCGGCGTGACCGCCCCGCCGCGGATATCGGCCGCAGCCTCGACCAGCTGGCCGGAGAGCCGGCCGCCTGAGACCGACAGCAGCACGGATTCGACCCGCACCTTGGCCATTTTCTCTGCGAGAGCGACGGCCTGACGCACAGCCTGCTCGCATTCGCCGAGATCGATCACCGCGCCGGCCTTCATGCCGCGCGCCTGGATCTGGCTGTAGCCGATCAGTTCCACCGCGTGGGTGCGGCCGCGCAGGGCCTCGCTCGGCGCCGACGGCTTCAGCCGCGCGATCATGCAGGCGATCTTGCTGGTGCCGATATCGAGGCAGGCCACGAGGCCGGCCCGCTTGTGCGGCATCGGGCGCATCTTCGGCGTCTGGGTGCGATCGAGACCGGTCATGCGGATTCCCCGGCCTTCTTCTTTTTCTTGTCCTTGAATAGCTCTTCGCGCGCCTTCGCGGCGTCGTCGGACAGCTGCACCACCAACCGATCGGGCAGGCGCATGTCGACGGCGACGATGTCGCGGGAGAAAAGCTTGTCCTCCTTGTCGAGCTTGGACAGCATCGCGAGCGCGTTGCCGACGTCCTGCTCGGGCAGGCGGATGTCGAGGCCGTCCTTGAGCCGCAGGTTCCAGCGCCGCTCGCCGACGAAGATCGCAGCCCTGGTTACGGAATTGACCTGCGGATAGCGTGCCAGCAGGGCGAGGAAATCGCGGGCCTTCGCTCCGGCACCCTTGCCAACCACGAGCGGCAACGACAGGAACCGGCGTGAGACATAAGGTTCGAGCACGGCGCCGTCATCGGCGATGACGGAGAGTTGGCCGGCCTCCTGCCACAGCGCGAACGGCTTGCGCTCGGTGAGCTCGATCATGAGCTGGCCCGGATAGAGCTTCAGCACGGTCGCATCCGCGATCCAGGGATTGGCCTTAAGCTTGTCGCGCACGGCGTCGGCGTCGAGGAACAGGAGCGAGGAGCGGCCGCTGACGCCGCCGATCGCGAGGATCTCGTCCTGGCTGAGCTGCTTGCGGCCGTTGATCACGACCGAGGTGATGCGGAAGCCGGCCGAATTGGCCATCGCGTTGCGGGCATCGCTGACCGCGGTGATGAAGTCCTGGAGATGGCCGCCCTTGACGATGCCGAGGCCGCAGCTTCCGACCAGCAGCAGCACGGTCATCGTGATTCCGACCCGGCGCGGCATATAGCGCTCGACCAGCGCAACCACGCGCGGCGGCGGCTCGCGCTCGACGGCGGCTTTGGCTCTGGTCTTGGCCCTGATCTTGGCGGCGGCGCGCGACTCCTCGCGCTTGTCCTGCACCCACTCGCGCAGAAGCACGACCGCTCCGACAGCGGCCGCCTTCAGGTCAGCTTCGGGCCTCAGCGATCTGAAAAGCGACCGGGCGAGGCTTCCTGCTCCATCCATTTCACGAGCTCGTCAACAATCTGCCCGCTGCATCGCGCGGGTCCTGGCGAACATGACGTCTCGGACTTGCCGGGCCGGGTGCTGGTCTTCAGCAGAAGCAACCCATCCCCTTCAAAGCGTTCGCTGGAGATGAGATCACCCGCAACAGCTCTCGCGCCGGCAGCCAAAGCGCCATATGCGCCGCCAGCGTTAACCTTCGGACTTCCTGGTAAACAAAAGGTAAAGTTCGTTAACGCCGGATGCTTTTTGCCCCGGTTTGTGAGGCATTTGTGCCGTGATGACCGGCATTTTGCCGGTTTTAGGTTCCAAAACCGGCCATTTGGTCCCTTCGGCCGTTAACCAATCCTAATTATTTCCGCGCCGCCCGCTCGGCGAGCGCGACCAGGCCGCGCAGGAAATCAACGAACTCGATACCCTCGGCCTTCAGCGCCTTGGGGTAGAGCGAGGACTTGGTCAGCCCGGGCAGCGTGTTGGTCTCGAGATAGACCAGGCCCTTGTCCGAGACGATGAAGTCCGAGCGGGAATAGCCGGTGCAGGACATCGCGCGATGCGCCAGCATCGCCTGTTCCTTCAGCGCGGCAGTGATCTCGGGCGCAAAACGGCCGGGGCAGATCTCCTGGGTGGACTTCAAAAGATATTTCGCCGCGTAATCGAAATTACCCTCGCCCGGAATGATCTCGACCGGCGGCAGCGAGATAATCGAGCCGTCCGGCCGCTCCAGCACGCCGCAGGTCGCCTCGACGCCGGCGATGTAGGGCTCGATCACATAGTCTTCGTGCCTGGCCGCATTTCGGACGGCGACGAGATCCTGCTTCGCGTTGACGAAGATCAGGCCATAACTCGACCCGTCGCGCGCCGGCTTTGCGATCAGCCTTCCGTATTCGGCGAAGGCCGCGTCGATGTTGTCCAGCGCAACGTTTGCCGGCGGCGTCACGCCGCCGAGCGCTGCAAAACGCTTGGCCGCGATCTTGTCGAAGGCGAGATGCGAGGAGGCCGAGCCCGAGCCGGTGAAGGGCACACCGCGCGCCTCGCACATCACCTGCAATTCGCCGTTCTCGGCCTGCCCGCCGTGCAGGCCGAGCACCAGCACGCGGTCTTCCGCCTTGGCCCGGTCGAGCGCCTGCTCCAGCGGAATGCCGCGCGTGCCGGGCTTGAACTCGTCCTCGAACGGACGGGCATGTTCGAGCAGCTGCTTCGACTGAACGACATGCACCTTGTCCTCGACATCCCACCACCAGAGCTCGGCCTCGGGCAGTGCCTGATGCAGCGCCTGAGCTGAGGCGACCGAAACCAGACGTTCGCGGTTGGAGCCGCCGAAGAGGATGGTGATGCGCATGTTCATAGCCTGCAATTTCTCCAGTTCGTCATTCCGGGGCGCGACGAAGTCGCGAGCTATGATGCGCAATTGCGCATCTGAGAATCCATTTCTCCACCGTCTCTGGGGCATGATGGATTCCGGGCTCTCGCTTCGCGAGCCCCGGAATGACGGTGATCATAAGACCCCGATCCGCTTGATTTCCCAGTGTAGCTCAATTCCGGAATTTGCCTTGACGCGTTCGCGCACGGTTTCGCCGAGCGTCTCGATGTCGTGCGCGGTGGCATCGCCCGTGTTGATCAGGAAATTGCAGTGCATCTCCGACACCTGCGCGCCGCCGACGCGCAAGCCGCGGCAGCCGGCTGCATCGACCAGCTTCCACGCGGAATGCCCCGGCGGATTCTTGAAGGTCGAGCCGCCGGTTTTTTCACGGACCGGCTGCGCCGTCTCGCGATGGGACTGCACCTCCGCCATGCGCGCGCGGATCGCATCGGCATCCCGGATCTCGCCGCGAAAGCGCGCGGTGGTGAAGATGACGGACGGGTCGACGCCGCTGTTGCGATAGACGAATTTCATGTCCGCGTTGGAGAACACGTGCTTCCTGCCGTCGCGCCCGACACCTCGCGCCTCGATCAGCACATCCTTGGTCTCGCCGTCATTGGCGCCGGCATTCATGCGCAGCGCACCGCCGATGGTGCCGGGAATGCCGAAGTAGAATTCGAGCCCGCCGATATTGGCAGAGGCCGCAACCTCCGCCACACGCTTGTCGAGCGCGGCCGCGCCTGCGGTGACGATATCACCGCTCGCAGTCGTCTCGCCGAAGGCGCGCGGCGCCAGACGGATCACCACACCGGCAATGCCGCCGTCGCGCACGATGAGGTTGGAGCCAACGCCAACGACGTAGACCGGAATGTCGCTGGCGAGACGTGCTAGGAAGTAAGCGAGATCGTCCTCATCCGCCGGCGTGAACAGCACCTGCGCCGGTCCGCCGACTCGAAACCATGTCAGCTCGGCGAGCGACTGGTTGGCGAGCAGCCGGCCGCGCAGATCAGGCATCGCGGCTTTGAGATCGGACGTGATGTCGGGAAAGCTCATGCGCTCTCCTCAAGTGAGGAACGCACAACCTCTCCGTTCCCTCCCCCCTTGTGGGGGAGCGCAGTTTGCCGTGTGGCTACTAGCAAACGCGAAACCAGCATGCTCACCCCAGCGCCTTCAATTCGCCGGGCAGCGCGTACGCCCATTGCGTAATGTTGCCGGCCCCCAGGCACACGACGAGGTCACCGGACTTCGCCAATCCCTTGACGATACCAGCGAGTTCCGACGCCGCCGGCAGCGGGATCACCTCGCGATGGCCATGCGCGCGCAGACCCGCGACGAAATGATCGCGGTCGACGCCTTCGATCGGGGCCTCGCCTGCGGCATAGACGTCGGCGACGATCACCGCGTCCGCATCGTTGAAACAGGTGCAAAATTCCTCGAACAGCGATTGCAGGCGGGTGTAGCGATGCGGCTGCACCACCGCGATGATCTTGCCGTTGGTGGATTCCCGCGCCGCCTTCAGCACCGCCGCGATCTCGACGGGGTGGTGGCCGTAATCGTCGATCACGGTGACGCCGTTCCACTCGCCGGTCTTGGTGAAGCGGCGCTTGACGCCGCCGAAACCGGCAATCGCCTTGCGGATGGCCTCGTCCGAGACGCCGAGTTCGCGCGCGACCGCAATCGCGGCCGTCGCGTTGGAGGCGTTATGACGACCCGGCATCGGCAGCATGAGGTCCGCGATTTCGTGCACGGCACCGGTCTTGCGATTGCGGAACGCGACCTTGAATTTCGATCCGCCGCCCATCGGGGTGAGATCGACCAGCCGTGCATCGGCCTGCGGATTCTCTCCGTAAGTGATGATGCGGCGATCCTCGATCTTGCCGACGAGGCTCTGCACCACGGGATGATCGATGCACATCACGGCAAAGCCGTAGAACGGCAGATTCTCGACGAAATGGCGGAACGCGTCCTGCACGGCCTCGAAGGTCTTGAAGTGGTCGAGATGCTCGGAGTCGACATTGGTGACAATCGCGACATCTGTCGGCAGCTTCAGGAACGTGCCATCGCTTTCGTCGGCCTCCACCACCATCCACTCGCCGGCACCGAGCCGCGCGTTCGAGCCGTAGGCGTTGATGATGCCGCCGTTGATGACGGTGGGATCGAGGCCGCCGGCATCGAGCAGTGTCGCGACCATCGTAGTCGTCGTGGTCTTGCCATGGGTGCCGGCGATCGCAACGCAGCTCTTCAGCCGCATCAGCTCGGCCAGCATCTCGGCGCGGCGCACCACTGGAATGCGCTGCTCGCGCGCCGCCATCAATTCCGGATTGTCGCGCTTGATCGCGGAAGACACGACCACGACCTCGGCGCCGTCGACATTCTCGGCCTTGTGGCCGACCGAGACCTTTGCACCCTTCTTGCGCAGCCGATCGAGATTGTAATTGTCGGAGGCGTCCGAGCCCTGCACGGCATAGCCGAGATTGGCCAGCACCTCGGCGATGCCGCTCATGCCGATCCCGCCGATCCCGACGAAGTGGATGGGTCCGATCTCGCGCGGCAGTCTCATGCTCTGTTCCCTGACATCGCCGCCCGAAGGACGGCGTCTGGCGAAGATCACGGCCAAATCAGCCGCGCCTTTCCTACTGGATGCCCCGCTTTAGAAGGCGAAGACAAGGGCTTTTTCGCGTCAGATTCCCGCGACTTTGACCACCAGATCGGCCAGACGTTCGGCGGCATCGAGCCGGCCGGCGCTGCGGGCCGCTTGCGCCATGGTCGCGAGGCGCGCGGGCTCGGCGGCGAAGGCAGATATCTCGGCGGCCAGGCGATCCGAGGTGAACTCGGTCTGCGGGATACGGATCGCGCCGTCGACCTTGGCCAGCACGCCGGCATTGGCGAACTGGTCCTGGTCGATCGAGCCCGGCAGCGGCACCAGGATCGAGGGCCGTCCGATCGCTGCGAGTTCGGCTACGGTGCCGGCGCCGGAACGCGACACCACCAGATGGTTGGAGGCGAGCCGCGCGGGCAGATCCGTGAAGAACGGCGCGAGCTCCGCATTGATCTTGAGCTTGTCGTAGACCGCACGCACGCGATTCATGTCCTCGTCGCGCACCTGCTGGGTGAGGATCAGCCGGCCCCACAGCGCAGGCTCGAGCCGCTCGATCGCGCCCGGCACGATGTCGGCCATGATGCGCGCGCCCTGGCTGCCGCCGACGACGAGCAGGCGCAGCGGGCCGCCCAGTTCAGGCGCAGCATATTTCACGGCCGCCGCTGCGAGGATCGCCGGACGCATCGGCGTGCCGACGGTCGTGGTCTTGCCGGCAAGCGCGGGATCGCGGTCGAGCACGCCAGGCAAGGATGTCGCGATGGCGCGGACGCGGCCCGACAGAAAGCGGTTGGCGCGGCCAAGCACGGCATTGGCGTCATGGATGATGCCGGGCACGCCGGCGAACTTCGCCGCGACCAGCGGCGGCAGCGTCGGATAACCACCGAAGCCGACGACCGCGACCGGCTTCAACCGCTTGATCAGGCGATACGCAGAAAGTGTGCCGGCGGCGAGCGTGAGAGCGGCATGGGCGAGCTGCAACGGATTGCGGCCGCGCGCGGTCTCGCTCGAGACGACGTCGATCATGTCCTTGCTGAACAGGCCGCTGTAGCGCAGCGCCCGCTCGTCAGTAATGAGGCGAACGCGAAAGCCGCGCCGGATCAGTTCGACGCCGAGCGCCTCGGCCGGAAACAGATGGCCGCCGGTACCGCCCGCGGCGAGAAGAATCAGGGGGGACGTGTCCATGGGTGTCCCTTTTACAGGCCCTCCGCCGTCATTGCGAGCGAAGCGAGCGGCTCGTCAGCTCCTCATCCTGAGGAGCGCGGAACGCGCGTCTCGAAGGATGAAGGCCCGGCCGGTGGCCTCGCCCTTCGAGACGCCGCGCGAGCGCGGCTCCTCAGGGTGAGGATCACGCGTAGCTGCGCATCGCTTCGGCGTGACCGCTCGCCTCGACCTCGGTGCGCGGGCGCAGCCGCGTCAGGGCCAGCATCATGCCGACGCCATA
The DNA here is from genome assembly GCA_023388935.1 of Pseudomonadota bacterium. Lineage (GTDB taxonomy): Bacteria > Pseudomonadota > Alphaproteobacteria > Rhizobiales > Xanthobacteraceae > Bradyrhizobium. The sequence continues at coordinate 32,530 of JAEWFG010000162.1, read as the reverse complement.
GGCCAGCGACACGATCGAGGAGCCGCCATAGGAGATGAAGGGCAGCGTCATGCCCTTGGCGGGAATGAGCTGGAGGTTGACCGACATGTTGATCGCCGCCTGCACGCCGAACAGGATCGCAAGTCCGGAGGCCGCAAAGCGCGAGAACATGTCCTCATTGGCATAGGCGCGCGACAGCGTGCGGATCACGACGAAGGCGAACAGCGCCAGCATCGCAAGACACAGGATGATGCCGAACTCTTCGGCGGCGACCGCGAACACGAAATCGGTGTGGCTGTCCGGCAGGCTGCGCTTGGCGATGCCCTCGCCCGGCCCGAGTCCGAACCAGCCGCCATTGGAGAAGGCTTCCATCGCGGTATCGACCTGGAAGGTATCGCCGGAGGCCGGGTTCATGAAGCGCTTGATGCGGCCGGCAACGTGCGGAACGAACAGATAGGCGCTGAACAGGCCGGCCGCGGCGGCGCCCGCAAGCCCGAACACCCAGATCATCCGCATGCCCGCGATGAAGAACAGTGAGCCCCACACCATCAGGATCAGCATGGTCTGACCGAAGTCAGGCTCCATCACGAGCAGCGCGACCAGCATCAGCAGCAGCGCCAGCGCCATCGAGGTTGCCGGCATCTCCGGGCGCTTGGTCGATTCCGCGAACAGCCATGCGGCGATGACGACGAACGAGGGTTTTGCGATTTCGCTCGCCTGGATGTTGACGCCGAGCAGCGTGATCCAGCGCCGCGAGCCCTTCACCTCGGGGCCGATCGCAAGCGTCACCACGATCAGGATGATGCTGATCGCGAAGATGATCAACGCGCTTCGGCGAATCGACCGCGGCGACAGGAAGGACACACCGAGCAGCACCATGCAGGACGGCCCCAGGAACATCACGTGGCGGCTGAAGAAATGGAAGGGATCGAGCCCGATGCGGGTCGCAACCGGCGGGCTCGCCGCCAGCGACAGGATCACGCCGGTCAGCATCAGTGCCAAAATGGCGCCCATCAGCGGCTTGTCGACGGTCCACCACCATTCGGAAAAGGGGGTGCGTTCTTCACGGGAGAGCATGGGCGGCCGCTTTCGGACAGAGGTCCGCCCATTGGTCGCCGAGGTTGGTTACCGGGGAGTTAATGGGATTGATCAAGTTGTGGAGAGTCTCGTGCCCCGGACGCAGCGCAGCGCCAAAAGCGCGTTTACGCGCGTCTTCGACACGCTATGGCGGTGCACTGCAGAGCCGGGGCCCACTGCGGCTTCCTGGGTCCCGGCTCTGCGGAGCGTCACTTCGTGCCGCACCGCGTCCGGGACATGAAACCCATCACACCACCGGCTTCACACCCGGCAGCGCCTGCGCCAGATCGCGAAACGCGGCGCCGCGGATTTCGAAGTTGCGGTATTGGTCGAACGAGGCGCAAGCCGGCGACAGCAGCACGACCGCATCCGCAAGACCTGACGCCTCCGCGTCGCGCGCGGCGTGCTCGACGGCGACGTCGAGGGTCTGGCTGATCTCGTGCGGGACGTCGCTGCCGAGCGTGCCGGAAAACTCCTGCGCGGCCTCGCCGATCAGATAGGCCTTGCGGATGCGCGGGAAGAAACCGGTCAAACCGGCGATGCCACCCGCCTTCGGCTTGCCGCCGGCGATCCAGAAAATGTCGGCGAAGGACGACAGCGCATGCGCGGTGGCGTCGGCGTTCGTCCCCTTGGAGTCGTTGACGAACAGCACGTTGCCGCAGCGGCCGACCTGCTCCATGCGGTGCGCGAGGCCCGGAAAGCTGCGCAGGCCGTTCTGCAGGACATCCTGGCCGATGCCCATCGCGAGCGCGGTGGCCGCTGCGCAGGCCGCGTTCTGCGCGTTGTGCTGGCCGCGCAGCGAACCGATGCCGCCGAGCATGGCGACCTCGCTGCGGGCGCCGCCCGAGGCGCGCAGGATAATGCCGTGCTCGACATAGATGCCGCTCGCCAGCGGATTCCGGACCGAGATGCGCTCGACCTTCCTGCCGGCGCGGTCGAGACGGTCGGCGATGTTACGGCACCAGCCGTCATCGACGCCGACGATCGCGGTGCCGCCTGCCTGCACACCGGCGACGAGGCGCTCCTTCACTGCCGCGTAGTGCTCGATCGTGCCGTGACGGTCGATATGATCCTCGCTGATATTGAGCAGGATGCCGACGGAGGGATCGAGCGAGGGCGTGAGATCGATCTGGTAGGACGACATTTCGATGACGTGGACGCGCCCCATGCGCGGCGGCTCCAGCGACAGGATCGCGGTGCCGATATTGCCGCCCATCTGGGTGTCGTAGCCGGCGACTTTGGTGAGATGCGCGATCAGCGCCGTCGTGGTCGACTTGCCGTTGGTGCCGGTGATCGCGACGAACGGTGCGTTCGGTGCGTGCCGCCGCCGCTCGCGGCAGAACAGCTCGATGTCGCCGATCACCTCGACGCCGGCCTCTTGCGCCTTCAGCACGCTCCAGTGCGGCACCGGATGAGTCAGCGGCACGCCGGGGGCGAGCACTAGGGCCGCGAAATTCGCCCAGGAGATGCTGCGCAGATCTGCGGTGATGAAGCCCGCCTGCGCCGCCTTGGCGACGTTGTCGGCATTGTCGTCGGCGGCGATGACCTCGGCGCCGCCCGCCTTCAAGGCGTGGCAGGAGGCGAGCCCCGAGCCGCCGAGACCGAACACCGCGACCGTCTTGCCGGCGAAGGAGGTGACCGGGATCATGGCGTGACCGTCACCGCAGCTTCAGCGTGGACAGGCCGGCGAGCGCCAGCATCACCGAGATGATCCAGAAGCGGATCACGATCTGCGGCTCGGTCCAGCCGAGCTGCTCGAAATGGTGATGGATCGGCGCCATGCGGAAGATGCGTTTTCCCGTGAGCTTGAACGATACCACCTGCACGATGACGGAGACCGCCTCCAGTACGAACAGGCCGCCGATCACCGCGAGCACGATCTCGTGCTTCACCGCGACCGCGATCGCACCTAACATGCCGCCGAGCGCGAGCGAGCCGGTGTCGCCCATGAAGATCGAGGCCGGCGGCGCGTTGAACCAGAGGAAGCCGAGGCCGGCGCCCAGCAGCGCGCCGCAGAGCACCGCGAGCTCGCCGGTGCCGGCGACATATTTGATCTGGAGATAGTCGGCGAAGACAGCATTGCCGGCGAGATAGGCGATCATCGCGAAGCTCGCGGTCGCGATCATCACAGGCACGATGGCGAGGCCATCAAGACCGTCGGTGAGGTTCACCGCATTGCCGGCGCCGACGATGACGAAGGCGCCGAAGACGATGAAGAACCAGCCGAAATGCAGCACCGTGTCCTTGAGGAAAGGAATCGTCAGCGCGGTCGACGCGGGATCGCGGTTCAGCCGCACCAGCGCGTAACAGGCGACCAGCGCGATGGCCGCCTCGATCAGCAGGCGAAGCTTGCCACCGAACCCGCTCGTGGTCTGCTTGGTCACCTTGAGGTAGTCGTCATAGAACCCGACGAAGCCAAAGCCGAGTGTCACCGCAAGCACGATCCAGACGTAAGGGTTGAGCGGATTGGCCCACAGCACGGTGCCGACCGTGAGGCCGGACAGGATCATCAGACCGCCCATGGTGGGCGTGCCTTTCTTGGCAAGATGCGATTGCGGACCGTCGGTCCGGATCGGCTGGCCCTTGCCCTGGCGGATACGCAAATGATCGATGATCCAGGGCCCGAACAGAAACACGAACAGCGCGCCGGTGACGACGGCGCCGCCGGTGCGGAATGTGATGTAGCGGAAGACGTTCAGAACGGTACGAACTGCACCGAAACCCGGAAATGTGTTGGAGAGGTCGATCAGCCAGTAAAACATTCAGACGGTCCTATGGCGCCTTTCGCACGCAGCCTTGGTCTCGATCTTGGCCTCGACCTTGGCCTCGACGTGCCTCACGCGCATTCGCTGGTCTTCATCACGGGGTCGGGCGACCTCTATGAAACCGGCCGGCTTCGCGCCGCAAAGGGTGGGATTCGGGAACAGCGCCTTCCAAGCAGTTTACGCCTTTGCCTGCAAGGCGGCCACTAGGCCCGGCACAAACTTGTTGACCCAGAACATCTTCTTGCTGCCCTTGACAACCACGACATCGCCTGCCTTCAGCAGATTTGCGACCTCGTCCGGCTTCAGCGTGGCGGGATCGTCGTGCCAGCCGAGGCCCTTGCCGGCCGGCAGCACGTCATAGAGGTGGCGCATCAGGGGCCCGACGCAGTAGACGGCATCGATGCCTTCGAGATGCTTGGCGAGGCCGGTATGGTAGCTTGGTGCGTCATCGCCCAGTTCCAGCATGTCGCCAAGCACCGCAATGCGGCGGCCACCGGTCACGTGGCGCGCCTGGAGGCTTTGCAGCGCGGCAGCCACACTGGCCGGATTGCCATTGAAACTGTCGTCGATCACGGCGACGCCGCCGGCCGCCTGCTCGACGCCGCGGCCGGTCATGATGCCGACCCGGTCGAGCTTGATCGCGAGCGTCGCCGCATCGAGGTTCGCTGCGCGAATCGAAGCGAGGGCGGCGAGCGCATTCTGGACCCGGTGCGGCGCGCCCGGCGTCAGGCTGAACGCGATCTCCTTCTTGCCGAGCGCCGCCACGACCTGCCAGCTCTCGCCATGCGGCGCGTGCTTGACCTCGTGCACCTCGGCATGCTCGCCGAAGCGCACGACCTTGCCCTTCCAGTCGGGCGCCTTGATCCCGGCCGGCAGCACCAGCACACCGTCCTCCGGCAGGCCGAGCGCGATCGACACCTTCTCGCGCCGGATCGCTTCGAGCGAGCCGAGTTTTTCCAGATGCACCGGCTGGACGTTGACGACGAGCGCAACGGTCGGCCGCGTCAGCTCGCTGAGTCGTGCGATCTCGCCGGCCTGGTTCATGCCCATTTCGACGACCCAGAGGCTCGCATCGGGCCGCGCGTTGCACAGCGTCAGCGGCACGCCCCAGAAATTGTTGAAGCTCGACGGACTCGCATAGGCATCCGGATAGGCGGCCAGAAATTCCTTGGTGCTGGTCTTTCCGGCACTGCCGGTGAGTCCGATCACAGGCCCGTTGAAGCGAGCGCGCGCGGCGCGCGCGAGGCCCCAGAGGCCGTCGATCAGCGTGTCCTTCACAACGATCTGCGGGATGCGGATGCCCGCGATCTCGTGCGGCACGATCATCGCGACCGCACCCAAAGCTTCCGCCTTGTCCGCAAACTCCCAGCCGTCACGCGCGCTGGCGAAGGCCGAGATGAAGCCGCCGCTCGGCGTGCCGCTCAGCGCGACGAACAGGCTGCCTGGTTTCACCAGCCGGCTATCCTGGGTGACGAAATCGATCGGTGTGTCCGGGAATGATCGGGCAGCGCCCAGCGCACGCGCCACTTCGGCAACCGTCCATATTGGCGCGCTCATGCAACCCTCGACGCTAGTGCGGCGGCGACCGCCTCGTGATCACTGAACGGCAGCACCTGACTGCCGACGATCTGTCCGGTTTCGTGCCCCTTGCCGGCGATGAGCAGCGCATCGCCATCTTCCAATTCCTCGATCGCGGCGCGGATCGCGGCGGCACGGTCGCCGATCTCCCGCGCGCCCCTGGCGGTGGCGAGGATCGCGGCGCGGATGGCTTCCGGCTTCTCGCTGCGCGGATTGTCGTCGGTGATGATGACGCCGTCGGCATTCTCCGCCGCGATCTCGCCCATGATCGGACGCTTGCCGGCATCGCGATCGCCGCCGGCGCCGAACACGACGACCAGCCTGCGCTTCGCGTACGGCCGCAGCGCCTGCAGCGCCTTCGCCAGCGCATCGGGCTTGTGTGCGTAGTCGACGAAGATCGGCGCGCCGTTGCGCTGGCCGACGCGTTCGAGCCGGCCCTTGGCGCCTTCGAGATGTTCGAGGCTCGCGAGCACATTTGCGGCGTCGCTGCCGGTGCCGATCGCGAGACCGGCCGACACCAGCGCGTTCTCGATCTGGAATTCGCCGACCAGCGGCAGCCGGACCGCATGGCGCTTGCCGCGATGCTCGATCGCGAGCACTTGGGAAAACCCTTCGACCACGGCATCGGCGAGACGAATGCCCTCGCCTGCCCCGTCGCCATTGCGGCCGACCGCCATCACGCGCAGGCCGCGCGATGTCGCCGCGTCGATCGCTTCCGCCGAGCAATCATGATCGGCCGAGATCACGGCCGCGCCGCCCGGCGGGACCAGCTCGCGGAACAGGCGGAGCTTTGCCGCAAGATAATGCGCGACGGTCGGATGGTAGTCCATGTGGTCGCGCGACAGATTGGTGAAGCCGCCGGCGGAGACACGCACGCCATCGAGACGGTATTGGTCGAGCCCGTGCGAGGATGCCTCGAAGGCGAGATGCGTAACGCCCTCGCGCGCGATCTCATCGAGCTGCCGGTGCAGCGCGATCGGATCTGGCGTCGTCAATGAGCCGTAGACGGTGCGCTTCGGCGAGACGAGGCCGATGGTTCCGATGCTGGCGGAAGCATGGCCCAGCCGCTCCCAGATCTGGCGCGTGAACGCGGCCACCGAGGTCTTGCCGCTGGTGCCGGTCACAGCCGCGATGGTCGCCGGCTGCGCGGGAAAGAATCTTGCCGCAGCCAGCGCCAGCGCGCGGCGCGGATTGGCCGCGGTGATAAACGGCACCTCGCTGCCCGCCGGCGCATGATCGCCGGCGACCGCAACCGCGCCGGCGGCAATCGCGGCGTCGATGAAGCGCGCGCCATCGGTCTTGCTGCCCGCGAGCGCGAAGAAGAGATCGCCCGGCTTGACCATGCGGCTGTCGAGCGCGAGCCCCGTCACCTCGAGCGCCGCGACCGCGGGCTCGATTGCGGCATCATTGCCTAGCAGTTCGCGCAGCTTCATGGTCTTCCAGTCGACATGCCGTGCCGGAAAGCCGAATCTTCGGACAAACCCCGACTCAGCGGCGGCAACGGCCTACCCGGTTGATTACTGGGTTGTCCTGGATGCTGCAAGAATAAGGCGGTCGGACGGCGGCAGGTCAAACCGTGGCTCGACGCCCAAAAGCGGCGCGATCCGCTCGATCACCTTGCCGCCAGTCGGCACCGCGTTCCAGCCCGAGGTGATGAAACCATGCGTTTCAGGCAGCGCCTGCGGCTCGTCCAGCATGATCAGGATGTGATATTTCGGATCGTCGCAGGGCATGATCGCCGTGAAGGAGTTGAGCACGCGCTTCTTGGCATAGCGGCCGTTGATGACCTTCTCGGACGTACCGGTCTTGCCGCCGACGTAGTAGCCCTTGATGTCGGCGGTCTTGGCGGTACCGACTTCGGCATTGAGCCGCATCAGATACCGCATCTTGTCGCTGGTGTCCTGCTTGATCACGCGCTTGGCCATCGCCGCCGCTTCGGACTCGCTGCGCTTCATGAAGGTCGGCGGAATCAGGTAGCCACCGTTCACCAGCGCGTTGATGCCCATCACAGCCTGGAGTGGCGCCACCGACATGCCCTGGCCGAACGCGATGGTGACCGTGTTCAGCTCACCCCAGCGGCGTGGTATCAGCGGAGCCGCGCTTTCCGGTAGCTCGGTGCGCAGCCGCGTCAGCTGGCCCATCTTGGCCAGGAACGCCTTGTGCGCCTCGACGCCCTGGCCGAGCGCGATCCGCGCGGCGCCGATGTTGGAGGAGTAGGTGAACACTTCCTTGGTGTTGATGAAACGTCCGAGCGAGTGGCTGTCGTGGATGGTGAACTTGCCATAGTGCAGGTTTCCGCGCGCATCCCACGACGAGTTCAGGTTGATCTTTCCGGAGTCGAGCGCCATCGCCAGCGTGAACGCCTTGAAGGTCGAGCCCATCTCATAGACGCCGGTGGTCAGGCGGTTGATGCGATCGGGGTCGTGCGCTTCCTTCGGGTTGTTGGGGTCGAAATCCGGAAGGGAGACCATCGCCACGATCTCGCCGGTCTTGACATTGGAGACAATGCCGGACGCCGCCTTGGCGTGGAACTTCTCCTTGGCCTTCAGAAGCTCGTCGCGCAGCGCGTGCTCGACGCGCAAATCGACTGACAGCTCGACAGGCTTTTGCAGCCGGTCGGTGGCAAAGCCGGCGCGGTGGAGATCGGCGAGCCCTTGATTGTCGAGCCACTTCTCGATGCCGGCGATGCCCTGGTTGTCGATGTTGACGAGACCGATGAGGTGGGCGACCTCGTTGCCGGTCGGATAGACGCGCTTGTTCTCGCGCAGGAAGCCGATGCCGGGAATGCCGAGCTTGTGGATGTCCTGCTGCTGCTTCGGCGTGATCTCGCGCTTGAGCCAGACGAAACCCTTGCGCGATGACAGGCGCTCGCGCACCTCGGCTTCATCGAGATCGGGCACGGTGGCGGTCAGAAGCTCGATCGCCTCGTCCTTGTCGATGATGCGGCGCGGCTCGCCGAACAGGCTCGAAGCCTTGACGTCGGTCGCAAGGATCGCGCCGTTGCGATCGACGATATCGGGCCGCGCGGTCGCGACGACGTCCTGCGCCGCGGCGCGGCGTGCGCTGTGGGCGTCGGCGCCGATCGCGAACATCACGAGCCGGCCGCCGATCAAGAGGTAGACCGAGGCGAAGGCGAGCATCGCAAGGCCGACGCGCGCGCGTGCCTTCGCAGCGCGATCGATATTGCGCCCGTAGAGCAGGCTGCGGATCAGCCGCTGCCGCCAGGGTTCGATCGGTTTTGCAGGCTTCGCCGGGCTCATTGCTTATCCTCGGGCTGAGACACGGAGCCCGTCACCGTATCGGGATCGCTCGCGGCTTCGATGGTGTTGAGCATGGCCCCGATCGGGTCGGGCTCGCCCGGCCTGAACATCCGCGGCGGACGCTCGGGCAGGTTCTTCAGCGAGTCGTATTGCATGCCGTTCACCGGCTTGAGCGGCAGATGCCGCTCGGCCAGTCCCTGCAGGCGCAGGGGTGCATCGAGCTTGGCCCATTCGGAGCGCAGCGAGGCGATCGCATCGCGCTGCTCGCGGATCTCCGCATGCAGCCGCAGCACTTTCTCGACGCGCGCCGTGGAGTCCATCTTGATCCGGTAGACATAGGCCGCCGCGAAGATCAGCGCACCGATGACGAGGAGGTGGATGATGCGCATGCGCTAGCCGCCCCTCATCACGTCAGACAGTTTTGGCCATGACGACGGCTCGCCGTCCTCATGGGCGGGCGCCGAGGTACGCTCGGCGGCGCGCAGCTTTGCGGAGCGCGCACGCGGATTGTGCGCAACTTCCTCTTCGCCGGCGACCACGGGCCGCCGCGTCAGAAGCTGGAAGCTCGGCGGGACTTGTGCCACTTCCGGCAGATGCCGCGACCCGCCGCCGGTCTTCGAACGCGCGGCGAGGAAGTTCTTGACGATGCGGTCTTCCAGCGAATGGAACGAGACGACAACGAGGCGACCGCCGGGCTTCAGCACGCGCTCGGCAGCAGCGAGCGCGGTCTGGAGCTCCTCAAGCTCTTCGTTGACGAAGATGCGCAGGGCCTGGAACGTCCGCGTCGCGGGGTGAATGTCCCCGGGCTTGGAGCGAACTACCCTGGCGACGAGATCGGCGAGCGAGCGCGTGGTCGTGAACGGCGTCTCTTGCCGGTCCGCGACGATGGCGCGGGCGACGCGACGCGAGTGCCGTTCCTCACCGAAGAGATAGATGATGTCGGCGAGATCGCCTTCCGAGGCGCACGCGACGACATCGGCCGCCGTCGGTCCCGTCTGCCCCATCCGCATGTCGAGCGGACCATCGAGGCGGAAGGAAAAGCCGCGACCGGCCTGGTCGAGCTGCATCGAGGAGACGCCGACATCCATGACGACGCCGTCCACGGCATCGACGCCTTGCGCCGCGCAGACCTCGCCGAGGTTGGAGAATCGGTCCTCGACCAGCGTCAGCCGGCCGGCTGAGCTTTCGACCAGCTCGGCACCGCCCGCGATCGCGGTACGGTCGCGATCGATCGCAATGAGCCGGGTTCCCGGCACATCGAGAATGGCGCGGCTATAACCGCCGGCGCCAAAGGTGGCGTCGACATAAATGCCCCCCTCGCGCAGCGCGAGATGGTCGACGGCCTCGCGGCCAAGAACGGGGACGTGCAGAGGCGAGTTCATGCGAAACGCCTGCCGAACGCCCAGCCTAGCGCCCAAGCGAGATCGGGAACGAACAAGCCCATAACGCCTCGAATTATTCCGCGCCGTGGCGGTTCCACTAACCAACCCTTGTCCAGCACGGTTCCCGCGCTCGGTCGCCCCGGGCCGCAAACCCCGTGTTCCCAGTGGAATTTGTCGGGCAGCCATGGGATTTCGAGCCAAAATACGCTTTGGCCGCCTCCGGATGCGGGTCGGCTCTTCATCTCTCAGTAACGGCCCTTAGCGTTAAGAAAGCGTTGATCGGCTCGTTACAAGTCGAAAAGGTGACGGCACGGTGATGCCTCATCCACACACCGCACCAAAATGCATTCGTTAACCGCGCAGCGCGGTTGCGCACGCCGTAGGGTAAAGGAATAGTAAAGAGAAGGGCTTGCCCCCACTCTCTGTCCGACTCGAGCTGTCTATGTCGTCCGGTTCGTCCAAGCCATCTGATTCGAAGCGTCAACGTGTTCTCCCGATCCCCAAGGCCGCGGCGAGCATGCGGACGTTCGATCCGGATTCCTCCATCGTCTCCGACGTCATCCCCTCGCCGAACTATGGCGATCGCAGCAACGGACGGCAGCCGGACATGATCGTGCTGCACTACACCGGCATGCCCGATGTCGAGGGCGCGCTGGCTCGGCTGTGTACGGCAGGCACCGAAGTGTCGGCGCACTATGTCGTGCTGGAAGACGGCCGCATCGTGCAATGCGTGCCCGAGGCCTGGCGCGCCTGGCATGCCGGTGTGTCATCCTGGGCCGGCGAGGATGACGTCAACTCCTGCTCGATCGGCATCGAGATCGTCAATCGCGGCCACGACTGGGGCTATCCCGAATTTCCGCTGCGCCAGATCGCAGCCGTAATCGCGCTGTGCCGCGGCATCATGCTCCGCCGCAACGTGCCGTCGCACCGGGTGCTCGGCCATTCCGACGTCGCTCCCGCGCGCAAGAAGGACCCCGGCGAAAAATTCCCGTGGCATTCGCTCGCCAATTCCGGCGTCGGCCACTGGGTGACGCCCGCGCCCGTCGTGCGCGGCGAGAGCCTGATGCTCGGCACGATCAGCGACGAGGTGCTGAGCCTGCAACAGGCGCTCGCGAAATACGGTTACGGCGTGCCGCTCTCCGGCAAATACGACGCCGCGACCATGGAGGTGATCACCGCCTTCCAGCGCCACTTCCGACCGGCGCGGCTCGATGGCGTCGCCGATCATTCGACGCTCTCGACATTGCAGGCGCTGCTCGCGAGCCTGCCGGAAGACGCGATGACGACGCTCGCAGCGAAGTAACGCTTCCGCGTTTCCTTCGCGATGAGAATTCTTCCGCTGTTCGCTTGAATGTGATCGTACGATCGTCGCTGCAATCGCGGGCGTCAGGCTATTGTCCGACGATCAGGCGCGAGCGGGACGAACGAAACGATGCAAATTGATCGCAGGCCGCTGATCGACCGACTCGCAGCTTTTCCTCGCCTGGGTTTGGCCGATCTTCCCACTCCACTCGAGCCGATGAAGCGGCTGACGGCTCACCTCGGCGGGCCGCGACTGTGGATCAAACGCGACGATGCGACCGGGCTCGGTTTCGGCGGCAACAAGTTGCGCAAGCTCGACTACGTGCTGCACGATGCTGTCTCTCAGGGCGCCGACACGATCGTCTCGGGCGGAGTCGTGCAATCGAACAGCCAGCGGCAGGTTGCGGCGGTTGCTGCAAAGCTCGGGCTGGCCTGTCATCTCGCCGTCTATCACGGCCGGCTCGCGCCGCCGACGCCAGAATACGAGACCTCGGGCAATGCCTTTCTGAATCGGCTGTTCGGCGCGCACCTGCACGACGTGCCCTGGACCGGCGACCGCAATGCAGCCATCCGCACGCTCGTCGACGATTTCCGGGCGAAGGGGCGCAGGCCGTATTTTGTGCCATACGGAGTCTCGAATGCGCTGGGCGCGGTCGCCTATGGCACCACGATCGCCGAAATCGAGCAGCAGGCGGCGCTGCTGGGCTTCGAGCCGGCCGCAATCGTGCATTGCACCGGAAGCGCCGGCACGCAGGCCGGTCTCGTCGTCGGCGCGGCCGCGGCCATGCCGGGCACGCGAGTCGTCGGGATCGATATCGATGCCGAGCCCGTGCGGGTCCGCGCCGATGTGATGGCCCTCGCACGGCAAGCGGCCGATCTGCTTGGCGCAGACTTCGACGAGGCCATGGTCGAAGTGGTCGCGGGCCATGCCGGACCAGCCTACGGGGTGCCGCACGAGGCGACGATCGAAGCGATCCGGCTTGCAGGAAAATTGGAGGCTCTTGCGCTTGACCCGGTCTATTCAGGCAAGGGGCTCGCCGGCCTGATCGCGATGATCCGCCAAGGGCGTTGGCGCAACGACGAGGATGTCATCTTCCTGCACACGGGCGGCGCGCCCGCCCTCTTCGCCTACCAGAGCGCGCTCGGCATCTGATTGCTGTTGTCCACGCTCTAGCCAAGCTCCCTCATCCGCCTTGCATACAACCTCCGCAGCGGCTCCAGCTGCGTCGCCGCCGTCGCTACGGCATACGCCTCACGCGCTTCGCCCTTGCGGCCGAGCCGTCGCAGCAGGTCCGCACGCACCGCCGGCAACAGTTCATAGCCATCGAGGCCGCCGCGCGCGGTGATCGCATCGACGAGATCGAGCGCGCGCCCGGGACCGTCGACCATCGACACGGCGGCTGCATGATTGAGCTCGATCACCGGCGACGGGCTGATGCGCAGCAGCACTTCGTAGAGTCCGGCGATCTGCGGCCAGTCGGTGTCGGCATAGCTCGGCGCGCGCGCATGGAGCGCTGCGATCGCCGCCTGCACGACATAGGGCTGCGGGCGCGCTGGAACGTTCAGCGCTTCCTCCACGAGCCTCGCGCCTTCATCGATCTGCGCACGATCCCAGAGCGTGCGATCCTGCTCCTCCAGCAGCACGATATCACCGGTCGGGGTTTTGCGGCCGGCGCGGCGCGCATCGTGCAGCAGCATCAGGGCGAGCAGACCCTTGATCTCGCCGCGCCTCGGCATCAAGCGATCGAGCAGCCGCGCCAGCCGGATGGCCTCGACCGCGAGATCGGGCCGCATCAGGTCGGCGCCGGAGGTCGCGACGTAACCCTCGGTGAAGACGAGATAGATCACGGCCAGCACGCCGTTGAGCCGCGGCTCCAGCGCGTCGCGCTCCGGCACCTCGTAGGGAATGCCGGCGAGCCTGATCTTCTGCTTGGCGCGGACCAGCCGCTGCGCCATCGCCTCTTCACTGATGAGGAAGGCGCGCGCGACCTGCGCGGTCGAGAGGCCGCAGACGGTGCGCAGCGTCAGCGCGACCTGGACGTCCGACGCGAACGCGGGATGGCAGCAAGTGAAGATCAGCCGCAGCATGTCGTCGTCGAACGTGGCGGCTGGCTCGTCGGACACCAGCCCACCAAGCTCGAGCTCATGAGCAAGCTCGCGCTGCTTGCCACGGAAGGCGGCCCGGCGGCGAATGCGGTCGATCGCCTTGTTGCGGCCGACATTGACCAGCCAGGCGCGCGGATTGTCGGGCAGCTCGCACACCGACCAGCGTTCGAGCGCAACTGCGAAGGCATCCTGGAGCGCGTCCTCGGCGAGATCGAAATCGCCGACGAGGCGGATCAGCGTGGCCAGCGCCCGCCCCGCCTCGTCGCGGAAGATCTTGTCGATATCGGTGAAAGCGATCACTTGTAGATCATGACCGGCCTGACCTCGATCGATCCGTCCCTGGCTCCGGGAATCCGCGCGGCCAGCGCAATGGCGGTGTCGAGATCCTTGGCCTCGACCAGATAGTAACCGCCGAGCTGCTCGCGGGTCTCCGCGAACGGGCCGTCGGTCGTCAGGGTCTTCCCGTCGCGCACGCGCACGGTGGTCGCGGTCGTGGTCGGCTGGAGTCCGTCGCCGGCCTTGAAATGGCCGCTCTGGATGATGGACTGGGTGTAGGTTCCGTACTCCGCCGACATCGCCTGACGGTCTGCGGGGGTCATCTTGCTCAACTCTGCTTCGCTCCGGTAGATCAGCAACAAATACTGCATCGCTCAACTCCTGTTGTTCGGGGGATCACCGACATCCAGTCGAACAGGGCACGCACCGAACGACATCTTCAGGATAAATTATTTGAAGCCGGCATGCGCGGCGATACCGCCTTGACGAAACCGTCACAAATGCCCCATGCGTATCGCCGTCAGTCGGCCGGACGGCCGCTCCGGCAGGTGCCGAAAGGCCGCCGGGGAGGAAAGTCCGGGCTCCCTTGACATGCGGTGCCGGATAACGTCCGGCGGGGGCGACCCCAGGGAAAGTGCCACAGAGAACGAACCGCCCGCCGTAGCAGCGCAAGCTGCGTAGGCGGGTAAGGGTGAAAAGGTGCGGTAAGAGCGCACCGCGGCTCCGGCAACGGGACCGGCATGGTAAACCCCACCGGGAGCAAAACCGAATAGGGACGGCTCAAGCGGCTGTTCGCTTTGAGCGATAACGCCGCGGGGCGATGTCAGGCCCGCCGTCCGGGTAGGTTGCTCGAGGCCATGTGTAAACATGACCCCAGAGGAATGGCCGTCACGTATCGTTCGCGCAAGCGGACGATGCCTTACAGAACCCGGCTTACAGGCCGGCTGATATCTTGCAACGAGGGGTTCGATGCTGATCACATCGGACCCCTCACCATTTTTGGACCCCTCACCATTTGACGAGAGCGCCACCATTCAAATGGTGTCATTCCGGGGCTCGCGAAGCGAGAGCCCGGAATCCATCGGGCCGCAGAGTTGGTGGAAGAATGGATTCCGGGTTCGTGCTGCGCACGCCCCGGAATGACGGCGAGAGTTACGCCACGATCTTCTCCAACACCGCCATCAACACCTCCGGCGCAGTCACGTTCGGCGCATGGCTGGCGTCGAGCTCGAAATAGCGCCAGCCTTCTTCGCTCTTCGTGCGCTGCGCAAACTGTCCGAACACATCACCCGGCGGAATGCGCGTGCAATAGATATAGCTGCGCGGCATTGCCGGCTCGCCATGCCCGAGCCTCAAGCTCGTCTCGAAACATTTGACCGGCATGTTGACGCGGCGGGCGTTGAGCCAGTCGAGATCGGCCTGCGGTGTGTCTGGCGGCGGCGGATTCGGCGGGATGCGATAGCCGTCGCCGGCGGCGGCTGCCTTGCGCATCGGCTCGCGCCCGCCCTCGTTGAGATCGAACAGCGACTGGCCGTCGCGCGGCACGAAGGCGTCGAGATAAATCAGTTGCGTCACGCGCTCGCGCGCACGGTCGGCGACACCGGTCGCGACCATGCCGCCATAGCTATGGCCGAGCAGCACGATGTCGTTGAGGTCCTCAAACCTGATGACGTTGAGGATGTCCTGGATATGTGTCTCGAGATCGATCGCGGGACTGGCCAGATGCGAGCGCTCGCCGAGCCCGGTGTAGGTCGGCGTCACCAGGCGGTGGCCGGCCTGCGCCATAAGCGGATGCATCTTCTTCCAGGCCCATCCGCCGGACCATGCGCCATGACAGAGCAGGAAGGTTTTCGAGCGTGCAGCCATTGGCGCTTCCATCGTTCTTGTTTGATACGACGGAGTGTAGCGGCCGGGCGCACGATGTAAACGCCGCGAGGTGCCTCAGGCCGCCCGCGGCGTGTTCGCTTTCACGAGCACGGGCGCAAGCTGACCGGCCTCGCGCCGCTGCTTGCTCGCCTCGAAGCCGTGCATGCCGATCTGCCATTGCAGGCCGACGATGGCGCCCTTGGTCGGTTGCAGGAGAGCGAGCGAGGCAACCAGCGTCACCGGCAGCCACACCGCGAGTTGCAGCCAGACCGGCGGCGCATAGGCAGTTTCGACCGCAAGGATCGCCGGCACCACGAGATGGCCGACCACCACCATGACGAGATAGGCCGGGAAGTCATCGGCACGCTGGTGAAACAGCTCCTCGCCGCAATGGTCGCAAGTGTCGGCCACTTTCAGGAAACGGCCGAACATACTCCCTTTGCCGCAGTTCGGGCACTTGCCGCGAAAACCGCGCCACATCGCCTTCGCCAGAGAGACTGTACCGGTCGCCATGACCACACCCCTTCCTTTTCAACGATCCATACAATAATATATTGCATCCATACATTCAAAGGAAATGGACCGAATTTGCATGGACTGGACCCCTACAATCTCGGAGCTGAGCGGTCCGCGCTATCAACGCATCGTCGAGGCGATGGAGGCCGACATTGCCGCCGGCCGGCTGGTGCGCGGGCAGCAGCTCCCCACCCAGCGCGCGCTGGCCAAGGCGCTCGGCATCGACCTCACCACGGTGACGCGCGCCTACGGCGAGGCACGCCGCCGTGGAATTCTGGACGCCCGCGTCGGGCAGGGCTCGTTCGTGTCGGAGACCAGCGCCCGCCGCGCGGTCGACCTGCCGCATCCCGTCGCAATCGACCTCTCGATGAATGTGCCGCCGCACCCGCTGGAAGCGCAGCTCGACGAGCGCATCATCGCGGGGCTGGCGACCATCCGCGAACAATCGGGGCTGACCGCATTCCTGAACTACCAGCCGCCCGGCGGCAGCGCGCATGAACGCGAGGTCGCGGCGCGCTGGATGCGCGCACGCGTTCCGCACGCGCACGCCGACAAGCTCCTGATCTTCCCGGGCGCGCAGACGATCCTGTTCAACCTGCTCGCTCATCTCGCGCGGCCCGGCGACGTCGTGCTGACGGAAGCGCTCACCTTCCCCGGCATCAAGGCCGCCGCGGCGCAGCGTGGCGTGAAGCTCGTCGGCGTCGCCATGGATGATGGTGGGATCCTGCCGGATGCGCTGGCAAAAGCTTGCCGCGCGCACGGACCAAAGGCCGTCTATCTCATCCCGACGCTGCACAATCCGACCACCGCGACGCTCTCAGCCGAGCGGCGCAGCGCGATCGCAAAGATCATCCGTGATGCCGACACGGCGCTGATCGAGGACGACGCCTATGGGCTGCTCGATCGCTCCGCATCGCCGGTCGCCAATCTCATTCCGGAGCGGACATATCTTGCGACCACGCTGTCGAAATGCATCGCACCGGCGCTGCGCGTCGCCTATCTGGTGACGCCCGACAGCGACGCGCAGCGGCAGATGTGCAGCCATTTGCAGGCCACGGTACAGATGCCGGCGCCGCTGATGGTCGCTCTGGTGACGCATTGGCTCGAGAGCGGCATCGCGGACCGCATCATCACCGCCATCCGCAACGAGGCGGTCGGCCGCCAACAGCACGCGCAGCGGGCGCTGAGGGACTTTCAGTTCCTGGCCAAGCCCGCAGCCCATCATCTCTGGCTGCGGCTGCCGGAGGGCCGGCCCGACATCGCGGCGTATCTCTTGCGGAATGGACTCGCGGTCGTCGCCGGCGATGCCTTCACGGTCGACGGGACACCGCCGCATGCAGCGCGCGTCTCGCTCGGAGCGGCACGGAACAGATCGGAATTGGCTGAGGCGCTGCGCATCCTGGTGGGCGCACTGCACAAGCCCGCTGAGACAAGGCAGATTGTGTAGATCATTGGTGCTGACGACGATGGCGGGAGCGGACCACCGGCGCAACGACTGACGGATAAGCTTGCAATGCGTAAGCATCGCTCGGACCGCCTTGCTGGCCGAGAGCCGCGCGCGCCGCAGGCATGAGTTGGCCGCCGTTCAACACGTCGCGGTCGGGATGGCGGCCTGGTAAGCCGCAGGCTCGGAAAACTGCGCCTGCGCCAATGTCGGCATCAACGCCGCCGCCGACAACAGCGCGGCCGCGACGGCCATGTTCGTGCCGGTCATGATCATGACCCATGATCTCATCAGGAACGCGCCGATCGAAGCACTGCGTGGCTTGTAGCAGGTCCCCCAGATTGCTGTACGAGCAGCATGTAGGTGCGTCTTCCGCGAACGCCCGTTCCTGGGGATCACGCTTGCGTGCGGTTTTGAATTGCCCTTCCGGGCTGCATCTGTGCTATGCGCGCGAGTTGCGATCGACGGTCGACATCGCTGCTAACGACGGGAAATGGCTGGTGGAAACGTCTTACTATGCGCTGCTGCTGTTCGGCGCGCTCGCCGGGGGCTTCGTCTCGGGGCTGGCCGGATTCGGCACGGCGCTGATGGCGCTCGGCATCTGGCTCTATGTCCTGCCGCCCTCGCTCGCGGTGCCTCTGGTGCTGATCTGCTCGGTGATCGCGCAGACCTCGACGCTGCCGTCGATGTGGAAGAGCTTTGATCTCTCGCTGGTCTGGCCGTTCCTGATCGGGGGACTGATCGGCGTGCCGCTGGGGACCATGATGGTCGCCTCCGCCGATCCCAAAGTCTTCAAGTTGAGCGTCGGCGTACTGCTCCTGATCTTTCCGAGCGCGCTGTATCTGAACAACAGACCGCTCGCCTTCAAGTTCGGCGGCCGGATCGCCGACGGCGCCATCGGCTTTGCCGGCGGCATTCTGGGCGGGCTTGCCGGACTGTCGGGACCGCTGCCGATCCTGTGGGCCAACATCCGCGGCTGGAACAAGCACGAGCGGCGCGGCATCTTCCAGCTCTTCAATTTCACGGTTCTCGCCGCCGCGCTGGCGTTGCAGACGGCGTCGGGCTTCGTTGCGTTCAAGGTGGTCTGGCTGGCGCTGGTCGCATTTCCCGGCACGCTCATCGGCGCATGGGCCGGCGCACGCGTCTACCATGCGCTGAGCGACAAGCACTTCGGCGATGTCGTGCTAGGCCTGTTGTTCCTGTCGGGCCTCGGCCTCGTCTGGAACAGTCTTGGCGCGCACTAGCCCTTCTTCGCGAGCGCCATGCCGCCGTCGACGCCGAGCACGTAGATCCAGCCCCACGGCCAAGCAAATCAGCCGGAGCCGTGGGGATGGAGCAGGCCGTCGCTACGCGGGCTCGCGAGCGCGAGGCGCAACCGGCTCAGGGGCCGCCGGCTCTGCAGCCTTCTCCATCGGCGGCAACGCCAGGCGTTTCCTGAATTCGCGGTGTAGCAACCACAAGCTCAGTGCGGCCTGCAGCGTCGTTGCCGCATTCGACAGGTACCAGACGTGCTCCATCCGGAAACCAGGCAGCGTCGAGAGCCAGATCGCCGGCAGCGAATACGTCAGGACTCGCGTCACCGAACTCCACAACACCGGCTTGGTGTTGCCAAGCCCCTGGAACATGCTGGAGCAGGTGAAGATCAAGCCCTGCGCCACCATGTTGAACGAGATGATCCGCAGAAACAGAAGCGCGACCGTCATGGTCTCCCGATCGTTCGAGAAGCCGGCCAGCAGCAAACCTGGCGTGAACTGCGCAAGAAGCAGGAAGACGATCATCACGGCGGTGACGATCAGGGCCGCCTTGACGAAGGTTTCCCGCACCCGTGCGCCATTGCCAGCGCCGAAGTTCTGGCCGGCGATCGGTCCTGCGGCCAGGGCCACCGCGAGCCCTGGCATCTGAATCAGGCCCAGCACACGCGTGCCGATGCCGAATCCCGCCTGGGCCGCCGGGCCGAAATCGCGCAGCACGTAATAGACGACGGCCATGAAGATGAAGATCATCGCGAACTCGCCACCCGCCGGCAGGCCGACATTGAGGATCTTCTTCCATTGCGCAAGTTGCGGACGCCACTGCGCAGGATGGAAGGCGACATAGCGCTCAAGCCTGAGGAAATAGCCGAGCAGCATCAGCACGCCGATGAAGACGGCGATCGAACTCGCGAGCCCGGCCCCGGCAACACCGAGCGCGTGGCCGGTGCCCCAGCCCAGGATCAGGACCGGCGCCAGCGCGATGTTGATGACCACGGCGAGCACCTGCACCAGCATGCTCGGCCGCACGATGCCGGTGGCCCGCAGCGCGGACGCCATCACCTGCGTGGCGAATTGCAGCGCCAGCGCCGGCATGAACCAGAGAAGATAGGTCGTGCCGGCCTCGATGGTGGCCTCGTCGACGGCGATCGTACGCATGTAGGCGCGCGACAGCGCAAGGCCCGCGACCAGCGTCAGCAACCCGAACAGCACCGACAGGACGACCGACTGGTTGAAGACGAGATTGGCCTCGTCGCGATCCCTGCGCCCCACGGCGTGCGCGATCAGCGCAACGGTGCCGACGCCGAGCACCTGCATCAGGGCATTGACGAGAAATCCCGCGTTGCCGGCCGCGGCGACGCCGGCAACGGCGGCATCGCCCAGGCTCGATACGAAATACAGGTCGACCAGCTGGCAGATCATGATCGTGATCATGCCGACCACGATCGGCGGCGCCATGCTCAGGATGTGGCTCACGATGGAGCCGCGCGTCAGGTCCTTCATCTCATTCCATCCTTGGCGACGTGACGGCGGGACCTTCACCCCGCTGCCGCCCGCCTCTCATTCCGCTGCTGCGATCTGTCCGAGCTCCACCACCTGGCGTTCGAACAGGCCGCGATAGATGCCGCCGGGTTTGCCCGCGAGCACCACATGCGTGCCCTGCTCGACGATCTCGCCGCGGTCGAACACCAGGATGCGATCGAGGCTGCGCACCGTCGACAGCCGGTGCGCGATCACGATCGAGGTGCGGCCCCTCATCAGACGCTCCATCGCCTGCTGGATCAGCGCCTCCGATTCCGAATCGAGACTCGACGTCGCCTCGTCCAGAATCAGCACCGGCGCATCGGCCAGGAAGGCGCGCGCCAGCGCCACGCGCTGTCGCTCGCCACCCGAGAGCTTCACGCCGCGCTCGCCGACGAGCGTGCCGTAGCCCTTCGGCAGGCGCAGGATGAAGTCGTGTGCATTGGCGAGCCGCGCCGCCTGCTCGATCGCCTCCAGGCTAGCGCCGGGCCGGCCATAGGCGATGTTCTCGGCAAGCGAGCGGTGGAACAGGATCGGGTCCTGCTGCACGATCGCGATCTGGCTGCGCAGCGATTGCTGCGTGGCCTCGGCGATGTCCTGCCCGTCGATCAGCACGCGACCGCCCGAGACGTCGTAAAGCCGCTGCACCAGCTTGACGAAGGTTGTCTTGCCGGAGCCGGAGCGGCCGACGAGGCCGACCCGTTCGCCGGGACGGATCGTGAGCGACAGCCCGTCGTAGAGCGGCGCGCGATGGCCGCCATAATGGAACGTGACGTCGTCGAACACGATCTCGCCGCCCTCGATCACGATCGGGCGCGCGTCAGCCGCGTCGGCAATCCCGATCGGCTCGTCATGGATCGCCACCAGCTCCTCCATGTCGTTGACCGAGCGCTGGAGGTTGTTGATGTGCATGCCGACGTCGCGCAAATAGGCGTGGATGACGTAGTAGCTCGTCAGCACGTAGGTGACGTCGCCGGGCGAGGCGCGCCCGGACATCCACAGCAGGACCGAGCCGCCGATCACGGAGGCGCGCAAGGCTAGCAGCAGCGAGAGCTGCGACATGGCCGTGTAGTTATAGCGAAGCCAGGTCCGCCGCACGCGCACGCGCCAGCGGTTGATGACGCGGGCGAGCCGCACATCTTCGCGCGCTTCAGCGCCGAAGGACTTCACCACGGCGTTGCAGGTCAGCGCATCCGCCAGCGTGCCGCCGACCTTTGTGTCCCAGGCATTGGAGACACGCGCGGCCGGCGCGATGTAGCGGGTCGAGAACAGCACCGTCATCGCGACATAGGCCAGCGCGCCGAGCGCGATCACCGCACCGAGCGAGGCCCAGTGCACGCCAAGCAGGATCATCGATCCGATCAGCACGACCAGCGAAGGCAGCAGCGCCAGCAGGATGGTGTCGTTCAGGAGGTCGAGCGCCCACATGCCGCGCGTGATCTTGCGCACGGTGGAGCCGGCGAAGGAGTTGGCGTGCCAGTCGGTCGAGAAGCGCTGCACGCGCATGAACGCATCCTGAGCGACCTCGGACATGATCTTCAGCGTGAACGGCACGATCGCCTGCAGGCCTGCGAGCCGCAGCACCATCGACGCCGCGCCGAGCGCCACGATCGCGCCGAACGCGACAAGTGCCGCATGACGCGCATCAAGATCGGACGGACCGCGCGTCAGCGCATCGATCAGGTGTCCCGAGAACACCGGCATGAACAGGTCGGCGACGGTCGCGCCCAGCAGGCTGCCGGCAACGACAAGGGTGCGCCCCGGCTGCTTCAGCCAGTGCCGGAACACGAAGGGCAGCACCACGTGTATCGCCGCGGGCTTGTTTGACAGAGCGGTCATGACATCATCCGGCCGCTTCGCGCGCAGGCCGGCTCCATCGATGGACGCAGGCCGGCCGCGAGGGCCGGGACGGCGTCACTTGAGATTGGCTTTGACTTGGGAAGTTGGGCGATCGGGACCTGAAGCCCGATCGAAGCTGGCGGAGGTGGCCTCTAACAGGCCGAATACGTGCCGAGCCAGAACATCATCGAGCGCGGGCGTACGATCTGCGAATGCGACGAAATCATGCAAATCTCTCCCCGGTTCGATTGAATGAGGGGCGCTTTATAGATGTGTCGCCGGCGTTTTGCAACGGGGCTCGCGCGAGATCACGCGCGAGTGTTGCAAATTTAATGCGCGTCGCCGGTGCTGCCGAACGGCGAGGCCGGCTTGTTCAGCAACACGACCATGCAGCTGAGGCCGAGATAGAACAGCGTCAGTATGAAGAACGCATCGCCGTAGCTCATCACCACGGCCTGGCGATGCACGATCTGGCTAAGCTGCTTCATCGCCATCAGCGCGGAATCGCCGAGCCCCTGGAATTTCTGCATGAGCATGGTCAGGGTTTCGGTCGCGGTGACGTTACCCCAGGTCACGCGCTCCTGCAGGCGCGTGATGTGGAGGTCGGTGCGATGGTTGAGAACGGTGTTGATGACGGCGAGGCCCACGGCTCCGCCGAGGTTGCGCATCAGGTTGAACAGGCCGGAGGCGTTCTTCACCCGGTCCGGCGGCAGCGTGCCGAGCGCAATGTTGTTGGTTGGCACCATCGCGAACATCATGCCGACGCCACGCAGGATCTGCGGAACGAGCAGCTCGTAGAAATCGTATTCGCGCGTGATCCAGGTCATCTGGTAGGAGCCGAGCGCGAACACGATCAGGCCGAACGCGACCATGTAGCGCATGTCGTACTTGGCCATCAGCCGGCCGACCAGCGGCGCGACCAGGAACATGGTGATGCCGGAGACGAACATGGTCTCGCCGATCATCAGCGCGCTGTAGCCGCGCACTTCGGCGAGATAGCGCGGATAGATGTAGGTCAGGCCGTAGAGGCCGATGCCGATGCAGAACTGCAGGATGGAGCCGACCGCGAAGTTGCGGTTGGAGAAGGTACGCAAATTGACGATCGGCTCGGCCGCGGTGAAGACGCGCCAGAAGAAGGCGGTCGCCGAGATCGCGCAGATCCAGGCGCAGATCGCAACCGAAGTGTCCTGCATCCATTCATATTGCGGGCCTTCCTCGAGTACGTATTCCAGCGTGCCGAGGAATCCGGCCATGAAGAGCAGACCCCACCAGTCGAAGCGGTCGAGCAATTCGAAATGCGGCTCGTCGAAATCGACCAGAGCCAGCACTCCGATGGTGATGCCGATGCCGGGCACGACGTTGATGAAGAACAACCAGTTCCACGACATCAGATCGGTGATGTAGCCGCCGACGCTCGGTCCAATGGTCGGCGCCAGCGTCGCGACGAGCCCGATGATGGGACCGACGATGTGGAATTTGGTACGCGGGAAGACAGTGTAGGCCGAGGCGAACACCGTCGGGATCATGCCGGCGCCGAGAAATCCCTGCAAAGCGCGCCAGATGATCATCTCCTCGATGGTCGTGGCGAAGCCGCAGAGCAGGCTCGCGGCGGTGAAGCCGGCCGCAGAGATCGCGAACAACAACCGCGTGCCGAGGGCGCGCGACAGGAAACCCGACAGCGGGATCGCGATGACCTCGGCGATCAGATAGGCGGTCTGGACCCAGGAGACCTCGCTCAAGCTGGCCGACAGGCCGGCCTGGATCTCATTCAGGGACGCCGAGACGATCTGGATGTCCAGGATCGACATGAACATCCCGAACACCATGACGATGAACGCGATCAGCCGCTTCGGCTCGATGCGCTCGGAAGCCTGGTCCGCCAGCATGGCAGGTGAAGCGGTCGTGGCATTCGCCATGGTCGGACCTCGCAGCGCTTCAGGCGCTTACTGCGGATGGATCATGGTGGGGTCGTCGAGATCGATCTCGCTGTCGGCGTCGGCCGCGCCCTTGCTGGTGTCGACGGTGGCCAGCACCGACATGCCCGCGCGCAGCAGATTCTGTCTGGCGACCGACTTCGGCACGCGGATGCGGACCGGCACGCGCTGCACGATCTTGGTGAAGTTGCCGGTGGCGTTGTCCGGCGGCAGCAGCGTGAACACCGAGCCCGCGCCCGCCGCGATGCTGTCGACGACGCCGCTGAACTTGCGCATGCCGTAGGCATCGACCTTGATCGTCACCGGCTGGCCGGGGCGGATGCGCTTGAGCTGCGTTTCCTTGAAATTGGCGTCGATATAGACCTCGTCGAGCGGCACGACGTTGCCGAGGCGCTGGCCGACGGCGACGAAGTCGCCAGTGCTGACCAGACGGTTCGAGAACGTGCCGTCGACCGGTGCGCGCACCGCGGTGAAGGCGAGATCGCGCTCGGCCCTGGCGAGCGAGGTCTTGAGCTCGGCGAGTTGGGCCTGCGCTTCGGCCTGCTGCGCCTTGGCGACGTCGACGTTGCTGATCGCGACATCATAGGCGGCCTGCGCGGCCTTGACCGCGGCGGCGCCCTGGTCGCGTCCGGCTTCCGAGGTCTCGAATGTGGCGCGCGAGGCAAAGCCCTTGCTGCTCAGCGCCTGCTGGCGCTCATAGTCGAGATCGGCGCGCTTGAGACCGGCTTCGGCGGAGACGAGCTGCGCCTTGGCCTGCACGACCTGGCTTTCGAGCGCTGCAACCTGGCGGCCGATGCGATCGATGCTGGCCTGCTGGGTCGCCATCCTGGTCGCGGCAGCATCGACTGCGATCTTGTAGTCGCCGTCGTCGATGCGCAGGACGATGTCACCGGCACGCACTACCGTATTGTCACGGACGAGGATCGAGGAGATGTGGCCGGCGACGCGCGCGCCGAGCATGGTGTTGTTGGCGCGGACATAGGCGTCATCGGTGGAGATGTAGAAGCGGCCGACCAGCGTGTAGTAGCCGGCATAGCCCGCGGCCGCGAGCGCCAGTACGAGGCCGACGCCCATCAAAATGAATTTGCGCTTGCCGGACTTGGGGGCCCCGACAGCAGCCGCCGGTGCAGTCGGGGCCGGTTGGTCGGTTGCAGGCTTCTCCGGCGCCTCGTTGGTGCGGTGCCTGGTTTCCTCGGCCACATGAGAGTGCAACTGCTCTGCGAGGGCGGCAGATTTCTCGTTCGCAGCTTCACTGCCCGCCTGCACCGGCGTCGTCTCCACCGCTTCCTGGCGAAGGACGCGCGCAGCCTGGTCTCTCGATACGGCCATAAGGCCTCCCCAACAAAACAGCGCGACCAGGGGACGGCCGTTACGCGGCCGGGCCCCTCTCGCTGACCTCAAATACCATTGACCGAACGGTTCGGTCAATCTATATAATAATTTAGGGCCGGACCCTACTGGCCCGAATCCTTATATTTGGGTTTCACGGTCTGGGACCCGACCCAAAACCCTACGAGACCCTAAACCAATGGTTGCAGGCCGCGAACATCTGCGCGTCGTCTCCGAAGAGGATAGCTCCAAGCGCCGCCAGGTCCTGGACGGCGCCCGCAAGGTGTTCATGGATCTCGGTTTTGACGGCGCCAGCATGGGCGAGATCGCGCGCGCGGCGCAGGTCTCCAAGGGCACGCTCTATGTCTACTTCGCCGACAAATGCGCGCTGTTCGAAGCCATCCTCGAGGAGGAGTCGCTCGAGCACGGCCAGGTCGTGTTCAATTTCGATCCCGCCCGGGACGCTGAGACCACGCTGAAGGATTTCGGCCAGGCCTACATCCATTTGCTCTGCCGGCCCGGCGGCGGATCGGCGATCCGCACCGTGATGGCGATCGCCGAGCGGATGCCCGATGTCGGCCGCCGCTATTATTTGCGCGTGCTGGACAAGACCATCAACCGCCTCTCCGACTATCTCAAAGCCCATGTCGCCTCCGGCGATCTCGAGATCGACGATTGCGATCTTGCCGCCTCGCAGTTCATGGAACTGTGCAAAGCCTCGCTCTTCCTGCCCTTCGTCTTCCAGGCCGCACCCGTGCCGTCGGAAGAACAGATGACCAAGGTCGTCGACAGCGCAACGCGGATGTTTCTGGCGGCGTACCGGGCGAAGTAGCGCAGCCCCGGAACCAGGTCCGCGCGTTGCGCCTATCGATTCCGCGGCACTATATTGAAGCCATGTCCCGTGATCTTCGCCCACCTGTCGATGTCCTCCATTATGAGATCGTCCAGGAACAGGCCTCTGCGCTTGGACGGATGGGCCGCACCCTCGAACGAGCGCTTGCGCGTTTGCACGAGTTCGACGCTGCCCACGCGCGCGAGGGGACGCCGGCAACCGCACAGCCGGCGAGGAGCAAGCTGGTGATGGAGGCTGGCCATGCGCTCTGGATGTTCGTGGTGCAGCGTGAGGCGTCCGGCCTTCGCGACAGCCGTCACATCATGCGAACCTACAACGTCCCCGGCGAGGTGCAGCGGTGCATGGGACTAGTCCCCACGCCGTCGAAGCCGACTTCGACATGACTTCCTGAGCCTGTGGAGCCACGTTCCGGACTCTTCCATCTTGCGCCATGCACATGCGCTTGCAATGACGGAAGATAGTTCGCTCATCCGGGCTACGGGTCTTGCGGAAAGTCTCAATCGTCCGCGTACTCGTCCTCTTCGTACTTGCGCGTCGTGCTCTTGCGGCCGAGCGAACCGGTCACGGAAGGATCGCGGGCGTTGGCGTAAGGTCTGCGCGATTGCGCGCGCGCGGCGACCTCTTCGCCGGAGACGGCGGCCGGCTGGCAGATCAGGCGGCGGCTGGCGCGGCGCATCAGATCCACATGGATGTGATCGTAGTGATAAACGTTCGAGCCCGGCGCGAGCACCGTGGTGAAATGCGCGCACGCGCCCGACTGTACGTCGCGCAGAAAGCCCTGCTCTTCCGGCATGCCGCGCCAGCCGTCCTTCACGCTGACGCGGCGGCCGTCGGCGAGCACGAACGCAGCGACGTCGAGGGCGTTGCCGAAGGCGTGCTCGGAAATGTGGGCGTACGAGTTGCCGTTCATGCCGCGGCAGGAATAGGCGGAGATCTGCTTGATCTCGACCACGCGGGCGCCGAACCAGCGCATCGCCGAGGGCTGCACGGTATCGGCCAGCCAGCGGTCGAGCTCGGACACGATCGGACAGGCGAGCGTCGCGGTCGGCCTTACCGCGACGGGGCCAACGGTGGTGACGGGATTTCCCTGCGCCGGACCGAGGCGTGGCAGTGGCTGTCGCAACGGCGCCTGCGAATACGGCGCCGGCCGCGCCGGATAGCTCGGCGCATTCATGTAGCGCGCCGCGCCCGCAGCATCCGTGCCCTCGGGCGGCAGGTCGATCTCGTCCTCCTGCGGCGCGACGCCCGGCGCGTTCAGCGACATCGGGCCAGACGACGCACCATAGCCGGAGGGCTGCCGCACCGCGCTCTCGGGATAGTTCGACTGTTGCGGATAGGACGATGCCGGATAATTCTGGCTCTGCGGATAATTCGATCGCGGCTGCGTCACCGGCCAA
This sequence comes from Pseudomonadota bacterium, assembly GCA_023388935.1. GTDB lineage: Bacteria > Pseudomonadota > Alphaproteobacteria > Rhizobiales > Xanthobacteraceae > Bradyrhizobium. The sequence continues at coordinate 4,856 of JAEWFG010000162.1, read as the reverse complement.
CGCGGCTGGTTGCCGACATTCGCCGGCGGGCGCAGTTCCTCGTCGGCAAAGCCATAGCTGCCCGAGACTTCGCCGATGGCGGCGACCCTGAGAGGAAACTCGGCGCCGCACATGCCGGGCCCTGAGATCGGTTCGACGCGGACGATGTCCGCGCTTTCCTTGACCGCGCCTGATTTCAGGCACGCCGCTTCTGCCTCGGCCCGCCACGGTTCACGTTCGGCCTGGAAGAAGCCGCGACCACAACCCGCAAGCGAAACAAGGACGATGGAGCCGACGAGATACAAACGAACTCCGCGCGTCATGCGCGCACGTTCGGTGAATTTACTTAAAGACTCTTCAACGTGTTGATTTCAGCTTTCTTTAACCATGCTGATCCCAGTGACGTGCGCACGCCGCCAGGGATGAGTGACAGCAGGGCTGGCTTTTAACGAAGGAAACCCTCGGTTAACCATGATCGTTGCGCACAGCGGCGCGAACAGCAGGAGATCCCAGGGAGCAACGTCATGACGTTGGCCGGGAGACTGAGCGTTATCACCGCGTGCCTCGCCATGGCCTTTGTCGGCGCCGTCGTGCTCGGCATGATCTAGTCCAACCACCGCATCACATCGTGGCGCAAGAGGTGTTGCTGCCGGAGCGGCTGCAGACGTTGCCGGTCCATACGTCGTGCGATTTCGGCTTCATGTTGTGAACGTGCGCTGCCTCATCGAGACGGCGGCACGGCCGTTGTGACCTCCATCACAGAAGGTGGGACGGACCCGGCATAGGGTCGAAACACGCTCAGTCCACCAGCGACTTCGGTCCATACCGGGACCACGCATTTCGGGAGGTTGTCATGAACAAGCTCTACATCGCCACCACCGCGCTTCTCCTCGCTTCGACCGCCGTCGCGCACGCCGGCAACTCGATCTCGTTCCAGTTCGAAGGCCAGCACATCCGCATCGAGACGCCGCGCAACTGCGCCTCGCTCGACTGCGTGACCATCGTCGCGCCCGGCCTGTCGAACAAGCCGATCAGGTTGAATAACATCAACCTCAACGGCCTTGGCTCCAAGGACGATGATGACATCACGCCGGCTCCGGCCACCACGACTGCGCAGCCCACGCCGGCCCCGGTGCAGCAGCCCGCACAGCAGGCGCCAGTGCAAGCGACCGCGCCGGCAGCGCCCGTCGTCACACCCGCGGCTCCGGCCACCACCGTTGCAGCCGCTCCGTCCGTCGGCGTCGATACGACGCAACCCGCGCCTCTTGCCGCCCCTGCTCCCGCTGCCGCACCGGCCGCAGTTGCGCCCGCCCCGGCTCCGGCCGCGGACACACCGATCGGCGTGTGGGCGACGGAAGAGAACAAGGGCAATGTCCGCGTCGAGCAGTGCGGCGCCAATCTCTGCGGTTACGCCGAGAAGACCAACGCGCGCATCCTGATCAACATGAAGCCCGAGGGCTCGAAGTGGAGCGGCCGCATCCACGATCCCGACTCCGGCCGCAACTACGACTCGACGATCGCAATGAAAGGCCCGAACGCGTTGCGCGTGCAAGGCTGCGCCTTCGGCGGCATGTTCTGCGGCGGCCAGACCTGGAAGCGCGTGAGCTGACGCCGAAGGCGGGTCGAGAGCCGGGCCTGCATGGTTCGAGACGCCCGCCTGCGGCGGGCTCCTCACCATGAGGGTTTGATATCTCGCCGCGAAACGCGACCTCATCCTGAGGGCCCGCCGTAGGCGGGCGTCTCGAAGGATGGCCGCAGGCGAGCTGCCCGCCATGTTTTTCGTCATATGCGATAGCCCCGCGCCATGGGGGAGAACTCCGTTCGCCGCTCCCGTGCGACACATGTTCATCCGCCATTCAGCTGCCCCCGGCTGAAATCTGCCGATCTCGCCTCGCGTTCTCACCGGGACCTCCTCGTGACTTTGATGGTAGCCTGGCGCCGCTTCGTGTTCGCGCTTCCGCTGCTGGCCTTATCGCTGGCCGGCGCAAGCGCGGCATCTGCCTCCGATGCGATAGAGCTGGCGCAGGCACAGCCACAAGCCCAGCCGGCGCCTGCCCCATCGCCAACGCCATCAGCCTCGCCGGCACCGGCCGCGGACGCGCAATCAGGCACCGTCGAGCCGATCGGCAACGTCGCAACCGTGACGGGGATCGCGACCGTGATCCGCGACAAGAATTCGTATCCGCTCAAAGTGCGCGACGATATTTATCTCGACGACGTCGTGCAGACCTCGTCGAACTCCTCGCTCGGCATCACCTTCATCGACGCGACCACGTTCAACCTCTCGGCCGCCGCCAGGATCACCATCGACAGCTACGTCTATGAGGACGGCGGCAAGCAGAACTCGGCGATCTTCGACATCGGCAAGGGCACGGTCGCTTTCGTCGCGGCCGCGGTCGCCAGGACCGGCGACATGAAGATAGCGACGCCGACCGCAACGCTTGGCATCCGCGGCACCACGGGCGTGGTCGACGTGCCGGCAGGCGCGGCCGCGAACAGTACCAACAATGTCAACGTCAAGCTCTATCCCGACGCCGACGGCCGGGTCGGGCACATCGACGTCAACGACCGCACCAGCGGCGCGCGGCTCGGCGCGCTGACGCAGGCCGCGAGCGGTTTTGCGATCCGCCCCGGCGCGGGCGCTGCCGGCGGTGTGCGTTTTGCGGCCGTGCCGATCACGATTCCCGCGCAGCAGATCGCGCGCGACCGCAGCTTTGTCAGCCAGGTGCAGGCCGCGCAGACCGCGGGCCGCCGGATCGTCACCGAGCAGCGCGATTTCCGTCGCGCCAATCCGGGCGCCAGCCCGCGTATTCCGCGGCCGGCCCAGCCGCAGCAGCAACAATTGCGGCCGAACACGACGCCGGGCCAGCAGCCGCAACGGCCGAACGGCCAGCCCGGCCCAAACAACCGTCCGGGTCAGCAACAGCCAGGCACGCCAAACCGCCAGGGCGCCCAGCCGCCGCAGCGGCAAGGACAAGGCGGCGCAGTGCAGCCGGGCACGCCGCGCGCGGGTCAGGGTCAGCAGCCACACGGCCAGCAGCAACAGGGGCAGCGACAGCAACAACCCGGCCAGCAGCAACGCACCGGCACGCAGCCGGGTCAGCCGCCCGCGACGCAACAGCCAGGCCTGCAGCGTCCGGCCGGATTGCAACAGCGCCCGCCTGGCGCGCAACGCCCTGCGGCGCAGCGACGACCAGCGCCCGCTCCGAAGAAGAAAGAACGGCGGTAGAGCATGGAGCGCGCCATGTTGCCGGTGCGCTCCCTCTCCGTCATTGCGAGCGCAGCGAAGCAATCCAGAGTCCCTCCACGGAAAGATTCTGGATTGCTTCGCTGCGCTCGCAATGACGACTTGGAGAGAGGTGGAGAAAAGAACTCACGCCTCGCGGCGAAGCCACGCTCTCACCTTCTGCAACAGGCCATGCCGCAGTTCCTCGACCGAGACGGCTTCGGCTGGCGTCAGGGTCCGCAAGGCGGCATCGATGTCACGGGTTGCAAACGGCGGTGTCGGCTCCGGAGCGAGCGAAGGCGCCAGCCTTGCCGCGGCCAGCGCGATCGGGCCGATCTGGGTGAGGAACACGCGCTCATACTCGCGCGAGAGGCGCGCGATCGCGTCGTCCAGCGTCAGCCAGTCGACCGCCTTGACGTCGTTCATCAGCTTGCGAACGGGACCGCCCTCGGCCTCCATCCGCCAGAAATGCACGACCTTGGAGCGCCCGCCGGACTGGTAGGCGAGCGTGCCCAGGAATTCGTGCATGGCTACTTCGTGGCCGGTCTCTTCCAGCACCTCGCGGTGAGCCGCCTGCTCCGGCGTCTCGCCGTCGTTGAGCTTGCCCTTGGGCAAAACCCACTCGTTGCGCTTGCGCAGGCGCACGACCGCGATCAGCGGCGGCGCGCCACGCCGCAGCACTATACCACCCGCCGCCATGACCGGCGCCCGCGCCATCATTCACGTCCAATTTCGTCCCCGCTGACGATATAGGCGGCGGGCACGGCGGATTGAAGGCTATTTTCTTCTGAGCAGCGCTTGACCCGCGCGAATGCGCGTGCCTTCGGCGATGCCGTCACAGAACGTGAAATCACCCGGCGCGAGGATGATGATGGTCGAGCCGTGCTCGAACCAGCCGAGCTCCTCGCCTTTGGTCACGTTGACATCGCAGGGGAAGTTGACCGGGCCGCGTGTCTGCGCGTTCAGCACTGTGTCGAGGAAATGCAGACGGATGCTCGCGACCAGGATCGCGGCAACCGGCACCAGCGTCACCGCCTCGCCGGTCGACAAATGGGTGCGGATCACCGCGCGCTCGTTCTTGCAGAACAGGCGCTCGACCCGCTTCAACGCGATCGGATTGACGTTCCAGACGTCGCCATGGATCAGCGTCACGCGCTCGATATGCGCATCAAAGGGCGCGTGGAAGCGGTGATACATGCTCGAGGTCAGCCGCAGTGTGACGAAGGAGCCGTTGCGGTGCTGATCGACCAGTGCGGAATCGCCGACGAGATCGAGCAGCGAATACGGCGCACCCTTGACCTGGAACAGCTCGGTGTCGGCGATCCTTCCATGGGCGCCGACAATGCCGTCCGAGGGGCTGGCGACGATCGCAGGATCCGGATCGAACGGACGCAGGCCCGGCTTGAGCTCACGGGTGAAGCAGTCGTGCAGGCTCTTGAAATGGTCTTTGCGCGCCTCCGACAGATCGAGGTCGGAGAACAGCTTCCACAGCGCGATCGAGAAGTCCCGAACGAGCGGGTTCTCGATCTTGGAGAACCAGCCCATGAAGCGGGTCAGCGCCGCGCGGGGGATGCGGTTGGTCAACAGGAAGTTGAGGTCTTCCTGCTGGGTGAAAGAGGCGATGAGGGCTTTGACTGTCATGAATCTGTCA
>JAEWFG010000073.1 GCA_023388935.1 Pseudomonadota bacterium | reverse complement strand
GGCAAATAAGCTCTCGGACACCGTGCACACGATCACGGCGCAGGAGTACAACAGTGCCGGAAAGCTCGTTGGAGGCTCCGGTGCCATCGTGATCGGTTCGTCATCCGCTGATACGCTGAAGAGCACGTCGGGCAACGATATCCTCACTGGTAACGGAGGCGCCGACACGTTCGTGTTCAACGCGCATTTCGGAAAAGACGTGATCAAGGATTTCGCAGCGACTGGTTCGGCGCACGACGTCGTTCAGTTCAGCAATACCGTCTTCACCAATTTTGCCAGCGTACTTAGCCATGCGTCGCAGCAGGGCAATGACGTTGTCATTGCTGCAGGGGCCGATTCGCTGACGCTGAAATTGACTAAGCTAGGCTCGCTTACTAGCCAGGACTTCCATTTCGCGTAGTCGATGGGAACGTCATCTGCTTGAATGTGAGTTTGGGGTCAAACTAACGGACGTAAGCAATGAATGACATGGGACGGCGGAGGGAATTCCCTCCGCCGAGATATATTGATGCGCCGCAGGTCTATGCGTCTACGGGCACGACCGGAGCAACCACAAGCCAAACGTACGTCGCGGGAGTCCTCGCGAGCGAAATCGCTACCTTCGCAGCTGGCTCGTCCAGCCTTTCAGAAACCAAGTCCTACACGAAGGGCGTATTGACGCGCGACACGATTGTTCACGCCGACGGTTCCAAAGACGTCTTCATCTACAATGTTGAGAATCAGAGCTATGTCAGCGAGCACGATAGCTACAATGCGGCGGGCATCCTGACGTCGACAGTCCGCACGCATACCGACGATACACTCGCCTTCTCCTATACTATTGCCCCTAACGGAACCAAGACGACCGACTTCTACGATGCCTCGGGCAACTTGACCTCCGACAGTATCGTTCGCGCGGACTCTTTCTCGGAAACGAAAACCTATGCAGCGGGCGTTATCACTGGCGACACGATCAGGTATGCGCCTGGTGGGACCGACATCAGCGATGCGAAGGTTTACACGGCCGGTATCCTCACATCGGACACCGTCGTACACGCCGACAAGTCAAGAGACCTCTATCTGTCCAATATTCAAAACAAGACCTACGTCGCTGAGCACGATAGCTACAATGCGGCGGGCATCCTGACGTCGACAGTCCGCGCGCATACGGACGGCTCGCTCGACTACTCCTAAAATCTTGCCTCCGACGGGACGAAGACGACCGACCAGTATACTAAGTCAGGTGCTCTGGTCTCGGACTCGCTTGTCCGCGCCAACGGCTGGTCCGAAGTCAAGACCTACGTCAGCGGCTCGCTCAAGAGCGACGTCGTGCGATACGCCGCGGGAGCGGCCGATCTTAGCGACAGCAAGACTTACAGCGAGGGTGTGCTCACCAATGAAACGATCGTGCACGCAAACAAAGCCAAGGACGTATTTGACTGGAACGCCACCGGCAAGAGCTACATCGCTGATCATTTTCAGTATGACTCGACTGGCCGGCTTGGCGCGGCGGACTATGCCAACGCGAACGGATCGCACACCCAGACTGCATCCCTCTCCGGCGTCTCCCTCACCTCCACCACGGGCGTGTCGGACACGTTCACGAGCTCGAGCTTCGGAGGCGACAATTCGTCTTCAACGTGAATTCCGGAAATGATACAATCGTGAACTTCCATGCCGGAAGCGCAGCGAACCACGACACGGTCACGATCGACTCCTTTGTGGCGAGCGACTACAGCCACCTGGCCACGCAACAGGTCGGTCACGATACCCTGATCACGCTGGACGCTCACGATTCGATCCTGATCAAGAACTTGGCGCCGGCGGCCATCACCGCAGCCGACTTCCAGTTCGTTCACCACGCCTGGGTACTGAACTGAGCTGGCAGGACGGCAAGCGCACCCGAAAAGCCGCGGTTGAAAATGACCGCGGCCGTCACTTTCCGACCGGACGGTCCGTGCGGCCTAGTCTCACGGAACCCGGCCTGTTAGACTCGCGGCGTTCAAAACGCGCTTTTGCGACAGGGCAGGATGAGAAGATTGCGGACTGTTATGTTCTGCAGCGCCCCGGCGCTGCTTGTCGGGATGATGGTGGGGGCGCGTTCACCCGCCCTCGCAAGCGCGAGCGCCGAGATTGCCCGGAATTGCATGCACTTCTCCTACATCGCCTATCCCTACAAGCGGCCGGGCCAGTCAAGATGAGCGGTGATTGCCAGAGCTATTCAGGAATTGCATGACCAAGGAGGGTGACGTGCCCCAGCCTACTACCCAAGGAGCAATGAAGGAGGCAAGGCCGTTGTCCGGCCGGCTTCGCTTGCGGCGATCTTACTTGGTCGGCTGAGCGGTGTCGTCGACCTTGCCGTTGTTAGCGACGCGTTTGTTGTAGTAGGCCTGCTAGTCACGCCCGCTGCCCTTGGCGCTGTGCCGGCCGCCGGATTGTCCAATTCGCGGGGCGGGAATTGCTTAGTGGTGAGCGCCTTGCAGGTTCTGGCGAGCTCGGCTGTGATCGCCGATGCGCGCTCAGGAAGGGCAGCGTCGGAAAGCCAGATCAATTCGAATGTGATAGCGACGAGCTTCAGTCTGAAACTGAAACCCATGGTTCCCCTATTCGCATGGCAGAGCCGAACCCACCGCACCTCCGACATCCCCCTTTGAAAGGGTCCGGCAAGCTGCCATTCTATGACGTCGCCGCCCTTGTTGCATATCCAGGGATACCGAACGCCCGGTTCGCGTAATAGGAACCCAACACCGAAATGAGTGAAGACCTGCGCCCCAGTGACGAGGATGCGGCTGAGCCGGCTTCCAACGAAGTCCAGTTTGCTTTCGTCATCGCGCGCATGCTTGAGACCGTGAAGAGCCATCCCGAGCATCTGCGCCAGGTCGTCTACGATCTCGCCCACTACAAACTCGAGGAGCAATTCACCCACGTCGATGCCAGGGAGGTGAAACGGTCGAAGCAGGCGCTGGAAACCGCGATCCGCAGCGTCGAGGAGTTTTCGCGCCAGCAGACGAGCCTGCCGCCGCCCGCCGCAGACGCGCCGCAGATTGCGGGCCCGGATGCCCCGGCGCGCCAGGAGGTTCGGGAGCTGCCGGCCGCACCGCCGCTATGGCCGCGTCGCGATCGAACGGCCCCCGCCCAGAGTCCGCCATCCGCTCTGGTCCATCACCAAGAGGACGGCCGCGCTGCTGCTTCTGGTTGCCGTTGCTGCCCTCGCCACCCAGCAGCGGGAGCGGCTCACCTCGTTGGCAAGATACGTGGCGCGCCAGGAGCGACAAACTGCCGCCGCGCAGCACACGGCGACCCCACAGCAAGCCCAACCTCCCGCAACGCCGCCGAAGCCAAGTCTATGCCGTCGTCGACGACACGTCGCTTGCGGAGCTGCAGATGCTGCCGGGACGCCCGCCCGACATCCGCGTCGCCGTTTCGCCGCCTTCAAGGTACGCGATCAGGCTGCCCTGCCGGATTGCCATCCGAAATTCATCGTGTTCCGCCGTGTATCCGCCAGCAACGTCCTGGAGCGCGCGGAGGTCCGCGTTGGCGAGACATTCATGTCCGGCCTCCGGTCCGCGCTCGCGCGCATGGCGGGCCAGCAGCCGCGTCGTCCACAACTCATGCGGATAGCCATGCTCCTTGGCCTTGTCGCACGCCAAAGACACCAGCCAGGCCTTGGCCTCCGGCGTAATCACCGGCTCTTTTCCCGGTCGCGGCCGGTCGTCGAGGGCCGCCGGCGCGCCGTAGGCCACCGCCCGCTCGACGCAGCGCTGGACCGTCTGATGATGGGCGCCAAGTCTTCGTGCCACGGCAAAGAACGACGGGTTCTCGCGGTAGGCCAGCAGCGTCGCCGCCCGCGATACCCGACTCGCCGGCTCGCTCCGCGGCCGCGACAGAGCCGTCAACGTGTCAGTTTCCTCCTCGGTCATCGCCAACTCGACTGCGTGCGCCATGTTGCCATGATACCAATCCTCGTTCAGACAAACTCAAACGAGGAATCCACAAACACGCTTCCAGTTCCGCGGATGCCGGGTTCACGGAATCGGTCGTCTAGTGAGTTCATTCTTCAGAACGAGGCCAGCAGCGCGCCGTCGCATAGCTATCAGATTGGTTCTGAGGGGACCATTCATCGCGAGTGGGCCTCGTTCGTGAGCTCCGCAGCGGCGCCCCTCGCATCGGAGACATTTGCCATCGTGTGGATTTGGCTCGCCTCCCACACCTCGCTCGCAACGGGCAGCGGCGTGATCTGCACATCGCCCACCACGCCATTCGTTACCGTGTCGTGCAGCGCCTGATGATGCGGGGGCACAGAAGCACCGTGAATTCGTCGCCGGTCTTACAGCGCAAGGCTCTCGGCTGGGCAAACCCAGGTGGTGACATCCGATGAGCCCGGCAACAAGGCAGGGGTGTTCGCCGACGAAGGCGAGATGGGCTTTACCTCTCTTTCGGAGCGGCTCCTTGGGCGGCCGCCAGATCGACTTGCAACCGAACCAGCGAAACTCATCCCTTGTATTAACGACCATGAGGCCGGCTGGCGCACTTGGATCTTGCAAAAAGTGATTTAGTATGGCCAACTTAAATTTTGAAAACTTATTAAATGCCAAAAGGGTCGCTCGAATGGAAACCGCCGCGCAAAACTATCTGGACTCGGTGCGCATCCATGGAGTCGATTTGCCCTTAGACCAGCTGGTTGACCCTAAGCTGTTCGCGGCTCCCGCGCGCGCAGCTTGCAAAGAAAAGTTATTGCGCGCTCGGCCTTTTCCTCACTTGGTGCTCGAGGGAGTCTTTAACCCTGCTCTACTGGATTTAGTCCGCAAGGAGTTCGATGCGGTTGCCGAAACGAATTGGGACTCGCACAGAGATCCGGGCCAGAACACATACCGTTCGCCGATAAGTGTTAAACTACCCCCAGCGTCTCAGCTCTATTTCGATGTCACCAATTCGGGTTGGTTTACGGAATGGATTTCTTCGATCACAGACGTGCCGTATCTATTGACCGATCCCAAGCTGTTTAGCGGCGGACTGCACGAAAGCAGAACGGGCGGGTACTTTGCTGTTCACCGCGACTTTGACTATCACCGAATCCTTGGCCTACGGAACGAGATGGTTTTTATCACTTATCTCAACAAGGATTGGCGTCCCGAGTGGAATGGGGCGCTGGAGCTTTGGGGCGGAGAGCGCGAGCGATGTGAAGTCAGCATTCAGCCGGAGTTTGGCCGCTCGGTGTTGATGCTGCATGGCCGCGCTAGCTATCACGGCCATCCAACTCCGCTGTCGATACCCGAGGGCCAGACCCGGCGATCGGTTGCCACGTACTACTACACTAGTCCCTTTGGGGGTGGGCCAAGTGAACACGAAACTGGCTCGACCTATCTGTCGCCAAATCGCCTAAACAAGCTCATGGCGGTGGCCAAAATGTTGACGCCGCCGCTTCTCTGGTCCGCGGCGCGCCGCCTGAAGTAGCGAGCCTGATCGGACCTCCGGGCGGCTCGTCCGAAGTGAGCGTCGGGATGAACTGCTGAGCCAAGCTTTGGTAAAGCATAGACAATGACCGAGGCGCCGGGGTAGCAGAGCCTCTCGAAAGACGCCATGTTGGGATTTCCCTTCCCCTGATCATCCGAAGCCGGCGGCTGCGGGTGCATCGAACCGCCGGCGAACGTCTGAGCACCACAGTTCCTAAAGGAGCCGCGATAACCATCATTAATCATGTCGCTTCGGCATTCCTTTCCCCGTTCTCTTTTTGCAGGCGTTGTCCAGGTGGCTGGGTCAAGTTGAACGGCGACGGGCAGTCCTACTTCAGGGGCTGCATGAGTAAGGGCAACGTGCTGGAGCGTACGCCGCCTAAGGAGCAGTAAGCGGCTGATCCCTCTAATTTCTGATGGAAGTCAGCGCCGCCACTTGCCGGCACTATCGTCCCTCTGCCGTTGCTGGCCACCCATCTGCTGGAACAAGCGGTTTGCTCGCGTCCCGATCCCTTGGCGCTGCCGCCCCGGATGGGCGGGTCCCGGGGCGGTGAGGGCGACGGAGGACGTCCGTCTGGGGCCCACCCGCCATTCGTGCACGCGCGGGACAGCCCGCTCCAGTCACTTGTAGGGGTAGGCCACATATGAAAAATGCATTCACTTCCTTGCGATCGCCGCGCTATGGCTGCCAATCGCGCTTCGTAGAAGCATCCATGGTCACCGTTACGAGCGCCGCGAGCGCGGCACTGATCTTCCCTTTCGCTATTCCCTCCCGCCTTTCAAGAACGAGCCGATCGCGCGACCGCGACCCTAACAGGTCGGGCTCCGGGGAGGCCAGATTGGTCGTGGCCATCGCACGGCGTTAGTGGGGATTTAACCACCTGCTCGACCGGGCGTGCCTTCCTTTCCAAACCTTCAGGCTCACGGCTCATCGTCAGCAACGAACATCGGTTTTGGGGAGCATCATGACGCCTACTGCCGCGTCCATCGTCGGGACGCTCGCCATCGCTTGCATCGGCGTCTGCGGTCCTCGCGGCGGCGCCCTGCCTGCGCGAGATCAAACCCTACAACCTTGCTGGCGATACCATGCAAGTCGATGACGATTGCGCCGCGCACTGACTGCATCCAGGGCCTGCGTTGGTCGACAATGCAGATCTACAACGTGTCCGTCGCCGAGAAGCCGACAGCGGCCACCTCGTGCTGGTCGGACCTGGCTTCCGGTATTTTGCCTGATCCGACTTCACAGGCACCGACAGCTTTGCCCTCGTGGTGGTTGGCAAGAAGCGCCACGATATCGGCACCTCCACCGTCCGGGTGATGATCTCCCGGCAGGATCCCAAGCCGATTTCCAGCCGAGCATCGATTGCGGCGGTCTTGCCCGTCGAACCGGTTCTGATCAGCGCCGTTAATCATTCAGAATGACGGCGGGTTTGCCTTTGCGCCCGGAAGCTCAGATTCCGTCTAATCTCCGGCCCCGCCGCATGCGCAGGCCCGGACGGGGTTGATGCGGGGCCCGATATGTCCAAGCAAGGGCTGTCGGCAACCGGCTTAGACACCAGTCGGGGTTATTTAGACGGCGGGCCGGGGACGATTGCCGATCGGCTCCTGCCGGCCGTCGCGAGTTCTGCCGTTCCGAAAGACCGTTCATTGCGCGCGAGCCTCTTTGGCTGGCTGCGAGGAGCGCGCGATCCGGTGCGGTTTTTCGATTGTGTTCTTTGCCCTTTTGGGGCCGGGCTGGCTCAATCGTTCCGTTCGCGCTTCGCCGAAGGCCACTCAGACGGATCGCATGCGTTGATAAAAGCGTGATTTTGCATAGATTAAATTGGCAATAATTCGCCCCACGGCTGCCATCTTGCACCGCAAAACATGCTATATGATCCTGAAAATGATGGTATAAAATTAATAACGCGAAGGAGTGCGGAATATGGGTCTGGTGGCGTGTCCGGCATCAGCGCCGTGTCGACGTCGTCAACCACGACGGCGTCGAGCGGCGTAAGCAAATAACCGGCCGCTCAACTTGCGAAGCGACAGGAACGTCAAGCCGGCGATGCGCTGGTTTTGCCGTACTGAACCGATGAACAGGACGATTCATGCTTCAGGTTGACCCAAAGGCCCTTCGATCTTCGACGACCGCGCCGGAGCAGTCTCAGCGAGATACGGCAACGTCGCAGGATTCTCTCCTCGCGCTGCGGGCTCTCATCCGCCGTCAGTGGCCCTACATGGTGCTGACGGTGATCGTCATCGTTGGGCTCGCGGCCGCCTACTGCATGACGGCCGACAACAAGTATACTGCCACTGCCGCTCTGATCATCGATAGCCGCAAAACGCAGCTTCTGAATCAGCAGTCGACGTCCTCGCCGATGGGCGTCGATACGCCGCTCGATTCCGCCACGGTCGACAGCCAGGTCGAAATCCTGAAGTCCGATAAGGTCGGGCTCGCCGTCGTCAAGGACCTCGACCTGATTCACAATCCCGAATTTGTCAGCAACGAGAAGAGCTGGTTGGGATCGGTGATGGATCTGTTCTTTGATAGTACGCCCCCGACCGAGCAATCCTTGCCGAGGATCGTCTTGATGGAATTGCAACGCCACTTGAAAGTCAAGCGCAAGGCGTTGAGCTATTTGATCGAGGTCTCCTACAAGTCGAGAGATCCAAAACTCTCGGCCGACATCGCTAACGCGATTGCCGAGGCGTATTTTGTTGATGGGCTCGAGGCCAAATACCAGGCTTCAAAGCGTGCGGCGACGTGGCTGCAGGACCGTCTCAAGGAGCTGCGTGCGCAAGCATCCGCCGCCGATCGCGCCGTCGCCGACTACAAGGCGAAAAACAACATTGTGGATACTGGCGGCCGGCTGCTCAACGAACAGCAACTCGCCGAAACGAATAGCGCGCTGACAATTGCCCGTGCCCAGACAGCGGAAGCGCAGGCGCGCTATGATCGGCTGACGTCGATTCTCAAGGACGAGGATCGTGACGTGAACGATCTCTTCAAGGACATAGCGACGGTAACCGATTCCTTGAGGAACGACGTCATCACGCGCCTGCGGCAGCAATATCTCGATTTGGCTGCGCGCGAGGCCGACTGGTCCAAGCGATACGGTCCTCAGCACTTGGCTGTTGTCAACATTCGCAACCAGATGCGGGAGATCCGCAAGTCGATCACGGACGAATTGCGCAGAATTGGCCAATCCTACAAGAGCGATCTCGAGATTGCGAAGGCACGCGAAGCATCCGTTCAATCCAGCCTCAAATCGACCATTGATCAGTCGAACAACACGAACCAGGCGCAGATCGTACTGCGTGACCTCGACAGCAGCGCGCAGAGCGCTCGTGCGGTGGCGGATAACTTCCTTCAGCTCTACATGTTGTCAGTCCAGCAGCAATCCTTTCCGATGACGGATGCCCGTCTGGTCTCGGACGCCTTGCCTCCGCTGAAGCCCAGCGATCCCAAGACGCTGCTCATCGTGCTGGGCGCCATTTTAGGGGGGGCGATGCTAGGTTTCGCGGTTGGTTGGACTCGCGACGCACTCGATCAGGTGATCCGTACGCGCAATGACGCGGAAGCGTTGCTGGGAGTAAGTTGTCTCGCCGTGGCCCCAAGGATAGGCGGGAGAGACCGTCCTCGATTGGCCTCGCTTCTCGCGCGAATTGCACGAGCATCCATCAGGCCGCTCGGCGGAAGAAAAGGCCGCGACGGCCGAAGGGGCGCGGCTGGGTCGCCCGCGCCAGCTGCAGAGCGCGGCGCTCTGACCGTCACCGACGATGTGATGCGTTTTGTTCAGGATTCTCCGTTCTCGCGTTTCACGGAAGCCGTGAGATCCATCAAGGTTGCTGCGGATATCGCTTTTGTGAATCATAAGGCAAAGGTGATTGGCTTTACCTCAGCGTTGCCGAACGAGGGTAAGACAACCATAAGTGCTTCTCTTGCGCAGCTCCTGGCACTTGCGGGCAACAAGGTTGTCTTGGTCGATGCAGACATCCGTAATCCGTCACTCACCAAATCGCTTGCGCCCACGGCAACGGAGGGGCTGTTCGATGTTGTGCAGGGGAAGGCTGATCTCGATTCTGCAATCCTGCGCGATCCGGACACTCAGCTTGCGTTCCTGCCGACGGTCGTTCCGTCCCGGGTGGCACAATCCTCCGAGTTCCTGTCATCTTCGGCAATGGCCAAGACGATCGATGCGCTCCGAGACAGATTCGATTGGATCGTGGTCGATCTCTCGCCGCTCACGCCCGTTATCGATGTCCGTTCGACGTCGCGGCTGATTGACGCATACGTGCTCGTCATCGAATGGGGGCGCACCGATCGCGACACCATCGTACAGTCCCTGAGGGACGCGCCAATGCTGCACGATCAGATCATTGGTTCGGTGCTCAACAAGGCCAATGTCGACGTCCTTAATCGGTATGACTCCTATCGTGGCAGGAGTTACTATCATCGATACGGATACGTTGATTGACGAACGATGAAAAGCTGGCCGACTAGCCCGGGTTTCTCTACTGGGTCTCAGCTTGGCCGCGCTCAGCTGGGCAGGCGAGGGCGGCCCGACGTCTGGACTTACGCCGCGCTTGATGGCGTTGCCTCGCGCGTCATCCGCTCTGACAATTTGTCGCCCGACGTGCTCGAGAGCACCGTTCCTGTTTTGAACGCTCTCAAGCGTTCAGAGTACTGCCTGCCGAAAGCAATGCACGACGCGGCGATCATCAGAGGCCGGATGCTCCAGATCGCGATGGACGCCTCCGACCCCGATCAGGTCAGGCAAGAAGCTGCTGCTGCCGGTGCGATGATTAGAAGATCATTGAGCTGCGTGCCGGCTGATCCGTTCCTCTGGTTGGCACTGTCCTGGTTGGACGGCATGCAGCATGGATTCAGTGACGAACTGATCAGCTATCTGTCGAAGTCATATGAGCTTGGCCCATATGAAGGGTGGATCGCGCTCCGCCGCAATAAATATGCCCTTATCATATATCCTTTGCCGGCTCCTAGTGAAGGAATTCGCAGCACTAGTCAGGTTGGGCTTTATCCGTAATGCCGCAGCCAATTTGATGGGGGCCGGCTGGCCGATTCACGAGGCACTGCTCCGCTCGCTTGCGGAAGTAAACCTCAAGTTCAAGATGCAACTGGCCAACGATTTGCGACGCACCGGTGTCGGAGTCAGCGTCTCTGGCGTCAATATGCCCGAATGGCGGCCGTGGCAGGTCGAATAGGCAGCTTGTTCTTTCCAAACTATCGCTTTGAGGCGGGCTAGCGGTCGTTCCTGCAGACCACCTTCCATTCGCAGCGTCCAAATGCATCGCAGACCTGCTGGTCGCGACAGGAGGATCGGCTCCCCGCCAGCGGTGGTGAACTCAGATGCGGGATCGAAGGTCGCGCACATGGGGTCGCGGGACAGACCGGAGCGACATCGTAAGAATTGGTGCACGCCGGCTGCATTTGTCCTTCGACGCACTTGCAATAACAGCCCGCGGCCGCCTCGCTCGTTTGAAGCACAACCAAAGCCGCGGCCACTAACAAGACGCGAATACTCATGCAAATCCTCTGGTTTGCGGCGGATAGTCGGCTGGACTCGTTGGACCGAGCCGGACGCGATAGGCTTCAGCCAGCAACTTTGGATCCTTCGCCCTAGACAAGTCAATCGGCCTCTTGAGAAGACGCCGCTGCAACATGAAGGCGTAGAGATCGTTCCAACGGTTTCGCAGGGTCTCCCCGAAACGAGCGCCGCCCGGCCGCAGAAACTCTCGCTGCTGCTCAAATATGCGTTTCAGCATAGCGCGATCGGCACCAGTGTCAGTTAACGAGCCGAGTGCTAAGATAGCTGATCGGGCTTGCTATAGGCATAATCCCAGCCTGCGATGAGAGCTCGCAAGAAGGGGAACGAGCGCATCGGGGTTCTGTCGGACGTTGGTCTCGCTCGGCACGAAGATTGTTCTTAAGGCGTGAACCCCATAGCCCCGCGGATCGAGCGCTTCGCCGATCTTGCCGCGGTCAACCAGACGACCGACGCGCGGATCGCGGAGCTGACGGCGATCGTGAAGATGTTGGAGCGCACGCTTTACGGCGCGCGCTCGGAACGCTTGCGCAGCGACACGCCGAGCGATGAGCAGATCGCCTTCGTCTTTGACGAGATCGCCACCGGCATGTCGGCAGTCGAGGCCGAACTGGCCAAGGCAGGCGGCCAGGACAAGCCGAACCGCGCGCCGCGGCCGCGCAAGGAGTTCGGCGCGCATGTGGAGCGGGTCGAGATCGTCGTCGAGCCCGAGGTGCGCCCTGGTTGCGAAGGGCTGGAGAAGGTCCTGATCGGCGAGGATGTGTCGAGGCGGCTGGACGTGACGCCGGCGAAGTTCTGCGTGATCGTGACGCGCCGCCCGAAATACGTCTACCGCAACCGCGATGGCGTGCTTCAGGCGCCGCCACCCGTCCATCTGATCGAGCGCGGCCTTCCAACCGAAGCGCTTCTAGCCCAGATCGCGGTGGCCAAATACGCCGACGGGCTGCCGCTCTACCGGCAGGAAGCGATCTACGCGCGTGACGACGTCGATCTCGACCGGTCGCGCAATGGATGGGCAAGGTCGGCTTCGAATTGCAGCCGCCGGCCGACTATGTGCTGGAGAAGATCAAGCAGGGCGAACGGATCTTCGCCGACGAGACGACCCTGCCAACGCTCGCTCCCTGATCCGGCAAGACGCAAAAGGCCTGGCTGTGGGCCTGTGCGCGCGACGATCGCCCATTTGGCGGCATCGGTCCACCGATGGTCGCTTATCGCTTCGAGGACAGCCGCGGCGGTGAATGCGTCGAGCGACATCAGGCGGGCTTTACCGGCATCCTGCAAGTCGACGGCTATGCCGCCTACGATCGGCTCACCAGGTCAGCAGGTGCCAATGAGGGCGTGACGCCGGCAGCGTGCTGTGCCCACGTCAGGAGACGGTTCTACGAGCTTCACGTCAACGAGAGCTCGCGCCTGGCGACCCAGACGGTCACCACGAGGCCCGGGCTGTGGGAGATCGAGGCTGACATCCGCGGCAAGGATCTTGAGACGCGGGTGAAAGCGCGCCAGGAAAGGTCCGCCCCCATCGTCGCAGCGCTGTTCGATCTGTGGGACAATGAGCTGCCACGCCTGTCGGGCAAATCCAAGCTTGCCGAGGCGATCCGTTATGCCGGATCCAGACGCGTCGCCCTCGAGCGCTTTCTAAGCGACGGCCGCATCGAGATCGACTCCAATATCGTCGAGCGGGCAATCCGGCCGCAAATCATCACAAGAAAAAATGCGCTCTTCGCGGGCGGCCGGACATGGGCGGCTATCGCCACGCTTCTCCAGACAGCGAAGATGAATGACGTCGATCCACACGCCTGGCTGACGCAAACCCTCGAACGGATCGCGCAGGGCTGGCCGATCTCTCAGATCGATGCTCTCATGCCCTGGCACTTCAAGGCCTGAACGGCCTCTGCTTCGCGCTAACGATCTTGCGATCGAGTTCTTCGAAAGAAACCAATCGAAAATAAGGCAAGTATCGGACACCGGATCATAACCGATCGACTTTCCCGCAAGGTCCTGTTCGGACCGAATGTTTCGGTTCCGTCGAAAAAGGAACGCCACCGGACCATAGTTGCCGGCGATCGCCACTAGGTCGGCTCCTGCGGCTCGGGCAACGAGAAAGTCATGAGCATCCTGGATGCGAACAACGATGGCAGGATCGCTTGAATGAGCATCGCCAGTCCCGACGCTTTCAAGCCGTACCGAAAGCCGTTGTTGAGCAAAAAAGCCCCTTCTGGATGCGACGACAGCGCCGGCAAGCGAGATATCCCTGGCGGTCCGGCGAACTGGAGAACAACGGAGACCCGCTCCGGACTCTCGGAACGAGCAATGGAGGACGCGAAAATAAAGCGAGGGCCGCCGTACAAACGATCGACGACCAGACCAGAATTCGAGTCGTAGGAACGCGTTTTGTGAAAGGAGCGAACATTCGAACTCAGTTGGTCAAATTGAAATCCTCCGTATAGGAGAACCGAAAATCCTTGTCGGACGCAAATCCGAGCGTCTGCTGTCGCCTCGAATAGCGCGCAGCGGTTGTCTTGATGCAAGTTGTCGACTGATAGTAACAAACCTTCAGGCCGATAGGATAACTGCAACCGTTAGCGATTATTAACACGTGCTCGTTCGTATTGGGGTTCACAATCTGCGCTCGAACCATCCCGTTGATTTCAACACAGGGTTTTCCGGTAACGGTCTTGTGCTGATTTGGCGGGAGGCCGAAGCGGGGTTTGTCGTCGCTGTTGGGAAAGGCAAGCCCCCCGGTTCCGCCAACGATGGGAGGGGCCCCAAGCACTTCCTGACTCATCTGTCCCAACGCACTAGGTGCATGCAGCGCGCTCAGTACGCCAGCGACGATGAACCCGAGTGTCACTCGAGTAGGTAGAATCTGCATTGGCCGAATCCTCAAATTGGCACCTTCGGGCGGCAGGTAAGATCAGTAAGCAATACTTACCCGAAATTTCCAAACATCGCTCCCGTCTCACACTGTTTTTGTCCATATACCTTGCTTGGTGCAAACGATTCCAAGACCTCGCGCACCGTTGATCGAAGATTAATATGATCTGAATGGATCAGAAGGTTCGGGTTCGTGACTTTTCAGAGCTCAGAGTTGACTCAGGCGAGGCAGAGCGCGGCACAGGGAGGCAGGTGTGAGGACTCCCGCCGGTCGAATGTCCGACGTAGCTCAAAAGACGTTACAGTCATAAAGGCCGGCGCCAATTCGCAATTTTAAACACTTTCCGGCAGGGGCCGTCACTAGCTAGCCATTTTGCGATACATCAAATGAACCCGGCGGTTGTATCGGCGGGGTCATCATAGTGGCACGCTCAAGTAGACTCCAGAGATCGTTGGACAGGTATCTCGGGATCCCGGCGATTCACGCGATCGGACTGATGCGGAAACGCCGCCGCGAGTTGCCGCGCCAGGTCGCGCGGATTGGCCTGATACAGCCTTCAGCGATTGGCGATATGTTCCTGGTCTCCGGTCTGGTGGCTCATCTGCATAGACGATATCCGGAAGCAGAGATCCACGTCTTCCATAGTGCTTTCAACGGAGGCGCCGTACAACTTCTATTGACTGATGTGATTAGTCACCGCTGCGATTTTACCCATCCGCGCGCGGCACTGAGGGAACTCAGGAATACCAAGCTCGATATATTGATCAATTCTGCACCGTGGACCCGACTGACAGCGCTGTTGACCGCGTTGTCAGGTGCGAAGGCAACCTTCGGCTTCCGTTCCAGGGGACAAGGCATTCATCGGGCCTTCGACGTCGCCGTACCCTATCGCGAGGATCGTCACGAGATCGCCAATCATCGCGAGATGGCGGAGCTTTTCGGTCCTCTCGAGGCATACCAGCTCGCGATCCGCCAAGTGGATCGTGCGCCATCGAAGTCGCTGCCTTATGACAAGCTGGTGCTAATGCATGCCACGCCCGGAGGATCCGCGGCAAAACCGAAATCTTGGCCGGAGGAGCGCTGGGCAGAATTGGTCCGTCGGTTGACCGGCAAGGGGCTCATCGTCGCATTTACTGGCACGCAGGCAGATCATTTCACCATCGATGCGATCCTCAGTGCAGCGATTGTGCCGAGCGAGAATGCGTTCTCGCTCGCTGGCGTCCTCAGCCTTCCGGAATTAGCCTACGTTCTGAACCGGGTGAAGCTGCTCATCACCGTCGATACTGGAGTTGCTCATCTCGCTGCCGCGCTGAATGCGTCCGTCGTGTGTCTTCACGGGCCAACACGTTTTGCGCGGTGGGGCGCATGCAATCGCCGCGCGACAGGTATCGACTCGTCACACCCAGCGGCGGGCTACATTCACTTCGGTTTCGAAAGTCATCCGCAACAAGACGAAATCATGGCGACGATTTCTGTCGATGCCGTTGAGGCCGCCGTTGCCGCGAGGCTTTCCGAAGCGCGCGATCCCCAGAAAGGCGACCTTGCGCCGGACGATGCGTCTGCGCCCGAGCAGAGATGGCGATCGGCGACCTCCTGACGCCATGTCCCATTTCGTCTCAGGGTTTCGGGGCCTCAGCCGTCAGCATGTGCTCAATCTGGTCACAGATCCCATGCGCCGACATCAGGTGGATCTGCTGTATCACCGGCGTGTCCTCCGTTGGTGCTATCATGACGTGGTCGCAGAAGGCTCGCATGCCCTCTCCCTTTGCTCCGGTGAAGCCCACAGTGACCAAGCCGTTGCTTCGCGCAGTCTTCAAAGCCGCAAGGATATTTGCTGATTTTCCCGACGTCGTGAGGCCGAGTAGCACATCACCTGGTTGTCCAAGACCTTCGACCTGGCGGGCAAAGACTTGGTTGTAGCTGTAGTCGTTCGAGATCGCCGTGAGGGCTGATGTGTCGGTCGTCAAAGCGATCGCGGGCCAGGCGGGCCGTTCTCGTTTGTACCGGCCAATGATTTCGGCGGCGATATGCTGCGCATCCGCCGCGCTCCCGCCATTACCGATCAGCAACAGCTTATTGCGGGACTTCAGAGCGAACGCGATAGCGCTCGCGATAGCATGCAGCGTCTTCAGCAACTCAGGACTTTGTACCGTGCGAGTAAGACCCTCCGTCGAGCTCTGGAAATGGGCTGAAATTCGATCTTGGAACAAGGTCACGACGTTCCCCCAGAGTTAACGAGACATCGGCGGTCATATCCATGATATACCGGCTAGCATTGAACTAAATGAGAACTGCGACAATGCCTCGATTCATCATTCACCGCAAATGGGTGGTCCATGTCGTCAGTGCCGTTAGTCGTGTGTGGCCGATCAGGTCGGTGGCATTGCCGGCCGTAGCCCGTGTCTAGGGATTAACTCCATTGCTGCATTTGGCGTCAATCCTGATGCAGTTGCTTCAAACGAGGCAACCAACGCACTAAAAGCAAGCATATAGGCTAAATTGAGAACCAATGGTGCTCACTTAAGACGCTCAGTGTCAGGAATTTTCCTTAGCCGTATGTTGGAAAATCAGCGACGCCCAGTCGCAATAGGCGCAGTTCTTGCTCCTGTCATTTTCGCATCTCGATAATCGGGCAGGCTAGGAGAAGACTTCGAGGGATATTTGAATGCTTCTGGTAACGGGAGGCGCCGGCTTTATTGGTTCCAACCTCGTGGCCGCGCTGAATGACGTGGCTGTGTGCGATTTTCTTGGCAGCGACGGGAAGTGGCGCAACCTCGCCAAACGCCAGCTCGCCGATGTCGTGCCGCCCACGGAGCTGTCCGCGTGGCTCGAAGACAGGAAACTCGATGCGGTAATCCACATGGGCGCGATATCGGAGACAATCGCTACTGATGGAGACTTGGTGATTGAGACCAATTTCCGTTTCTCCAGCCGGTTGCTGGACTGGTGCACGGTGCATGCAACCCCGTTCATATACGTCTCCTCGGCAGCGACCTATGGTGAGGGTGACCAAGGGTTCGTGGATGATGCGTCGATCGATGCGCTCAAAAGGCTGCGGCCGATGAACCTCTATGGCTGGAGTAAGCACCTATTTGACCTGCTGATCCTCGAGCGGCTTGCAAAAAGGCGCGAGTATGCCGCCGCAATCGGCGGGCCTGAAGTTCTTCAACGTTTTCGGTCCAAACGAATACCACAAGGGCTCGATGATGGGTGTGTTAGCGCGCCGGTTCGATGACATGAGGTCGGGAAATGCAGTTCGGCTTTCTAAATCTTACCGCGAGGGGATCGCCGATGGCGATCAGCGCCGCGACTTCATCTACGTCGACGATGTCGTGCGCGTCATCATGTGGCTGCTGGCCTCAGGCCGCGTGAGTGGAATATTCAACGTCGGGACGGGGAGGGCACGGAGCTTTCGTGATCTGATCGTCTCGGCCACGAGGCGTTGGGCACTAGTCCAAGAATCGAAGACGTCGACATGCCGTTCCAGATACGCGACAGCTATCAATACTTCACGCGGCGTCGACCGAGAGATTGCTTGCTGCTGGGTACAACGGTTGCTTTGCCTCGCTGGAAGATGCTGTTTCGGCCTATATAGGAAGCTTTCTTAATCAACCGGATCGCTATCGCTAATCGCTCAACAGGACGGATAGATGCTCAATTTTGACCTGCTCTTGAAGGCAATCGTCCGGCAGACCGTATTGTGCATTGGCGATCTGATGTTGGATGAGTTCGTCTACGGCGAAGTCTCACGTATCTCGCCGGAGGCCCCCGTACCCGTGCTGACCGTCCGACGCAGCGAAACCAACATCGGTGGAGCTGGCAACGTTGCGCGCAATGTAACTTCCCTCGGTGCGCACTGTATCTTCATCAGCCTGATTGGCGACGATATTACGGGGAGTTGTCTGAAAGGGGAGTTCTCGGATGATCCTCTGATCGAGGCGATGCTCGTCGTCGATCGTGAACGTCCAACGACCCGCAAGACGCGTTACGTCTCTGAGCATTTCTCGACGCACATGCTGCGTGCTGATGCTGAGCGCACTGTCCCTGCGTCGGGGCTGATCGAGCAGCAGCTTATCAATGCAGCAGTAGCAGCGCTTCCGCGTGCCGACGTCGTGCTGTTGTCAGACTATGCGAAGGGGGTGTTGACGGAGCGTGTCGTTCGTCACGTCATTGATAGAGCTCGTCAACTCCGCAAGCCCGTGGTAGTCGATCCGAAGAACGCCAACTTCGCATTCTATCGCGGCGCGACCCTGCTCACACCGAACCGCAAGGAGTTCTCCGAAGCGACGCGCCGCCGCATCATATCTGCTGACGACATTGCCGAGGCATCCATCGAGGCGCTGCGGACGGCCGATGCCGAGGCGGTTCTAGTGACGCGAAGTGAGGACGGAATGACGCTTGCTCATCGCAATGGTGACCTATTTAATGTTCCGGCGCTGCCGTCCAAGGTTCGCGATGTTTCGGGAGCGGGCGACACTGTCGCCGCCGTGGTCGCCATCGCCCTTGGAGCCAAGGCGGATTGGGAAGACGCGCTTCGCTGTGCCACGGCTGCCGCCGCGGTTGCGGTGAGCAAGCCTGGAACCGCAACAGTGTCGTTAGGGGAGCTGCGGCAGAAGTTGTTGCCCGCCGCCTCCCTCGCAGCCGAGCAGAAGATTGTAATGAGTGCCGATATGCTTGCTGCCCGGCTCGAGGAATGGCAAAAAGAAGGGCAGCGCGTCGGTTTCACCAATGGTTGCTTTGATATTCTCCATCCGGGTCACGTTCGGGTGCTGACGCAGGCGCGTGCGGCGTGCGACAGGCTTATCGTTGGTCTCAACAGCGACGCCTCTGTGCGCCGGCTGAAGGGACCTGAGCGACCGGTTCAGGAGGAGAAAGCGCGAGCGGAGGTCCTCGCCGTGCTCGAGGCGGTGGATTTGGTCGTGATCTTCGATGAGGACACGCCCCTGGATTTGATCTCAAAGATCCGGCCGAGAGTCCTGGTAAAGGGCGGCGACTACACGCGGGAACAGGTCGTCGGTCACGAGATCGTTGCGGCGTATGGGGGAGATGTCGTCTTGGTGGACATTCTGCATGGGCACAGTACAACTTCGTTAGTGAGGCGGGCGCAGGAAAAGCGAGCGTGATCGAGCAGATGCGTACTCTCGATTGCGTTAGCGGATGCCCAATTCGGTACATTGTGAATGATCCTTAAGGATACGTCAGAGATCGCACTCGGAGGTCGCCTTGAGCGGTCTTTTTCCTCGCGAACCGCAGATGGGCCAATGTTGCTGAGAAATATTGCCTCGATGGGCGGGCTCAACCTTTTTCGGTCTGCCATCCAGTTCCTGATGAACATTGTGCTCGCTGGCTTTATCTCGCCGAGCGAATACGGCTTGGTCGTGTTCACTATGCCGTTCATCACTTTCATTTCGATGTTGACCGATCTCGGGCTGTCGAGCTCGATCGTTCGGCATTCCGACCTGACGAAGCAGCAGGCGGGCAGCGTCATTAGTCTGGTCCTGACCGTAGGCGCCGTCTCTGCCACCATCTTGGCTCTGGCCTCGTTGACGATTCAATCGGCCACAGGACTTGTAGGGCTGCAACCGATCATGATGGCCATGTCCGGAGTCGTGGTACTTTCGATTGTCGCCACCCCGCCCCGTGCCCTGCTCGAGCGTCAGCTCGAATATCCGCTGATCGCTCGTATCGAGGGGGGCGCCGTCAGTATATCGGCATTCGTGAGTGTGGGCGCAGTCTTCCATGGCGCCGGTGTGTGGGCGATCGTGCTCTACAATGGTCTGATGCAGATGCTGCGGATGGTTCTGTTCTTACATTTCGCCCGCGACGCATTCGTTCTTAACTGGAGGTGGCGGGCGCTCGCGCCAATGCTCTCTTTTGGTGGTTGGGTGATGCTAGCCAATATCATTAACTTTGCCGCGCGAAACGGGCAAAATATCCTGATCGGTATCTGGCTCGGTGCAACGCAGGTCGGGCTCTTCGGCCTAGCATATCAGTTCATGCTTGTCCCCTTGATGATCATTGCGTGGCCAGCAAGTTCGGTGCTCTTGGCAACGCTGAGCCGCCATCGCAATGAGCCGGGTCCCTTCGAAAGCACAGTGTGCGCGACGTGCGCTATTACCGCCGCTCTGAGCTTTCCGGCGATGGGCTACTTCGTTTTCGGGCTTCAATACCCTTTAACTACGTTCATGTCTCCGAAGTGGCATTCGATTCCGTCCATCGTGTCGTGGCTCGCGCCGCTCGGAGCCGTGCAGGCGATCGCCGCCTACAATGGCGTTATCCTCATGGCGAAAGGCGAGGCGAGGCTGCAGTTCTGGACGGGCATGATCGGCAGCGGCCTCACGTTAGTCGTGTTTGTCGTATCCTTACCGTTTGGTCTCATGGCTCTGGTAGAAGCCTATGTCCTAACCGGTTTTTTTGTCGCCGCGTGGTTCCTTGGTGTTGCGGCAAAGAGAGCCCAGTTGAGCATCCGAAGGATTTTGGCGTCGTTATTGCCGGGCATGTCGGCTACGATAGCAGGTCTAGTTTTGGTCGAGCTCGCCGTGCCGTTGCATGGTGAGCTGCTCTGGTCGTGGCTGGCCTCGTCTTTTCTGTATGGAGCCGTCGTGCTGTCGGCTTTCGTTTTGATGCGCAATCGGCTCCTGCCCTATTGGCGGGAATTGGTCAGGGAACGTTCCGTAAGCGCGACCGTCGTCCCAGACGAAGGAGTTGCATAATGCGCATAGCTTGCGCGCTTGTCACTTTTAACCGCGTCGAATTGTTGAAGGGCGCGCTGGCGGCGGCGTCGACCCAAACCCGGATGCCGGACAGGATATTCATCATCAATAACGCATCAACGGACGGGACCCGGGACTACCTCGACTCGCTAGGTAACCCGCGGATTACACCGATCCACACATCAACTAATCTCGGCGGCGCCGGGGGATTTCGTTTGGCTGTCGATCTTGCCGTCGCCAACGACTTCGATGCGGTCTTTCTGTTCGACGATGATGGCATACCCGAGAACCGCGCACTTGAGGTACTGGAGGCGGCGCTCGTCGAGTCGGACCTCGCGCTCGCCAACTCGCTAGTCTTGTCCCAAACTGATCCCGCGCAGC
This sequence comes from Pseudomonadota bacterium, assembly GCA_023388935.1. Classification (GTDB taxonomy): domain Bacteria; phylum Pseudomonadota; class Alphaproteobacteria; order Rhizobiales; family Xanthobacteraceae; genus Bradyrhizobium. The sequence continues at coordinate 9,866 of JAEWFG010000073.1, read as the reverse complement.
TCGCCTTCGGCTTGATCAAGGAGACACCCGGCTATCAGGGGCCCTCACTCTTCCTGGTGGCCGACGCGGAATCGGAAGCGCGCGATGGGCTGCTGCTCGACATGGCAAATCCTTTTAACGGCACACTCGTGCGCTGCACGGTTGCGCGGGCCATAGGTCCCATGCGCAGCGAAATGTTCCTTTGGGGCGACGAAGTGGAGTTCGTGCGGCGCCTCATCCGTAGAGGACATCGCGTGGCGACTGTAATCGCAGCTCGGCATCATCATCCGGAGCCGAAGACAACAATCGTCCAGACCCGCTTCGGGGCGACTCGCGTGCCGAGCAAGGGACGTGAGGTGTATTTCTATCGCAACCGTACCTTCAATGCTTGTCGTCATTTCGGCCTGCGCCATGGCTTCAAGGACATGATCAAGACCGCGCTTTGCAATATGGCGCGTGGCGCCGTTGCGGACGGGTTCATGACGCTCGTATGGGGCTTCGATGGTATGTTCGATCTCTATGTGATGAAGCCATCACGTGGTACTCTATATGCCGCTTGGCAAGCCGAATTCAAATCTGCCCTTTCTCATTGCAAGATGTCGGCTGAGTCCCGATGCTAAATAGATCCAAAATGTCAGGCTGCCCGACAACCCGCGCGGCCAAACGTCGGAAGCGTGCCTATGACTGGCTGATTGTTGGCGCAGGGTTCTCCGGGGCGACGCTCGCCGAGCGCATCGCGGCAGAGCTCGGACAGAAGGTTCTACTCATCGATCGCCGCAGTCACATCGCCGGCAACGCCTACGACGTGCCAGCGAAGAACGGCATCCTGATCCATCAGTATGGGCCTCACATCTTTCATACCAACAGCGCAAAGGTGTGGGCTTATCTTAGCCGTTTCACCCAGTGGCGTCCGTATTATCACCACGTACTCGGCATGATTGAGGGCAAGCAGGTCCCGATTCCGTTCAATTTGAACTCGATTGCGGCGCTATTTCCGCCGCGCATGGCTGACTCGCTATCGCAGACGCTTATCGACAATTTCGGTTATGGGAAGAAGGTGCCGATTCTCAAGCTGCGCGATGCGGGAGCAGGCGACCTGAAGTTTTTGGGGGACTACATCTATAGCAACGTCTTTGAGTCGTACACTCGCAAGCAATGGGGTATGGCGCCGGAGGCGCTGGATCCGGGCGTGACCGCGCGTGTGCCCGTGGCCGTTAGTCGCGACGATCGGTACTTCCAGGACTTCTATCAGGCTATGCCGCTGCACGGTTACACCGCGATGTTCAAGCGAATGATCGAGCATCCCCTGATTGAGGTGGCGACCCGAACGAAATGGTCCGATGTGAAGGACACCGTGCGCGCTGATCGCATCATCTTTACTGGCCCGATCGACGAATATTTCGAGTATGCGTTCGGCACGTTGCCTTATCGCAGCATTCGCTTCGAGCAGCGGACGCATGACACCGAATTCGTGCAGGCAACTGGAACGCTGAACTATCCGAACGAGTTCGACTTTACCCGAATCACCGAGCAGAAACACCTCACGGGGCAAAAGGCTCCCGATACCATTACTATCACCGAATACCCGCAGGCTTACGAGCGTGGGAGGAACGAGCCCTATTACCCCATTCCTATGCCGCAGACCACAGAGGCGCTTCGACCCTACCAAAAGGAAGCCCGCGAGCTCGAGGGTAAGGTGTGGTTTGCCGGGCGGCTCGGGGATTACGCCTATTACAACATGGACCAGGCCTGCGGCAGGGCTCTGGCGTTGTTTGAAAAAACCATCGCGCCAGCCATTCGACAGGAGCGCTCATAGTGGTAGCTGCGCCAGACGTGTAGTCAGGCATCACCCGCGATCAGATGGTCCGCGATCTGCGGTGCGCGCAACGCTAGCACCTCGCGATAAAGATTGAGATATTTCTCCGCGACGCGTGGCGGGCGCGTTTTTTGAAACACGCTGTCAAATGCATCTCGGGCCGGGAGCGCTGCTCGGCCAGCCCGGATCGCCTGCTGGAGCTTCTGCGTGAGATCGACCTCATTGCCGGGCTCGAAGAGCCAGTCCTCATTGTGTGCCCCGATCAGATCCGGAATGCCGCCGGAGCGGGCTCCGATCACGGGAACGCCCATCGCATATGCTTCGAGGATGGAACGCGGCAGGGGCTCTGCCCAGATCGATGGCACGATGAGCACGTCCAGTTCGCTGAGGAAATCGAACGGATCCGCCCACCCGACGAATTCGATGGGCAGACCTTCGGCCTGCTTTCTGAAGTGGTCGAGGCTGTCGGGAGCCTGGCCGGCGATCTTCGCCTGCCAGTTGCCCGGACCGATGCGACGAAAGGCGTCGATCAGGGTTCCGACGCCCTTTTCGACGTTGATCCGGCCGAGATAGCCGAAAGTGATCGGTTGCCGGCTGCGGTCGAAGCTCCTTGGGGCGCGTGCGGAAGTCTCGGGGACTACCGCGCCGTTCCATATCACGGTACGGCGCTGAGGCGGCAGGTGATGAAAGAAGCCGTGATCGACGTGGACCTGGAGCGTGTGGGCGCCAACGGCGACGACAGCGTCGACCCATTTGCTGGTCCACAGCTTTGACAGGTTGGCGACACGGCAGCCAAGGTGCCAGTGTTCGCAGTTGGCGCCGCGCCTGAACATCGCGGCATTGGCGCATATCATGTCGTAGTCGCGAAGCGTATGAACGATGGGGACGTTGCGCCTTCGGGCCGCGCGCCAGACGAGCGTCGAGACATCGACCATCGAGTGCGTGTTCAGGATGTCGGGCTTGAAGTCCTCCAGCACGCGGTCGAACTCGGCTTCGATTTGCGTATTCCATTGCTGCCGCATCTTTTGCCAGGCCTTGGCGGTGCGCGAATGCCCCGGCCAATCCTCGAGCCAAAACGAGTTGTGATGAGCCATGCGATAGACGGCGACGCCGTTCTGAATTGTCTTGGGAACGCGTTCGCGCTCAATGCAGGCAGCACCGACTTCGTGGCCCATCGAGGCGAGCTGTTCCGAGAGCAGCGCCACCGACTTCTCCGCGCCGCCGACGATATGCGGCGGATAGAGTGAGCTGAGGTGAAGAATGCGCATTAAAAAAAGCTTCCCTAGCTGTCTGGAACTATTTGAGGACAGACCGGTAAAGGTGGAGATAGCGCGCCGCGATGTCTCGCGGTGATACCCGTGCGGCAATCTGCTCCATGGCAGTGGACCTTTGAAGGAGGAGGTCGCGGTCCTTCAGAACGGCCGCCATTTTCTCGGCGAACGTAACGGCATCACCCGGCGGGAATAGCCACTGGTCTTGATCTTCGCCGATTTGCTCCGCAATCCCGGCAATTCGTGATCCTATCACGGGGATACCGCGCAAGAGCGCTTCGGAAACCGTTCGTCCGAAAGCCTCAGGCCAGACTGCGGGCACCACCAAACAATCGACCTGATCGAAGAACGTGTCGCGCGGAACGAATCCAGCAAACTCCACGGGCAGGCCAGTGGCCCGCTTCCAATATTGCTCGAGCCCGCCAATCGCACGGCCGGCGGCGATCAGTTTCCATCCTGAAGTCGGCAGCATTCGGCACGCGTCCAGAAGCACATCGATTCCCTTGGAGGGTTCAATCCGGCCCAGGCAGCCGAATACGATGTCCCGGCCTTGTTCGAGTTGGCGCGTGCGTGGAACGGAGGGTGGTTCGATCGGATTGAAAATGACGCGGCGTCGGCTTTCCTGAATGTGCCGAAACAAACCCGCATCGAGATGCCGTCGCAGTATCTCCGTCCCGACACCGGTGACGCCATCGACGGCGAACTGGTGTCGATAGTGCGGATGAGAGATCAGCCGGCACCTGATGTGCTGGGCGCTGCAGGCTGTGCCGTCGCGAAACATCGCCCCGTTACTGCAAATGCTCTTGTAGTCGTGAATGGTATGAACGACTGCGGCGCCACATTGCTTCGCTATCGTCCAGACTCGCGGCGGCAACTCGGATAAGGAATGAGTGTTGACCACTTCCGGTCTGAAGTCGCGAATAGCCGCAGCGATCCTTTTCGTCGCATAGAAGTTTGTCTTTGCTGCAAGACGATAGTGAAGCCTGTCGATGCTGGAACGCGTATCCCAGTCCATGATGAAGTGGGGCGTGCCAAATCCGGTCCGGTATATTGTCACGCCATTTCGGGATGTGGGTGGCTCTTCCTGGCGTGAAGTGCACACGACCGCAACGGAACAACCGGCGGAAGCTTGGGTCTCGGCAAGCAATTCGACCATAACTTCGGCGCCACCCACCTGATCCGGATAATAGAGGGAGCTGATGTGAAGGATGCGCATGGGGACCAGGGTTCAGAATACGCGATCTGTTCAGTCCGGCATTCTATAGGTGGATTTTGTGAATAAGTGTAGACGTTACAGGCCTGTGCTGGCAGTATGATCAAAGGAAAATACGAGTTTACCCATCGGCGGATATGGCGCTAACCCTCGATGACTCGTGTGCTGCTTAATATGCCGAGTCAGTATGCGGGCAAGCCGTCGGGCGTTGCACGAATGGCCTTGTGTCTGATCGAAGCGCTCCTTCAACATCGCGAATTTGACTATGTTCTCCGCTCACCTTGGGACCGGTCCGAGCTTCCGCCATCCCTGATGGCAGGGGGCTTGGAGGTCCTCAAGATCAAACGGCCGCCGATCATGGTCTTCGACGTCATTCTCCAGACAATAGTAATGCAGCTCTTGTGCCGACGGTTGGAAATCGATCTCCTCGTGAACTTTGATCCGTTCGGGGCTCCGGCAGGCGCGCAGGCGCGGGTCATGGTGGTGCATGATCTGTATTTCCGCACGCTGCCGGAACAAGTGGGCAGGCGAGAAGCGCTGACTACCGACATTATCTATCGCTTGATGATCGCCAACCATGACGAGATCATAACTGTGTCGGATGCGACGAAACGTGATCTCGCCCGCTTCTATCCGTCGAGTGCAGGTTGCATCTCGACCATTCATTCGGCCGCGACGCTCCCTCCGGTTGTGCAGGGCGCCCAACGCCCGGACGTGCCCGGCCGCTACGTGTTGGCCGTCGGTAATGCCACATTGAACAAGAACTTCAAGGTGCTCGCACAAGCGATGGCGATGCTGCATGAGTCCTTCCCGGATCTGGCGCTGGTTCATGTCGGCAGCGACCCCGAGGAGACGATTGCGGGCATTCTGTCATCGCTCGGCTCCGCGGTGCGTCTCGTGCGCCTCGAGGGAATCGATGATGCGACATTGGCGAGCCTCTACCGCGGCGCGCTCTGTCTTTGCGTTCCGTCGCTCTACGAGGGGTTCTGCCTCCCCGTCCTGGAAGCGCAGGGAATGGGCTGCCCGGTCGTGTGCTCCGACCGTTCGGCGACACCGGAGATTGCCGGCGATGCTGCGCTGACGTTCGATCCCGAAGATCCACGCATGCTGGCGGGCACGTTGGGTAGGATTTTGTCCACACCGGGATTGTCCGAGCAACTGGTGCAGTCTGGTCTCGAGAATCTGCAGCGGTTTTCCTGGGACAAGGCTGCGCGCCAATATGAGGACGTGTTTCGCCGAGCCCTCCTGAAACGAGGGCAAGCAAAACGCAAGACCGCGGCTCCGCGTCCGACATGAAGGGCGCCAGATGATCCAGAACGCGTTGTTCGTCAGCCAGACAGCCGAGAAGGGGGGCGCCGAGCTCTTTATGCTCGACCTTGTTACCCATGGACCAGCGGGCTGGAATGGCTGCTTCTTTACCGACGGTCCGATGGTGCAGGAGTTGTCGGCGGCGGACCGCCGGCCGATCGTGCTCTCAACCGGCTCCAGCATGTTGACGGTGCGGCGTGAGGCCTCGGCGCTGAAGCTGCTCAGCGCTGCCGGCGGCGTATTGACGCTCGCCCGCAAGCTGGCGCGAGCGGCTAAGGGTTACGACGTCCTCTGCGCCAATTCGCAGAAGGCCCTTTTTGTCTCGGCGCTAGCGTCGCGGATGATGCGGCGGCCCCTGGTCTGGGTTCTCCACGACATCATCACAGATCCGGCCTTCAGCGCCACCACGAGACGCGCGGCGGTGCTATTTGCCAATCTGTTTGCAGCGCGCGTGGTCGCGAATTCGCGCGCGAGCGCCGAGGCCTACGTCGCCGCCGGTGGTAATCCGAAGGGCGTCAGGATTGTCTATTGTGGCTTCGATCCGACCGTGCATGCACAAGCTAGCTCCGAGGCCGCCCAGATCTTACGCCAGCGCTTCGCCTTGCGCGATGAGCCGGTGGTGGGTCTCTTCGGCCGGCTGACACCATGGAAGGGCCAGCACGTGCTTCTCAAGGCCTTGCGAGAACTGCCAAAAGTACAGGCGCTGATCGTCGGCAGCGCGATGTTCGGTCAGGAAGCCTATGAGGCCGAGCTCAAGCAACTCCTGCACACCGAGGGCCTAGAAGGCCGAGTCCGCCTTGCTGGATTCCAGCAGGATGTCGGGGCCCTCATGGCGGGCGTCGACGTCGTGCTCCATACCTCAACTCATCCCGAGCCGTTCGGCCGCGTTATCGTTGAAGGCATGCTCGCTGGGCGTCCGGTGATTGCCACCCGCGGCGGAGGCGTCAACGAGATCATCACCGATGGCGAAGACGGTCTCATGATACCTCCGGATGAACCTAGAGCCCTTGCTGCCGCGATATCGCGCCTGCTAGCGAGCCCGGACCTTGCTGCGCGTCTGGCAGCCACTGCCCGTGAATCGGCGGCGCGGCGTTTTCATATAGACAAGACCTTCGACGATATGCAGGCAGTACTGGCAGAAGCAACAAAGAAGATTTGAAGCGCACAACTGCGGCGAGCATTGGGCGCACTAACTGCTAAGCGACTTAGTGATCCGGACGTTGATCGTACACGGCAGGAGCGGCTGCAGTAGCGGCATTTTGTTCAAAACCAGATAGTAGAACGAGGAGATGATGCTCAGGCGGTCCTGATAGTCCGGGAAGTGTTCGTATTCAAACGTCGCGCCAAGCTTAGTGGATTCCTCCGAGAGCCGGGTGAGTTGAAGGACGTCTTCATCGATCGCCGCCACCTGCGCTCGATTCTTATTCACCCGGCGTGTGGCCATCCCGTACAAAAAGCGCGGCGAACAGGACTCGAACAGCAGAACGATGCGTCCACCCGGGCGCAAGATGCGAAGCATCTCCTTCAATGTTGCAGCATACCGATCGCCGATCATGAAATGGTGCGCAAAGCAGAATACGACGTCGATCTGGCCGTCGGTGAAGGGCAAACCGGACGCAGAGGATGCCCACTTCTCGTCGATGGATGCGCCAATCAACTTTTCGTACCCCTCGGCCATCTGCAGTGCGTGCGGGCTAACATCACTCGCCACGACGTAGCAGTTCGGATATTCGCGCTTGAGCATCACACTTGCCCAACCCTGACCGAAGCCGAGCTCCACAACACACTCGTCGCCCGAGAGATCAGGCCCCAGTGTCTTAAATGCCCCTATGGTGAGCTTCAGTTTCCGCGAACTTGGCATGCGGCCCACACCGTTCATCGTCGGGCCCTCCTTCTTTGGAGAGCGCAACCTCACGAATCACGCGCTCCTCTAATTGCGTTTGGCGTATCGCAGGGTTTGGCATAAGCCATTGCGAAATGACCCGTGCCGATGGTCGCTCGAATAGACGATAAGAAAATATGGCCACGATCGAAGCAACGAGGATCAACGAAACGACGAGAAATGGTAATGGCGACGCCTGAAAAATGCCCACCCGCCGGTAAGCCATCGAAATCGCAAACACCACGAATGGGTGCATCAAATAAAGCGAATAGGAAGCATCGCCGACCTTAAGTGGAATGGTCAACCATTTCGTTTTTTTGATGTCGGGTCCCAACGCTGCTCCGGCGACGACGAGCGCTGCGGGGATGCCAAGTGTAAAAAACCGGTTCCATCCATTGAGGTAAGTGTGGTCGATTGCGGCAGGCTCCCCAAATGGCAGCCAGATGATAAGTATTGCGCCGAACACCATCAAGGCAATCCGCGCTGTACTCGGCAGTGACACGCCCTGGCGTAGCGCCACGCCGACTAAAATGCCGCAGGCAAATTCCAGAACGATGGGCTGGCACCAGAATGATAACGGCAGAACGTCGATCTTGAGGAATAAACCCAGAAACAAGCTCACGCAGAGACAAGCCATGACGCGCGCCGCGGAGCTTAGCTGCGACGAGGTTAAGCACAGTGCGAACAGCGCGTAGAAGTACATTTCATAATTGAGGGTCCAACCCAGATTGTAGACCGGGAAGGCTAGGCCGCTGGCACCGTTTCCATTAAGTGGAAGGAACAGCAGCGAGCTGACAACGGCATTCAGCGTGGGAAACGCCTCTTCCTGGGCGAAGCCGAGTAGTTTCTTTGTCGCCATCAATGCGATTAACAACGCCGTCGCGGCCCAATATAGTGGAACCAGCCGTGCTATCCTGTGAGCAAAGAAGGCGCGCCTTGGGTGCACCTCGTCCTCATACTTCGCGCTTGAGTAGTGGATGATGAACCCAGAGATCACGAAGAACAGGTCCACACCCACGCCCCAAGGCAGGGGGGCCCATGTTGAAAACGTTTGACCCGTTAAGACGGCGAGCTCCCGGGCCATGCCTTGTCCATGGCCGGCCACGATGAAAAGGGCGGCGACGCCTCGCAGGATCTGAATCGAGGAAATTGTTCGGGGATTGCTCACGCGCGGACTCTCATGTCACGAGTTCGTCACGCAGTTCTTTCGGCGCTGTTGCGACGGCACTTTTGTCCCGGCTTCCGGTAATTCGCCTCAACTGCAGCACGACCGGATTCTCGATGCGGTCGTGGAATAACACCGCGGCGACGATCGCAAGCGCAGCCGCGCTTAGCGTCAGCGGCCAATAGAGAGCTTGGGGCACGGTGATTTTCGCGAGTATCATCTTGAATAGAATGAATACGAATGGATGTAGAAGGTACAGTGCGTAGGATGAATCCCCGAGACGTGCGATTGCCTGTGACCATGCCGAGCGGAAGCTGATCGGTCCAAGAACAGATGCCGCGACGATCAAAATGGCGCCGCTGCCCCAGATACAGAGGCGAGGCCACCCGTAATGACCAGGTGCGGATGTGTCACCTAACCAGGATACCGGCACTAGCCAGACCAGCAATGCGGCACTGATCATCAGGATACGTGTCGCTGGTGAAAAAACTGCGCCGCGCATGAACGCTATGGCGATGAGCGCTCCGAAGGCAAACTCCCAAGTGATCGGGCGCAGCCAGAACCGGAACGCGACGGTCTCCGGCCTGAAAATGCTAGCGAGCACGACACTGACGACTAGACAGGCGACAACCAATGCTACAGCGCGCTCGCGCGGCAAGGCAATGAAGCAGGCAAACAGCACATAGAAGAACATTTCGAAATTGAGCGTCCAGCCTAGATCGAGGAGCGGGAAGGGGAAATCGGGCCCGAATCCCAGTGAATCGTAGGGGATGAAGAGATAGGAGGTCACGATGGCGAGGGAATCAGGAAATGACTTGGCGCCGATGGCTGCGCCGGCGGCGAGTACGATCAGGCGCAGCGTCAACGCGCTCCAGTAAAGCGGGACAATACGGATTAGGCGGCGTCTCATAAATTCCCGCCATCCGCCAGCGCTCGCAAACAGTTTGCGTGACGCGAACACGATGACAAAGCCGGAGATCACGAAGAACAAGTCGACTCCAACGCCCAACGGCAGTATCTTGGGCGGGGAGAATGCCTTGCCGTGAGCCTCGGCGTAAAGCCGCACGACTTCCTCGGCATGCAGAAAGACGATCAACGTCGCAGCGACTGCGCGGAGCGCTTGGAGCGACAGCAATCGTCCACTTTCTTCCGATCCGGCCTCATGAGCTGGTTTGGCTTTCCAGATGGTTGACGAGCCGCGGCAGGGCGCCTTAGGCGCTTCACTTTCGGCG
>JAEWFG010000079.1 GCA_023388935.1 Pseudomonadota bacterium | reverse complement strand
CAGGATCACCCCCGCGGGCCAGATGGCGACGCCATCAATCCCGGCTTTGTAGTGAAGACCTTTTGGCCATTGCCCTTGATAAACAAGGAATATTTTGGCTCGTTATCCCTCAGTTGGGAAAGTAGGGCTAATGCAGCTTTGACCAAAGCAAGACTGAGGCATGGAAACTCTGGGGCCGATTTTGGGCGATAGCCTGTCAGTCGCAGACGAAGGCGGAATGCGATGCGGGCTTCAAGACGTATCAGCCGGTGTTGTGAGCGTGGCGCAATCTGTAGGCCCGTGAGAGCAGCGATCTCACCATGACTCTTTGCCGATCGAACTTCGTAGGGCGAGCAGCGCGCAGCTACGAGCTGAATCAGGACAATGCTGCTGACGGGAACACGTTGCCGTCAATCGGGACCGTCACCAAAACGATATGAAACAGGAGTCATCATACAACTCTCACAGTGGTACGGAGGAACGCAAGATGTCGAAGAAGGCAGCCGAACACCACAAGAAGGCACAGGAACATCATTCCCATGCCGCTCGCCATCATGGTGAAGCAGCGAAGCATCACGAAGCTGGACAGCACGAGAAAGCAGCTCACCACGCCCATGTCGCGCGGGCGCACGCAATTCATGCCAGGGGAGCCGCTGAAGAAGCAACGAAAGCGCATCACGAAGAGCACGGCAGCAAATAATATACTAGCTGCTGGGTCAGCCGGCTATCCACCGACCGCCGCATGAATCGCCGCGCAATGCGCGACGAGATTGTCGTGTGCATCGACGAAGGCCTTCAGCGGCGTCGGGATCGGAAAGAAGTGGATGTTGGCGAGAAAGCCGTAGATGCCGGCATCGATGCTGGTTGCGGCTTGCCCGTGGACGAAGCCTTGCGCCGGCACGATCTCCGCCAGCACCTGCAGATCGGCGAGGCCCCGCGCATAGGCCTGATCGGGAGTGTAGCGGCCGATGCCCTGGAAATGATAGCGCTGCGCGTTGTACGCCTTCGCCTTCTCCAGCCCCTCGGCATCGAGTTGCGGATGCTGCGCGATGAAGGCGTCGCGGAAGGCCGGATAATAGCGCTCGTCCTTCCAGCGCGAATACGACATCACCCAGTAGAGATCATCCAGCATGCGGGTGACCAGAAGATTGGTCCGCCGCTGCTCCGGCGACAGGGCGGCATCGATGCTCAGGCGATATTTTGCCTTCGCATGCGCGATGATCGTCTCGCTGTCGCCGATGGTCTCGCCGTCGTCGACGACGTAAGGAAGCTGCCCGCGCGGCGCGGCGGAGGCATCGAAAAGGTGCTCGTGCATGAACGGCACGCCCGCGAGCTTCAGGAAGGCGTAGACCTTGAGGCCGTAGCCGTTGTTGTCGGCGACGCCGAAGAGTTTTGGGTAGGAATAGAGGGTCAGCATAAGCGGGCTCCTCGACCGGGCAACTCCGGGCCGATCATACAGGATGGCCGAAAAAAATGACCCAGGCCTGTCGGATCCCGGTCTCGTTCTTCGTCCTCGGGGGGATCCCGCGCCTCCCGCGGCTCCTTGCAACACCAAGGGTGTTCCAACATGACCTCCATCACGCCGTTTCTCTGGTTCGACAACAACGTCCCGGAGGCCGTCGCCTTCTACAAATCGGTGTTTCCCAATGCCAAGGTCGAGTCCGTCAGCGACTTCATGGCGGTGTTCGAGCTCGAAGGGCAGCGTTTCAACGCGCTCAATGGCGGGCCGCAATACCGCTTCAACGAAGCGGTGTCCTTCTTCATCAGCGTGGAGACGCAAGGTGAGGTGGATTACTTCTGGAGCCGCCTCACCGCGGATGGCGGCGAGGAATCCCGCTGCGGCTGGCTCAAGGACAAGTTCGGCCTGTCCTGGCAGGTGATCCCATCAGCGCTTGGCCGCTACCTGAGCGACCCCGACCGCACCAGGGCGAACCGCGTCATGCAGGCCATGCTGCAGATGCGGAAGATCGTGATTGCGGATCTGGATAAGGCGTATGCGGGGTGAGCGCGGCCGTGCCCCGGACGCAGCGCAGCGCGCCGCCCTTCGCGGCGTGGTGCGCTGCAGAGCCGGGGCCTATGCCAAGCGCGTCTAAGCTTCTGGGTCCCGGGTCTGCGCTACGCTTGCCCGGGACACGAGAGTTGTAGCGCGCTCCCGTAGGGTGGGTTAGCCGAAGGCGTAACCCACCAATTCAGCATTCGTGGCGGCAGTGCCAACTCCTCATGGTGAGGAGGCGCGAAGCGTCGTCTCCGGACGATGCTTTGCATCGCCGGGCGAACCATGCCGGCCCGCCTCTCGCCCGCGGCCATCCTTCGAGACGCGCTCCTACTGAGCGCTCTTCAGGATGAGGACTGCGCGTGTGGCGTTGCAGGAGCGTAGCAGAAGGTATCGTTCTGCCGGTGAGCAATTCCGGGCGACGCGTGAAGTCATTCCAGCGGTTTTTGGTGATCCAGTTCATACACCTCTACGGCGTCACATGATATCCGATCGCCCTGGGGTGGATTCGCCAATTCGGCGGTAACCACAGGAGGAGAGAATGGATGCCGATACGGAGGCCAAGCTAGAGAAAATCAGGGAACAGCTGGAGCAACTCGGGGGTCAGAAAGTCGACGCCAGTCCAGAACAATTGATCAGTCTCGTCTTTCCCGTTGCCGCACACACGTACCTCGCGCGCCACGACTCGGACAACGATGCCTGGGTCACCAAGCGGAGGATCATATTTCCCCAGCCGATCTGCACTGACGATCGGCTCCTCGATTCCAGCGGGTTGTCGCTGACGGGTACGAACGGAACACTCACATTCCGCCTCCGCAATTTCCTATGCGGTCGCGACGGGATTGCCCAGTTCAACGAGCCTGTGAATGTCGTGGCAACGGTGCAAGGGCAGAAACCGCACTACGTCACGATTGCTCATCAGCTGATAAAAGATCCCACCTTGTCCGCTTTCACCGACGTGGAAATCACCGCCTCGACCTGGAATCCGAATGGGAGCCCCGCGGGGAACGTCGAGTTCTATTGGCGGTGCCGCGTTCCCGCAGACACGATCATTTTTTGATCCGGGATGAGCGGGCTCGATGGTGAGGAGGCGCGAGGCGCTGTCAAGCGGACGATGCTTTCGCATTGTCGCGTGAATCACGAAGGCCCAGACATCGCCCGCGGCCATCCTTCGAGACGCGCTCCTTCGGAGCGCTCCTCAGGATGAGGTCTGCGCGTGCGGCGTGTAGCCCGCATGAGCGCAGCGACATGCGGGTCAACTGTCGGCCCCGGATATCGCTCGCGCTCATCCGGGCTACGCTGGCTCGCCCTGCGTGTCGATCCACTTCGCCAACTCCCGCCACGGCTCCAGCGTCCAGTGGCCCGAAGCAGCGCCGGACGGCGAGGGGAGCACGAATATCTCAGGCAAGCTTCCATCCGATGGCTGCCGTCCCAGGGAAATCGCGCTCGACAGCCTGCCATAAAACAGGCTCGCCGCCTTCTTGCTCGTGAAGGCAATCGTCTTCGGCCGATACTTCTCGATCTTGGCCTTGAACCCCGGCACGTCGATCGACTCCGTCGCGATCTGGTGATCCATCCCAGCGCCCGATTTGGAGAGATCGGTGAAGCCGATCCCGAGCCCGAACAGCGCGGCAAACTCGCTCGGCTGATAGCGCCGCGGCGTGATGCCGGCCTCATGGATCGCGCGCCAGAAGCGGTTGCCGGGATGGGCGTAGTAGTGCCCGAGTTCAGCCGAGCGCGTGCTGGCGGCGGTGCCGACGAAGACGAGGCGGAGGTTGGGGCGGAGCTGGTCGGGGAGGCGGTCGATGGTGGCACGGGCCCCCTACGTGAGCGAAGCGATCAGTAGATGGCAATTTACTGATAGTGTCGTTGCGTTCATCGGAAATGAAAAACAGGTGTCATTCGGAAACGGCAGGCCCTTCATCATTAAAATCCTGCATCGCTGCCCCTAAAACAAGATCCTCCCAATCGGGGAAGGCGCGACGTTCAATGATCTTGCAGATCGCTGTTCGGCAAAGCCAGTCAAATTCGGCCAGTCTCGTTTGGTGCTTCGCGTCGAGCGTGCCTCTATGCGCAGCGCGGGAACGAGCGTGGTACATGGCGCGAAATGCCTCAAATTTGACTTTCCTATCATGACGATCAATCGCAATAAGGTAGGCCCCGCGCAAGGCAAAACGATAGCTTAATTCAGAATCGGCAGATGGATGCAATAGAATGATCTCTCCTGCAACACCTAGATCAAGCGCTGTATCGACCGATGGATTGTGCACGCGGGAGCGACGGAGACGGTCAGTGACGAGCTCTACCGGAGTCCTGACATTCGATGGCAACGCATCCAGCGTCGCGTACAAACGTCGGGCCAAATTTGCATCAACGGGCTGACTTGCTTCTATCCGCGGCTTTGGTGCCTCCTCTAGAATGCCTGTCGCGCTGTAGCTGCCGATTCCATCATATGGAATGGAAGGATGATCAATCCGCGAGACTTGCCAATTGCGCGTAAACGGGCATCCGCTCGATAACGTCAATGCCCTGATGGCCTTCTGCACACTCTCTTCTAGATATTGTAACCGACGAGTCTCTATGTTTGCTTCTTCCGTCAGCGGATTAATGGTTTGGGAAACTAGAATTGCAATGTTCGGCACAAATATCGGGAGTCCCTTCTGGAAAGAGTGCCGATCCCAGCGGTCGATACCGAAAATGAGCTGACGCGCGAACGATTTTGGCGCCATGACCGCGGGCATAACGGCCACGTCGCTGCTGAGGTCAATCCGCTCAGTTATTCCGTCCCCACAAATACTGACGTAAGTCTGACAGATACATTCGTCTGCATGAGCAAAATCTACGAGGTCAGAGACGACGGTATCGGCCGTAGTGTCCGTGAGTAACCGGTGAGCTGCCGCCTGTGCAATGTGCCATGCGGATATCTTGCCGCTTGAATTGAGGGTGTTCAGGTTATTCGTAAGAAGCCGCCGCAATTCGTCGGCCTCATTAATCTCGTCTACAATTGGTTCAACTAACCAGCTAGGAAAGTGTTGTTGCGGAGTAATGCCGTCTGCTTCAAATAGGTCTGGGTAGTGACGCTGCCCAGGCTTGAGTAGCGTCAGCGTCGCTTCAAGAACAGCTTTGAGAGAAGACAAACTCATGCGCTTGCTAGCATTGGACCGGACATAAAGTCCGGCCCACATGTGACAAAAGGAGGTTCAGTCTCTGCCTCACAGCACCCGATTGCTCTCCTTCACCTTCTCTGCATCCAGATACACGTTGCTGCCCATCTCCTTGAACTTCTCGCTCATCTGCTTCATGCCGTCCTCGACGGTGCCCTGCATCGACATGCCGACCGAGTTCGGGTCGTTCAGCGTCGCCGCATAGTCCCGGACGTCCTGGGTGATCTTCATCGAGCAGAACTTCGGGCCGCACATCGAGCAGAAATGGGCGACCTTGTGGGCTTCCTTCGGCAGGGTTTCGTCGTGGAAATTCTTTGCCGTGTCCGGATCGAGGCCGAGGTTGAACTGGTCGGTCCAGCGGAAGTCGAAGCGGGCACGGGAGAGGGCGTCGTCGCGCAGTTGCGCGGCGGGATGGCCCTTGGCGAGGTCGCTCGCGTGGGCTGCGATCTTGTAGGTGATGACGCCCACCTTGACGTCGTTGCGGTCGGGCAGCCCGAGATGCTCCTTCGGCGTGACATAGCAGAGCATGGCGCAGCCGAACCAGCCGATCATGGCTGCACCGATGCCCGAGGTAATGTGGTCATAGCCCGGCGCGATGTCGGTGGTCAGGGGCCCAAGCGTGTAGAACGGCGCCTCGCCGCACTCCTTGAGCTGCTTGTCCATGTTGATCTTGATCTTGTGCATCGGCACGTGGCCGGGGCCTTCGATCATGACCTGGCAGCCCTTGTCCCACGCGATTTTTGTCAGTTCGCCAAGCGTCTCGAGTTCGGCGAACTGGGCGCGGTCGTTGGCGTCAGCGATCGAACCCGGACGCAGGCCGTCGCCGAGCGAGAACGAGACGTCATACTTGCGCATGAGGTCGCAGATCTCGTCGAAATGGGTGTAGAGGAAGCTCTCCTTGTGATGCGCCAGGCACCACTTCGCCATGATCGAGCCGCCGCGGCTGACGATGCCGGTGACGCGGTTGGCGGTGAGGTGGATGTATTGCAACCTCACGCCGGCGTGGATGGTGAAATAGTCGACACCCTGCTCGCACTGCTCGATCAGCGTGTCCTTGTAGAGCTCCCAGGTCAGCTGCACCGGATCGCCGTTGCACTTCTCCAGTGCCTGGTAGATCGGCACGGTGCCGATCGGCACCGGCGCGTTGCGCAGGATCCATTCGCGGGTGGTGTGGATGTTGCGGCCCGTCGAGAGGTCCATCACGGTGTCGGCGCCCCAGCGGATCGCCCACACCATCTTCTCGACCTCTTCCTCGACCGACGAGGTCACCGCCGAGTTGCCGATATTGGCGTTGATCTTGGTCAGGAAGTTGCGGCCGATGATCATCGGCTCGAGTTCACTGTGGTTGATGTTGGAGGGGATGATGGCGCGGCCGCGCGCGATCTCGCTGCGCACGAACTCCGGCGTGATGAAGGCGGGCACAGCGGCGCCGAAGCTCTCGCCGTCCGCGAGGGCTGCTTCCGCGCGCTCGAGCTGCTGCTTGCGACCGAGGTTTTCGCGCTCCGCGACGTAGATCATCTCCTTGGTGATGATGCCGGCGCGGGCAAATTCGAGCTGAGTGATCTTGTGGCCGTCGAGGCCGCGCAGCGGCTTGTGATAGGCGGAGAAGGCGCGCGCGGCCTTGTCGGCGGAGACGCTGCCATTGTCCTCCGGCTTGATCTGCCGGCCTTCATATTCCTCGACGCCGCCGCGCTCCAGCACCCAGGCCTTGCGGTTGCGGGCAAGGCCCGCGTTGACGTCGATGGTCACGGACGGATCGGTGTAAGGGCCCGAGGTGTCGTAGACCGGCAGGTTCGGCTCGCCGGCGCCTTCGGAGAGAATGATCTCGCGCAAGGGCACGCGCAGATCGGGTGCCGCGTCGGGCGACGCGAAGATCTTGCGCGAGGAGGGCAGCGGGCCGGTGGTGACGGCGGGAACGGTCTTGTCGGGATTGGAGCGGATGTTCATGGGATCCTCCGTTTACGCTTAATTTCTGAGAGTAATTTTCGATCTCGTCATCCTGAGGTGCTCGCGGAACGCGAGCCTCGAAGGATGAAAGAGCCGGGCCGTCGCCCTTCGAGGGCCGCTTGCGCGGCCACCTCAGGGTGACGGGATGAAGAATGAGCGAGGCGCATCACGCAGCCTCCACGGACAGGCCGAGCCACTGCCGTACCCGCGCGTCCGGGTCGGCATTTTGGGTGACGTCGCTGACGACGGCGATGGAATCCGCGCCGGCGGCAAAGATCTCCCCGGCGTGCTCGAACTTGATGCCGCCGATCGCGACCAGCGGGATTTGGCCTACGCGCTTCTTCCATTCGGTGATCTTCGGAATGCCCTGCGGCGCGAAGCGCATCGATTTGAGCGTGGTGAAGAAGATCGGGCCGAGCGCGACATAGTCGGGTTTTGCGGCGAGCGCAGTTGCCAACTCCTCGTCGTCGTGGGTGGAGACGCCGAGCGACAGGCCGGCTTCGCGGATCGCCTTGAGGTCCGCGTCGGCCAGATCCTCCTGGCCGAGATGCAGATACTTTGCGCCGGCGACGATCGCGGCGCGCCAATAGTCGTTCACCACGAGCTTCGCCTGCGTGCCCTTCGTGATCGCCAGCGCATCGGTGACGATCTGGAGCGCGTCGGCGTCGTTGAGCTCCTTGGTGCGAAGCTGAATCGTGCCGACGCCGAGTTTCGTCAGGCGCTCGACCCAGGCAAGGCTGTCGACGACAGGATAGAAGCGATCAGGATACGGCATGCCAGAACGGGGTCCCAACGACAGGGGTGGACGGGGAGGCGAAGTCGCGGGCGTTCATCAGCCCGGCCTCGTAAGCGGTACGGCCGGCGTCGACGCCGAGACGGAAGGCGTTGGCCATGGCGACGGGATCGGCGGCTTTCGCGATCGCGGTGTTGAGCAGCACGGCGTCGTAGCCGAGCTCGAGCGCGTGCGCGGCGTGGCTCGGCGCGCCGAGGCCGGCGTCGACCACCAGCGTGATGTCGGGCAGCCGCTCGCGCAGCAGTTTGAGCGCATCGCGGTTGATGATGCCCTTGGCACTGCCGATGGGAGCTGCCCACGGCATCACCACCTTGCAGCCGGCATCGACGAGGCGATTGGCGACCGAGAGATCCTCGGTGCAATAGGGGAATACGTCGAAGCCGTCCTTGATCAGGATGGCGGCGGCTTCGACCAGGCCGACGACGTCGGGCTGCAGCGTATCGTTGTCGGCGATCACTTCGAGCTTGATCCAGGACGTGCCGAACAGTTCGCGGGCGAGCTTGGCCGTGGTCACCGCCTCGCGCACGCTGCGGCAACCGGCGGTGTTCGGCAGCACGGTGACATCGAGCTCGCGGATCAGTTTCCAGAACGCATCGCCGGTCTTGCCGCCGGCGGATTCGCGGCGCAGCGACACCGTGACGATGTTCGAGCCGGACGCGCGGATCGCGGCTTGCATGATCGCAGGCGAGGGATAGAGCGCGCTGCCGATCAGCAGGCGGGAGGCGAAGGTCTTGCCGTAGAAGGTCACCATGGCTTCAATTTCCTTGCAGGCAACAAGCGAGGATCGTCATCCTGAGGTGCGCGCTCTTGCGCGCCTCGAAGGATGACGGCTGCGCGCGCGGCCATCCTTCGAGGCGAGCCGAAGGCGGCTCGCACCTCAGGATGACGGCGGAGTTTGTTGCGAGAGAGTTCTGCATCACCTCATCCTCCCTGCCGCGGCGTGATGATCTCGATCTCGTCGCCGGCCTTGAGATGGGTTTCGGCCCAGCGGCTTTTCGGCACGACGTCGAAGTTGAGCGCGATCGCGAAATGCGTGCCCTCGTAGTCGAGCTCGGTGAGCAGCGCGTCGACGCTCACTGAGGCCACCTCGCGTCGCTCGCCGTTTATGATCAAAAGCATTGGACGATCACGTGCATTGCATCACCTCATTGTCGATCTGGCCGCGCTCGACATAGGCGAGCGTCAGCTCGGCGAGCGCCGGCGCGATCAGGAAGCCGTGGCGGAATAGCCCGTTGACGGTGATTCTGCCGCCGCGAATGCCGATGCGCGGCAGATTGTCGGGGAAAGCGGGGCGAAGGCCCGAGCCGAATTCGACGATGCGCGCCTCGCCGAAGGCCGGATGCACGGCATAGGCCGCGCCCAGCAACTCCAGCGCCGAGCGCACGCTGACGCCGGTGTCCTCGGTCTCGATCGAGGTCGCACCCAGCATGAACAGATTGTCTTCGCGCGGGATCACGTAGAGCGGCCAGCGCGGATGGATCAGCCGTACCGGGCGCGCGAGCTGCACCTCGCTCGTCTCGATCAGGATCATCTCGCCCTTGACGCCGCGCAACTCCGGTTGCCCGTCGCGCGCACTGATGCCGCGGCAGTCGATCACGATGCCGTCGAGGTCGGCGGCCGTTACATCGCTTCCGAACTTGATGGTGCCGCCGGCGGCGCGGATGCGCTCGTGCAGCTTCGGCAGCACGCGGCGCGGCTCGACATGGCCCTCGGTGGGGAAGAACAGCGCGTCACGGAAGCGCCCGTCCAGCGACGGCTCGATCTCGGCAAGGTCAGCGGCATCGAGCCGGCGGTGCTCGTTGGTCATCCGGGCGAAGCGCTCGAAATCGTTGCGCTCGCGCGGATGGGCGACCACGAGGGAGCCGTTGAACGGGGTATCCGGCAATTCGCGGCGCCAGATGTCGAGCGAACGCAGCCCGAGGCGGCTGATGATGGGTTCGGCGACCTCCGCCTCGCAATAGGGTGCGAGCATGCCGCCGGCCCAATGGCTGGTGGCGTCGGTCATGGCAGCGTCACCGCGCTCGTGTAAAGTCACAGCATGGCCGGCCTGCGCGAACAAGAGTGCTTGCCAGGCCCCTGCAACGCCTGCGCCGATGATGGATACCGGAGAATCCGGCCGCTTGGTCTTCTGGTACATCCCTGTCCCTTCGCCGGCATGACCCGGATCAGGTTCAAAGGGTCACCGCGGTCTTGGGCGGCTTTGCCCATTTAGCGGTATCTCAGCTCCTCCTCGGAGCACCCCTCGGAACAGCTCTAATGTATGCCACTGACGGCTGGTGTCAACGCGCTTGGCGGAACTACACAGTCGCGTGCCCCGGACGCAGCGCAGCGCTTCTTCAGCGGTACGCTGCAGAGCCGGGGCCCATCTCGAGGCACACTGGGTCCCGGCTCAGCGCAGCAGCGTTGCACGCTGCAGCGTGTCCGGGACACGGACGCTACTTCAGCTCCTGCGCCCGCGCGTTGCGGACGTGCTGCGCCAGCTTCCGGTGCGGCGCGGTGCCGAACATCGGCTGCGGATTGCCGTTCGGCTCCAGCCAAGCCTGACCGCTCGTGTCGGCGCTGGCCTGCTGCACCAGTTGTTCCTGGTGTTGGCGCTTTGCGGCGTAGTAATAGCCGCCGGCGAAATAACGAATGGCTCGGGCGTGGTCGCCGTTGGCGGCGCGATAGGCGCCGGCGAGATATTTGACCGCATAGGTGAGGTTGGTGTTGGGATCGCGCAGGCCTGCGGCGTCGCCGGTGTAGCCGAGCCCGCGGGCGGTCGCGAGCTTGATCTGCATCAGCCCGATGGTGCCGCCATGGCCGACGAGGCCGGGCTGATAGCGGCTTTCGCGCAGGATCACGCGATGCACCAGCGCCTCCGGCACGCCGTTGGCGCGCGCATGCATCGCGACCATCTCGGCGTAATCGGCCTCGCCCGCGAATGCGGCCTGCGGCAACGTCAGTCCGGCCGCGAGCAGCGCGGCTATGCGTAAAATCTTCATCAGATATGCCATATCCTGAGTGGCCTGCGCTTGGCTGCCGTTAGGCCCCCCGAACGCGGCGATGATGTGGCTAAACGTCGCCACCAGGGCTCAAAGCCGGCATAACGGTTCCCCCGCAGGTCGGGAACGCGCTCGCGACAGCAGGCCTGTCTATTCGCGCATGCCTGCGAAAGCGAGTATGTAAGCGCCAAAAATCGGGAGAGGTGCCATGACAAAAGCCAGCATGGTCGAAACCGATATCGGCGACATTCCCAGGCAGAACCCCTGTGCCCAATGCGGCACGCCGATCCCGCAGCCCGACTGGATCGAGCCGGGCGAGGGGCGCGTCTCCTATCTCTGGAATTGCCGCGCCTGCAACTATCGCTTCGAGGCGGTGGCGATCTTCGATGAGGAGGCCACCGCGTATCCGCCGCTCGCGGCCTGAAGCGCCGTCTTAAGCCGCCAGCCGCGGCTGCTGCCAGACCGGCAATTGCATCCGCACGATCAATCCGTGCGGCTCGCGGTCGTGCAGCGACAGCTCGCCGCCATGGGCGAGCGCGATCGCGTGCGCGATCGACAGGCCGAGCCCGAAGCCGGTGGAATCGTCCATGGTGCGCGCATCGTCGCCACGCACGAAAGGCTCCAGCATTTCCTGCTTGCGCGCATCCGAGATGCCGGGGCCGTCGTCCTCGACGTCGATGATGAGCCTGGTGCCGGCAACATCGAGGCGGATCGTCACTTCGGCGCCGAAGCGCACCGCGTTCTCGACGAGGTTCGTGATGCCGCGATGCAGATCGTCGGGGCGCGCGGCGGCGGTTGCGGAAGCGGGGCCGACATAGTGCACGACATGGCCCATGTCTCCGAACTGGTCGGCGACGAGCTGCAGCGTGCTCGCGATGTCGACCAGCGTGATGGCTTCGACCTTGCGGTCGTTGCGCAGCAGCGACAGCACGGATTCCAGCATCGAGCGCATCTGGTCGAGATCGATCAGCATGCGCTTGCGGTTGCCTTCGTCCTCGATGAACTCGGCGCGCAGGCGCAGCCGCGTGATCGGCGTTCGCAAATCGTGGCTGATCGCCGCCAGCATCCGGGTCCGATCCGACATCAGCCGCGCGATCCGCTCATGCATGCGGTTGAGCGCGCGTGCAACCTGGCGGATCTCTTCCGGGCCGCGCTCGGGCAGCGGCTCGGCGGTGCCGTCCAGGCTGAAATTCTCGGCGGCCCTGGCGAAGGAGGAGAGCGGCGCGGCCAGCGCATAGGCCGCCCACAGGCCGAGCATGGTGACGCTGATCAGCGCGAACAGGAGCGTGATCATCCACGGGCCGCCCCAGAACCGCGGCGCATACGGTCCCTGCTCGACACGGCCCGCGATCATGGTGCCGTCGGGGAGTTGGACCGCGACCCGGTGCACGCCGAAGTTCGGCGCCAGCGCAAGCACCTTGTACTGACGGCCGAGGTGCCGGCGCACGCTGTGCAGATGCTGGCCCTCGTTATCGTCGACGACGGAAGCAGTGCCCGGCGCGAGGATCTCGATGCCGGCCTTTGGAAATGCACGCGAGATGTCGGCCAGGATGCGCGGCCGCTCGCTTGCGTCGGCGCTGCTGAGCAGGAGGGCCGCATCCGCGAGTTGATGCGCGCTGTCGGGCGGCGGCTCGGCGCGGTCCGGCCGGCTGACCAGGAAGCTGGCGGTGAGGACCAGATGCAGCGCGACGATCGAGGCGACTACCAGCGCGGCGATCTGCCCGCCGATGCTCTTGAGGTGGAAGAAGCGGAACGGCGTCATGACGGCCGCCTCACTAGTTGCCGCGGGGCGTCGCGACCGCGTCGTTGCCGGCTGCTTCAGTTCTCGGCGTGAACAGATAGCCGCCGGAACGCACCGTCTTGATCATGGTCGGATCCTGCGGATTGGGCTCGATCTTGCGGCGGATGCGGCTGACCAGCACGTCGATGGAGCGCTCGAACGAGCCGCTGCCGCGCCCTTGCGTGAGGTCGAGCAGGCTGTCGCGCGACAGCACGCGGCCGGGCCGCTCGCAGAACGTCCGCAAGAGATCGAACTCGGCGCTGGTGACCGCGACACGCGCGCCTTCCGGATTGCGCAGTTCGCGCAGGCGCAGGTCGATGCGCCAGCCCTCAAAGGCGAGCGTGCTTGCACCTTCGATCGAGCTTGCAGCCTGCGCATTGGCCTGACGGCGCAGCACCGCGTTGATCCGTGCAAGCAGCTCGCGCGGGTTGAACGGTTTCGGCAGATAGTCGTCCGCGCCCATCTCGAGACCGACGATACGGTCGACGTCCTCGCCGCGCGCGGTCAGCATGATGATCGGCGTCTGCGCCTCCGAGCGTACCTTGCGGCACAGGCTGAGGCCGTCCTCGCCGGGCAGCATGACGTCGAGAATGATGAGGTCGACCCTGTGATCGGCCATAGCGCGCGCCATCTCGCGTCCGTCGCCCACGGCGGTGACGTTGCATGCGTTGTTGCGCAAATACTTCGCAATCAACGCCCGCGTTTCGCGGTCGTCTTCGACGACCAGGATGTTGGGATTGGGAATGGCCATGAGCTTTGTTTGTCCAAGATTCGGGCCAAATGGCGAAGATTTTTGTTTCGGTATGTTTCCGGCCGTCCGGCACGCAACACCGGGCAATACCTGGGCAGCCGAGCGGCAAGGTCTCGTTAAGGCCGCTAACCATACCGTGACAGCGCTCGTCACGAAACCCCGCAAAAAACCCACGGAGCCATGATGACCTCGATTTCGGCGGCCTCCGCCGGTAACTACCAGTCGCCGTTGCAGCGGCTGCAGCAGGAACTGCAATCGGAAGTCTCCGCCGGCACGGTCTCGTCGTCGGACCAGTCGGCGCTCTCGACGGCGCTGACAGACATCGACACCGCTCTCCAGCAGAGCCGGTCGAGCGATCAGTCGAACGGCACGCGTCCCTCCAAGGATGACATGAAGTCGAAGATCGACGACCTCATCTCGAACGAAGTGTCGAACGGGACGCTGACCTCGGACCAGGCCGACGAGCTCAAGGGTGTATTCCAGTCAGCCTTCGCCAAAGGTCCCGGCGGCGCCCACGGTCCCGGTGGCGCGGGTGGACCGCCGTCCGGTCCGCCGCCGGACGACAGCTCTTCGGATTCGTCGTCGTCCACGAACGATACCGGCACGTCGAGCGATACAACCACAGCCAAGATCCTCCAGCAGTTCCTTCAGGCGCTTCAGCAGTCGCAATCGTCGGCGTCGTCCTACGGCGCCAGCGGCAGCACCAGTTCGTCAAGCGGCTCGGACTTCTCCGCGCTTCTGATCGACTACAAGAGCTGACCTGGGCGAACAGGTCGGGGTGTTCCTCGCCGCGATCGTGCGTCACCCAGCGCGCGTGATCGTCGGCGGGGAACCATGCATCTCGAACGTTCCTCGGTGACACAGGAACCTTCCTCGGAACGCAGCGCTCAATCGTGCGACCAAATTGCCGCAGCTCAGGAACTGCGAGTGTCCAGCGTGGTTCTCTCCGCACAAGTTTTCTGCTGAAGGAGAGGACAACAATGTTCATGAAATCGATCGCCGCCGGCCTTGCCGGCACCGCGCTTCTTGCGACCGTTGCGTTTGCACAATCGTCGACTGCCACGACCGACAAAGCCGCGCCCGCAGCCACCATGACGACCACGACGACGACTGCGTCGGGTGATTGGCGTGCCTCGAAGATGGCGGGCCTCAAAGTCTACAACGACGCCAACGAGAACATCGGCTCGATCAACGACCTGCTGATGGACAAGAGCGGCGCGGTCAAGATCGCCGTCATCGGCGTCGGCGGCTTCCTCGGCATGGGCGAGCATCTGGTCGCCGTGCCCTATGAGAAGCTGAAATTCGTCAACCAGGCGGTCGCCTCCACCACAGCCACCAAACCCGCCACGACGACGACCACGGGCGCTGCGACCGGCACCGAAAAGACCACGACGACCACGTCGTCGTCCTCGTTATCCAAGTGGTATCCGGACCACGCCGTGTTCAACGCGACCAAGGACGAGCTGAAGAACATGCCCGAGTTCAAGTACTCGGAGTAAGGCTATTCTGAACGCCTAAACGAAGCGCGCCCGGCTTTCCCCCGGGCGTGCCATCGTGTCTTTTCGTCGTTGAGAGATGTTGATCCTCACCCTGAGGAGCGCGCTCCTGGCGCGCTTCTCGAAGGGCGAGGCCACCGGCGGGGGCCTTCATCCTTCGAGACGCTTGCTTCGCAAGCTCCTCAGGATGAGGGATTGGCACCGGCCGGTCATCAGTCGCCTAGTCTCATTTCACCAGCGGGCAGCCGCCCTTGTCGAGCGGACGGAATGCTTCGTCGCCGGGCACGGTGGCGATCAGCTTGTAGAGGTCCCACTCGCCCTTGGACTCCTCAGGCTTCTTCACCTCGAACAGATACATGTCATGGACCATGCGACCGTCGATGCGGATCTTGCCGTTCTTGGCGAAGAAGTCGTTGATCGGTGTGGCGCGCATCTGCGCCATCACCTTCGGCGCCTCGTCGGTCTTGATGGCCTCGATCGCCTTCAGATAGTGCATGGTCGCCGAATAGAGCCCGGCCTGGATCATGGTCGGCATGTGCCCGACCTTCTCGTTGAAGCGCTTCGAGAAGGCGCGCGTCTCGTCGTTCATGTCCCAGTAGAACGCGTCGGTGACGATCAGGCCCTGCGTCGCCTTGATGCCGAGCGAGTGCGTGTCGGTGATTTGCTGGAGCAGCGCGATCATCTTCTGGCCGCCCTGGGTCAAGCCGAACTCGGAGGCCTGCTTCAGCGCATTGGTGGTGTCTCCGCCGGCGTTCGCCAGCGCGACTACCTTGGCCTTGGAGGCCTGGGCCTGAAGCAGGAAGGAGGAGAAGTCGGACGAGTTAAGCGGATGGCGGACTTCGCCGAGCACCTTGCCGCCGCTTTCCTTGACCACGTTGGCGGCGTCGCGCTGGAGCGCCATGCCGAAGGCGTAGTCGGCGGTGACGAAGAACCAGGTGTCCTCGCCGCGCTTGACCATCGCTTTGCCGGCGACGTTCGACAGCGCATAGGTGTCATAGGTCCAGTGCACCGTGTTGGGCGAGCAGGCGGTGCCGGTGATGTCGGACGAGCCGCCGCCGGAATTGATATTGATCTTGTTCTTCTCGCGCGTCAGCGCCGAGATAGGCAGCGCCACCGAGGATGTGGGCACGTCGAAGATCGCGTCGACCTTGTCGTTGTCGTACCAGTTGCGGGCGATGTTGACGCCGACATCAGGCTTGTTCTGGTGATCGGCGGCAACCACCTGCACCGGCTTGCCCGCGACCTTGCCGCCGTAATCGGCGACCGCCATCTCGACGGCGGCGAGCGAACCCTTGCCGGTCGCGTCCGCATAGAGGCTCGACATGTCCGTGAGCACGCCGATCTTGACGACATCGTCGGACATCTGCGCCTGCGCGGCGCCGGACGTGGCGGCAAGGGCGAGACCGGCCGCGACGGCGGCGATGAGTTTCTGCATGTTGGTTTTTCTCCCTGTGTGTTGTTGTTTGGGTTTTGTTGGGGGGCTGTTCTAGCGACAAATGGTCGCGGCCGCAAAGCCAAGGACGCGTGAGGGACGTTGAGAATAAGTAGGGGGGCTGCGGTGTTGCCCTCTCCCCTTGTGGGGCCCCTTGTGGGAGAGGGTGGCTCGCCGCGTAGCGGCGAGACGGGTGAGGGGTTCTCTCCGCGCGCACCCATCTTGCATTCGAGCTTGCGGCGGCAACCCCTCATCCGGCGCTTCGCGCCACCTTCTCCCACAAGGGGAGAAGGAAGAAGAACGCCGCCGGTCAGGCGGTGATGCCTTTGAGCCGCTCGTTGCGTCGGCGCAAGCCTTCCAGGGTGGCGAGGAGGATGACGGATACCGTCGTCAGAATCACCGCCGCTGCCGTGATGGTCGGGCTGATATTCTCTCGGATGCCGCTGAACATCTCGCGCGGCAGGGTGCGTTGCTCGGGACCTGCCATGAACAGCACGATCACCACCTCATCGAAGCTGGTCGCGAAGGCGAACAGCGCGCCCGACGCCAGGCCGGGCAGGATCAGCGGCAGGATCACGCGGCGGAACGCGTACAGCGGCGAGGCGCCGAGTGAGGCGGCGGCGCGCGTCAGGTTGGTGTCGAAGCTTTGCAGCGTCGCGCCGACCGTGATCACCACAAAGGGCGTCGCCAGCGCGGTGTGGGCCAGAATCAGGCCGAGATAACTGCCGGTCAGTCCGATCGGCGCGAAGAAGAAATACAGACCGACCGCGGTGATGACACCGGGCACGACGACCGGCGACAGCACGAAAGCCAGCACGAGCGGTTTGAACCGGCTCTTCCACTGAGCCAGTCCCAGCGCGGCGAGCGTGCCAAGCAACATGGACAGCAGGGTCGAGGCGACGCCGATGATCATGCTGTTCTTCAGCGAATTCATCCAGCGCGGCGAATTGATGAAGTCGTCGTACCAGCGCAAGGAGAGGCCGGGCAGCGGATAGGTCAGGTAGGAGCCCGAGCTGAAGGACAGCGGCATGATCGCCAGGATTGGAGCGATCAGGAAGAAGAACACCAGCGTGGAGATAGCGATGGTCGCGGTCCACGCGATGCGCTGGCTGGGCGTGCGAAGGGAGGGGGTATCGCTCAATTCTTCATTCCTCCCGTGACCTGCTGTCCCTGCACCAGCTTTCCGTAGACGAGAGCGAGCAGAAGAGTGACCAGCAGCAGCACCGCACCCAAGGCCGAAGCAAGGCCCCAGTTGGCCGTCTCGGTCGTGTAGAGCGCGATGAAGTAGCTGATCATTTGATCGCCCGCGCCCCCGACGAGTGCCGGTGTGATGTAGTAGCCGAGCGCCAGGATGAAGACGAGCAGGCTTCCCGCGCCGATACCGGGCAGGGTTTGAGGCAGGTAGATCCGCAGGAAGGCGGTAACCGGTGGCGCACCGAGCGAGGCGGCGGCACGCATGTACGCAGGCGAGATCGCCTTCATGCTGCTGTACAGCGGCAGGATCATGAACGGCAGGAGAACGTGGGTCATCGCCACGCAGACACCGAAGCGGTTGTAGATCATGCGCAACGGCTCGTCGATGATGCCAAGCCAGTGCAGGGTGTCGTTCACGATGCCGTTGGTCTGCAACAGCACGATCCAGGCGCAGGTGCGGACCAGAAGCGAAGTCCAGAAAGGCAGCAGGACGAAGATCATCAGCAGGTTCGACCGGCCCGGCGGCAGCGTTGCCAGCAGGTAGGCGACCGGGAAGCCGAGGATCAGGCAGAGTGCCGTGACACTGAGGCTGATGATGAAGGTGCGGGCGAAAACGTCGCGGTAGATGGCCTGATCCGGCGGGGCTGCGACGATCGCACCATCCATGTTCCGCGTCAGGTCGAGCGCCGCCAGAAGGTAGAAGCCGGTGATTGGGCCACTGGCGTCCTTGATCGTCGTCCAGGTGGTGCGTTCGCGCCAGGCCGGGTTGATCTTGCCCAGCGTCTCCTTGGCCGCGCCGGGCTCCGGCACTGCCTTCAGATTGCGTGCAGTGCTGGTCAGGATCGTGCGGAAGCCGCTCAGTGCGTAGTTGAGGCGCTTGGCCGCGATGGCGATGGTGCCGGAGGTGCGCGCCGCCAGGATGTCGTTTGCCAGCGCCGCGTAGGCCTTTTCGTCCGGCAGGTCCTTGCCGTCCCAGTTGGCGAGAACAGCTACGGTTTGAGGCAGAACCTGACGCACCTCCCGGTCATCGACCGAGCGCCAGAGCATGCCGGCTATCGGGCCTGCGAAGGTGAAGAGCAGAAACAGCAGAAGCGGCAGAACCAGTGCCAATGCCTTGATACGGCGCGCTCGCTCCGCCCGCTTCAGGCGGCGCTTGAGCGGCACCACGGTCTGGGCATCGGCGCCGGTCAGGAACGTGGCTGTCATGGCGAGAGCCTCTTTGACCGGACATCCCTCTCTATTTTAGGCAGGGCAATCGCATATGACGTTTTGGAGCGGTCTGAGCGCGCGCCTCGTCCTTCGAGACGACCGCTTCGCGGTCTCCTCAGGATGAGGCTCCTCGACATCGGTGCCTGTAAGGTCGCTGCCACAGACTCAGACCTCATCCTGAGGGCCCGCCGTAGGCGGGCGTCTCGAAGGATGCGCCGCGGGCGAGCTATCCGCCACGTTTTTCGCGCCGCCGTTCAGGCGCGCTATTTTGCAGCCCATTTGTTGAAGCGCTCGGTCAGGCGGTCGATGTTCTCGAGCCAGAAGGCAACGTTGATCTCGACCGCGTTCTTGATGTTGTCAGGCGCTGTCGGCAGGTCCTTCAGAACGGCGGGCTGCAGCCGGGCGGCTGCGTCCTTGTTCGTGGTGCCATAAGCAATGTTCTCCGACAGCTTGGACTGGTTCTCCGCCTTGCCGACGAAGTCCAGGAACTTGTAGGCCGCGTCCTTGTTCGGGCTACCCTTCAGGATGACCCAACTGTCGAGAGTGAAGAGCGCTCCGTCCCATACCATGCCAAAATTCTTCTTTTCGTTCTTGTTCGCGCTGTCGATCCGGCCATTGTAGACCGAGGTCATCGCCACCTCGCCGGAGGCGAGTAATTGCGGCGGCTGGGCGCCGGCCTTCCACCAGACGATGTCGCCCTTGATGGTGTCGAGCTTCTTGAACGCGCGCTCGACGCCCTCGTCGGTCGCCAGCACCTTGTAGACGTCCTTCGGTGCGACGCCGTCGGCCATGAGAGCGATCTCCAGCGTGGTCTTCGGGCCCTGACGCAGGCCGCGCTTGCCCGGGATCTTCTTGGTGTCGAAGAAGTCGGCCCAGCCCTTGGGCGCCTCCTTCAGCTTGTCCTTGTCGTAGCCGAGAACGAAATCGTAGAGGATGGCGCCGACGCCGCAGGGATTGACTGACGGAGGTATATAGGCGGCCTCGCCGCCGATCCTGGAATAATCCATCTTCTCGAACAGGCCTTCCTCGCAGCCGACCGCCAGCTCGTCACTCTCGACCTGAACGACGTCCCAGGTGGCGGCGCCACCCTGCACCTTGGCGCGCAACACACCGACGCCGCCGTCCCAGGACTCGTCGTTCATCGGAATCCCCGCTGCTTTCCTGAACGGCTCGAAATAGACCTTCTTCTGGGCGTCCTGGTATGCACCGCCCCACGACACGACGGTGAGGTCACGCGCCTGCGCGACCGTGGCCAGTGCAGCGCTGGCGGTGAGTGCCACGGCGAAACTCAGGACAATCTTGCACTTCAGCATGGTCATTATTCCTTCTTCATGTGAGTTGCGTTGGGGTTGATCGATGCCGGTCCGCTTGCGTTGGAGAAAGGCTGCAGGGTTGGATCAGACGGGATCGAGGGCCAGGCAGTCCTCGGGGCGGAAGGTGATGAACACGCTTTCGCCATGTCTCAGGCTGTCATGTGCGTCCGGCTGAAGCTTGACAATGAACTCCCCGTTGCCGGCGACATCGAGCACAGCCAGCGCGTGGTCGCCGACGTAGATGGTGTTCTGCACTCTGGCCGGCAGGCGGTTCGGTCCGTCGCTGGAGGTGCTGCCCAGGATAATGGAGATCCGCTCCGGCCGCACCGACAGGGACGTCGATGCGCCCGCGCCTGATACGTTGACTGCCCGTGCGGTCACGGCGGCGCCACCAGCCAGGGTGACGCGGCAATATTCCTTTTCGACCGTCTCGACGGTGCCGGCCAGCACATTGTTCTCGCCGATGAAGTGGGCGACGAAGCTGTTCACCGGACGCTCGTACAGCGCGTCGGGCGTGTCGACCTGCTGCACGATGCCGTCGTTGAACACGGCGATGCGGTCCGACATGGTGAGCGCTTCACTCTGATCGTGGGTGACGTAGACGACGGTGATGCCCATCGTCTCGTGCAGTTGCTTGATCTCCAGTTGCATTTGCTCCCGCAGGCGCTTGTCCAGGGCGCCAAGGGGCTCGTCCATCAGGACGAGCTGCGGATTGAAAACCAGTGCGCGGGCCAGCGCCACGCGCTGCTGCTGACCGCCTGACAGCTGCCCGGGCCGTCGGTGCGCCAGGGTTTCCATCTTGATCATGCGCAACGCCGCGCTTACACGCTCCTGCGTTTCCACCTTGTTGGTTTTGCGAACGGATAGCGGGAAGGCGATATTCTCCGCGATCGTCAGGTGTGGAAACAGGGCATAGTTCTGGAATACCATGCCGATGTCGCGCTTATGCGGCGGCATGTTCTTGATTGGCCGGTCAGCGAGGTAGATCTCGCCACGAGTCGGAACCTCGAAGCCAGCCAGCATCATCAGCGTGGTCGTCTTGCCCGAGCCCGAGGGGCCAAGCAGGGTGATGAACTCGCCCTTCCTGATCTCGAGCTCGAGGTTCTTCACCACGAGGTGCTCGCCATCGTAGGTCTTCTGAATGCCGGAAAAGCGCACCAGCACCGGCGCGGGCGTGACCATGCCGGCTTCCATGTCGTCCTCGCGTTGTCCCCTGTAGTGTTATCAGCACCTCGTCCGAGGTTGCGCGGAGCAGCTTAGCATCCTCCGACGAGAATGCCAGCGGCGCAACCGACGAAGACGCGCGGGCCCGGTGAGCGAAGACGTGCTCACATCCCCGACAGCTTGGTCACAGACACATTCAACGAGCCGCCGGCTTCCGCGACCACGCGCAGCGTCTTGGAATCGAAGGCGATGTCGGTGAGCGTCAGGCTGTCGATCCTGGCCTCGACCTTGAGGCCGTCCTCGCTCTTCTGGTAGTCGGCGATGGCGGCCGCGATCTTCTCGCGCGCATTGACGGCGATCGGCTTCAGATCGAGCGTCGCCTTCTGGACCAGCGCCTGCTGGAGCTGTGGCACCACCGCGCGCGCGGCGGCGCCGAGCAGGCCAAAGGCCGCCTCGGATTCCACCGCGAGCTCGACGTCGGCGAGCCGCAGCGTCTGCTGTGCCTGGTCGAGCATCGGCCTGCCCCAGATATGCACGGTCGCCTCGGCGCCGAGACCGAACCAGCTCTTCTTCTCCTTGGCACGGACCAGCAGCGAGATCAGCAGCCGCTCGCCCGACGGGATCACGTTGACGCTTTTGACGGTGACGTCGACCGGGCCGGAGCCGTCCTCGGGATAGGTGTGGCCAACCATCTGTGCCGCGATGAGCTTGTTGATCTCGGTGAAGGGAACGTCGATGGGAACGGCGATGTTTACGCCCGTGCCGGTCGGCGGCACGATCGAGATCTTGCTGGGAAACGGGCAGTCCGGCTTGGTCGGCGTCGAGGTCACGCGCGTCTCGGCTTCGAGGCCGAGCAGCAGCGTCACGGCCTGCGCGTCGACTCGCGGCTGCGCCGCGATGGCGCGGGTCGGCTTCATCTCGAGCCAGAGCGGCGGCAGCGCGGCCGAGGCGCCGGTGCCTTGCAGCGGGATCGAGCGGCAGGCCCTGGCCCATTGCACCTTCGCGTTCTCCCGGAGTGAGGGATCGTTGCGGATGCGCTCGGAGACGGCATTGAGCTGCTCGCCGACCGTCTTGTCGATCAGCGGCTTGACCTGCGCCGGCACGTTGACCTTGGCGCCCGCGACCGAGAGGTTGGTGTCGCCGAGATTGACCTGGGCGCCGAGATTGGGCTCGAGATACCAGTTGGCCGCGAGCTTCGGGCGCGAGGTGACGATCACATTGCCCTTGATCTCGGCGCTGGCGTTCAGGTTCTTGATGTTGACCGCGCCGATCTGCTTGGCGGCGTTGCCGCCGAGCACGCTGCCCAGCGCCTCGCCGAGCGCGCCGGTGGCCTTCGATGACAGCGATCCCGTCACGTTCAGCTTGCCGGTGAGCGGCGTCGACAGCGTCAGCACGTCCTTGTCGCCGACAACTGCCATCGGCCCGCGCACAGCAGACCAGCTGATGTCGGCGTCCTGCAGGATCTGCGAGATCGGGTTCTCGGCCTTGCCGGCGAAATTGCGCGGCGCGGCTCTCTCGGCCTGCTCCCGGATCGCCGACAACGCGATCGCAACCGGCGCCACCACGATCGAACTCTTCGAGACCGGCGGCAGCGGCGGCAGTTGCGCGACCGGCGGTGCAGACGTCGTCGTGCGCGGCGACAGCCAGTCCATCGCCTTCAGGCTGATGAAAAACGACGCCGCGAGCACCACAACGGCAATCAGGATAGTCTTCAAGTTCAACGTCAGACGCATCACTCCCCCAAGCCGCCCCGTGACGGATTTTACAGAGCGGGCGAGAGGGGCGCTAGAGCGCATGGATGGGGTGGAATTGCGGCAAATGGGTTAACGGCTGCGACCGCGACGTTGCCGTATGTGCAGATCGTCACCGCGGAGCGCCGCGCCTCGGACGGCGGACCGCCCTCACATTGCCGCGACTTCCGCCACCACAGAAGAAGCGATCGCCGCCGTCTGACTCCAGTCCCGACACCATTGTTCCAGCGGGCAGGTCGAGTTGCTCGAGCACCTTGCCGGTTTCGGGATCGATCCGCCGCACGTCGCTGTCCTCGCCTTCCCAGGTGCCGTGCCAGAGCTCGCCGTCGACCCAGGTGACCCCCGTCACGAAGCGCTTGCTCTCGATGGTGCGGAGAATCGTTCCGGTTTCGGGATCGACCTGGTGGATCTTCCGCTCGCGATATTGACCGACCCAGAGCGAACCCTCGGCCCAGGCCAACCCGGAATCGCTGCCACCGCCGGGCGCCGGGATCGTGCTGACCACCGTGCCGGTCGCCGCGTCGATCTTCTGGATGCGATCCTCGGCGATCTGGAACAGATGCCGGCCGTCGAACGCCGTTCCCGCATGCGCGGCGACATCGATGGAACGTGCGATCTTGCCGCTGGCCGGATCGACCGCATTCAATTTGTCGCCGGACGCGAACCAGACATGGGTGCCGTCATAGGTAACGCCATGCACGGCCTCGACGCCGGGAAAAGGCCCGTACTCCGTGACGATCTCTGCGGCTGAACGCTTCATGTGCTTGATCCCTGTGGCGTGACCAACCTACGCCTTCAGCAACGGGCCCGGGAGTAACAAGCCTGTCGGGAAACCCGGAACAGGCGGGGTCATCCAGCGGCGCGCCCGTCCGTGTCCGAACGACTGTACCTTGTCCGATCGGGCGAGCTCCTCGAGCGCCCGCTGCACCGTGCGCGGGCTGATTCGAAGCGCAAGCGCGAGCGCCGAGCTCGACCACGGCTCGCCGTCGGCGAGAAAGGCGAGGACGGCGGCGTGCTTT
Organism: Pseudomonadota bacterium; assembly: GCA_023388935.1. Taxonomy (GTDB): domain Bacteria; phylum Pseudomonadota; class Alphaproteobacteria; order Rhizobiales; family Xanthobacteraceae; genus Bradyrhizobium. The sequence goes on along the minus strand of JAEWFG010000079.1, from coordinate 5,714 downwards.
TCCTCGACGGGGCGCGCCAGCACGAGGACGTCGCGCGTCTTCCGCGGCGCCAGCTCAAATCCCTGCTTGGTTGCGCTGATTTCGGCCAGCGGTTTGAGCTTGGTGCGGAGCCGCCCGATCTCGACGCGCAATCGCGCGCGGTGCGACTCATCGGCGTGCTTCGCTTGAAACGCACCGGCAATCAACGCCTCTCGCGAGACATCCGCGGGCCATGCCTGCGCCAGAAGACGGGCGAGCGCGAACAGCACTGGCCGCGTTCCGAGCGACACGACAACGCCTTGCCGGCGCACAACATGATGGAAGGTGTCTACGACGAGCGCTGTCGAAGTCGCCAGTCTTTCGACCTCTCCGAGCAACAACGGGTGTTCGCTGCCGCGTGAAATCAGGCGCGCCGCCGGCGTGGCGAGAACGAGGTTTGCGCTTTCGACTTCGGCCACGAGCGTCGGGATGCCCGCCAGCCGCGCTGCGCGCGCCGCGCGGCCGAGCGCTGTGCGCACCTCTTTCGTTCTGAGCCGCCTGATCGCGATGCCGGCGACCACGAGCTCGCGGACGACCTGAGATGCAGGCGGGAGCGGGGAGGCGCTAAGTTCGGCCAGCGTGCGCTCGGCCTCGTCGACGCGTCCGACGAGGAGAAGGCGGCGGGCCTCGATATGGCCCGCATGCGCCGCGTTGGCGACATCGCCGTGCCTTTCGAGCGTCGCCCGCGCGCCCGCGAGTGTCCTGGCCGGCCAGTTCAGGTCGCGCGAGACGAGCGCGATTTCGGCCTCGGCCACCACGCACCTGGCGCGCGCCACCGCCTCGCGCGGACCAAAGGCGCGCGCGGCGCTCCGCAGCAGCGCCTTCGCCTTCGCGAGATCGCCGAGCTGCGCCATCGCGATGCCGCGCAGCGCCAGCGACGGCGCATCGTTGCGCAACGCCACGCGGTTCAGGGCGCCGAGCGGGTCGCCGGCTTCGAGCGCGCGCGCTGCGGCCGTAATCAGCGACTCCATGACAATCCCGCCACACTTGTTACTCCCGCACGCCGATCGTCCGGTGCCACAAATAGCTCACGGCCGACGATGTGCGGCGAGACGCGAGTGAATTCGCGTCTGTCACAGCGAGGCGCGGAAATCCCGCCCAAGCAAGAGGTCTCAAGAGCCATGACGACATCAGCTAAAAACGGACGAAACGACGGACAGACCGCCATGCAAACACCGCCAGTGGTATCGCCGCAGGACTGGGAGGCAGCCCGTCTGCAACTGCTCGTGAAGGAAAAGGCGCATACGCGGGCCCGCGACGCCCTGGCCGCCGAGCGCCGGCGCATGCCGTGGATGGAAGTGGACAAAACCTATGCGTTCGAGGGGCCCGGCGGCAAGGTCAGTCTGCGCGATCTGTTCCAGGGCCGGCGGCAGCTGATCGTCTACCGCGCCTTCTTCGAGCCGGGTGTGTTCGGCTGGCCCGATCATGCCTGCCGCGGCTGCTCCATGGTGGCCGACCAGGTCGCTCATGTGTCCCACCTGAACGCCCGCGACACCACGCTCGTGTTCGCCTCGCGCGCGCCGCAGGCCGACATCATCAGGCTGAAGAAGCGGATGGGCTGGACCATGCCGTGGGTGACCGTCACCGATAGTTTCGACGCCGACTTCGGCGTGGACGAATGGCACGGGACGAACGTGTTCTACCGCGACGGCGACCGCGTCTTCCGCACCTATTTCGTCAAGAGCCGGGGCGACGAGCAGATGGGCGGCACCTGGAATTATCTCGACATCACGCCGCTCGGCCGACAGGAGGTGTGGGAGGACTCGCCGAAGGGCTATCCGCAGACGCCGACCTACAAATGGTGGAACTGGCACGACAGCTACGTCGAAGGCGCGGCGCCCGACAAGAAATGGGTCGAGGTCACCGACGCCGGAGAGAAGGCGTTCCGCGAGGAGTCCGCGGGCGCAAGGACGTGACCAGTCCAGTCAGCGCGGCCGCCGGCGCCAGCCGTGACGGCGTCGTGGCCGCGCGTCACCTCGCGAGGTGGCTCGGTCTTGCGGCCGCGCCGACCTTCGCGATCATGGCCCTGCTGACCGCCGTGCTCGGCGGCGGTCCGGCGGACATGCTCTGCTCCGGCGAACACGGGTCTTTGCTGGACGGGATGGTGCCGATGTATCTCTTGATGGGTGCGTTTCATTCAGCGGCGTGGCTTAAGCTGATCTCGGAGCGGGGGCGCGCCAGCCGCGGGTAAGCGGTGGACGGCCCATCGGCACAATGAGAACGGCCTCGGCATCACCGGGGCCGCGTCGGTCATCTGGATGCCCATAGGATCATCTAGCGGAGCGTCAGCCCAAAGGCCTCCTCGAGCAGACCAAGCATGGCTGCCCAAGAGCGGCAGTCCGCCATCGCGTGGTAGCCGAGGTTCGGAACGTTGTCGTTCATGAGCTCTGGGTTGGTGAAGCCGTGCGGTGCACCGCCATAGACGTGAACCTGCCAGTCCACCTTGGTCCTGCTCATGATCTGCTCGAAGGCCGCAAGCTGCGTCAGCGACACCAACGTGTCGGCGGCGCCGTGGCACAGCAGTACCCTGGCCCTGATGTTCGTCGCATCCTCCGGCCGCTCGTTCGGGAAGCCGCCGTGAAAGCTCACGACCGCCCCAAGATTGGCGCCGGTTCGCGCGAGCTCCAGCGCCGTGCTGCCTCCGAAGCAATAGCCGATCGCCGCGAGCTTCGCTGCGTCGACCGCTTTCAGTCGCGCGAGCGCCGAGCGTGCCGCTTCCGCCCGCTCACGCCACCGCGCGGTGTTGGCGCGCAGGGCATTCATGAGCTCGATAGCTTGCGGCACTTCGGGCACTGTCTTGCCACCGCCATAGAGATCGGCCACCAGCACGACGAAGCCAAGTTTGGCCAATCGTTCAGCGCAGGCGATCGCCTGACTGCCGATCCCGCGCGCATCGGGGAAGAGGATAATGCCGGGGCGGTTTGCGGCGGCCGAGTCATCGGCGACCAGAACGCCCCGAAGCTCGGCGGCGCTGTCACGGTATTCGAGGCTGTCTTTGTTCATCGTGATGTTCCTCGCCGGTCCAACAGATCACGAGGATCGTGGCGAAGCAATCACCGGTTGTGGATTCGATGGCTGCGTCGGTTGTCGCGCCCGCCGCATCCTTCGAGACGCCGCGTTCCGCGGCTCCTCAGGATGAGGCTTAGCTGGCATTCCGCGGGTTGAAGGAGACATCGCCAAGTCGAGATCTTTCGCAAGAACCTAGAGCCGCGCACTCCGCTCCTCATCCTGAGGAGCCCGCCGGAGGCGGGCGTCTCGAAGGATGATGAGATGCGCGCTTTGCCAACTCACGCAGTTCAGCAAGATCTCCACGCATGAAAGCTTCCTTCTTTGCGCGGCTCCATTTCTTGAGCTTCCTCTCGCATTCGATCGCGTCGGTGACTCTGTCGAACCATTGCGAAAAGACCAGGATCACAGGCCTGCGCGACTTTGTATAGCCGCCGAACGAACCGGCGTTGTGCTGGGCGACCCTGAGCTCAAGCTCGGCGCGCGTCGTTCCGATGTAGTAGCTGCCGTCCGCGCATTTGAGAATGTAGAGGTAAGCGCCTTCTGTCATCGTGCCCGCCCCATCCTTCGAGACGACCGCTTCGCGGTCTCCTCAGGATGAGGCTAACTGGCATTCGTGACTTGGCGCAAGCTTGGCAACTTGGTTTAGTTGTACGCTAGGAAAAATACGCTACCACGCACTCAGCCCTCATCCTGAGGAGCCCGCCACAGGCGGGCGTCTCGAAGGATGGCCACAACGAACGTCGCCAGACGAAAATGACCGTGCGCCCCGAGGGCGCGAACTACCAGTGAGGGAGGATCTCACCCGGATAATTGTCGATTGGTCCGGAAGCTGGCAGGCGGCTCGGCCGGGTAACTGGCTGGGTCGGAGCCCTGCGACGAAGGCAGCCTTGGGCTGCTGAGCGATCCGATGGGCCGTAACAGAGTGAAGCCCGAGCAGGCCTCGAAAGTTCTAATGCGGATGCCGACCCTCCGGTCATTTGGGGAAGGCCGCACGTGTGGGGAAGCAATCGACACGCGCACCCACGCGATCCGCCGGGGTAGTGGGCACGGCACGCCGGAAGGGTGGTTCGCAAGTTACAGGGGGAGACCCGTCGCGGACGAGGGTAGCGGCCTCAACATCGCATCTGGCGGTGGTCACGGCGGGAGTCGGACGAGGCCATAGGAGCGTTGATGCCGGGTAATGCCGGCGGAGCAAAGGGCCCCGACTTCTGGTGCGCTTTTGAAGATCGTGAGGAGAGGGTGATTGGCGATGAGCCTGACAACGCCTGATAAGATCCGGAACCTTCAGAGAAAGCTCTACTGCAAAGCGAAGGCGGAGCCCACCTTCCGCTTCTATCTGCTCTACGACAAGATCTGTCGCGAGGACATTCTGGTCCACGCCTATCGGCTCACTCGCGCTAATGCGGGTGCTCCGGGTGTGGATGGGATGACGTTTGCTCGCATCGAAGAGCAGGGCCTGGAAGCATGGTTGGCGGGCTTGCGCGCGGAACTGGTCTTGAAGACGTACCGACCTGATCCGGTGCGGCGGGTGATGATCCCGAAAGCGAATGGCGGCGAGCGTCCGCTCGGCATTCCGACCATTCGCGATCGTGTGATTCAGACTGCCGCCAAGATCGTGATCGAGCCGATCTTCGAGGCTGACTTCGAGGACAATGCCTACGGCTACCGGCCCGCTCGCGGGGCGGTGGACGCGGTCAAGGAAGTGCACCGGCATTTATGCCGGGGCTATGCTGACGTAGTTGATGCTGATTTGTCCAGGTACTTCGATACGATACCGCATTCCGAGCTGATAAAGTCAGTAGCCCGGCGTGTGGTGGATCGAAACGTCCTGCGCCTCATCAAGATGTGGCTGCGGGCACCGATCGAAGAACGGGACGCGGATGAGACCCGGCGCATGAGCGGCGGCAAGCGAAACACGCGTGGCACGCCGCAAGGCGGCGTCGCAAGTCCACTGCTGGCCAACATCTACATGAACCGGTTCCTGAAGCATTGGCGTTTGACTGAAAGCGGCGACACGTTCCGCGCTCACGTCGTCTGCTATGCCGACGACTTCGTTATCCTCAGCCGCGGTCGCGCGGCGAAGGCATTGGCGTGGACGAAGGCGGTGATGACCAAGCTCGGGTTGACGATCAACGAGGCGAAAACTTCGTTGAGAAACGCCCGACAGGAACGCTTCGACTTCCTCGGCTACTCGTTCGGCGCGCATTGGTTTGAGGCGAACGGGAATTGGTATCTGGGTGCGAGCCCGTCCAAGAAGAGTGTGCAACGGCTCAAGGCAAGGATCGGCGAACTTCTGGTGCCGAGCAATATCGATCCATGGCCGGAAGTATGCGACAAGCTGAACAGATCACTGCGAGGCTGGTCCAACTACTTTGGCTACGGCTCGCGGAGCAAGGCATACCGTAGCGTCGACCAATACGTCTTCGAACGTGCGCGCAGGTTCCTCGTGCGAAGGCACAAGGTGCAAGGGCGCGGCAATCGCCGATTCACATTCGATGTCATCCATCGAGAACTCGGCGTTCTGTGCCTTCAACGCCTGCCCCGAGCGGCCCCGTCGCGTGCCTCGCGGTGAAACCAGCCGGAAAGCCGGATGCCGGAAATCGGCACGTCCGGTTTGATGAGCGGGGATGGGAAACGGGGCGATGGCCAAAAGGCCCCAAGCTACCGCGCCCATCCTCGACTCTACC
>JAEWFG010000065.1 GCA_023388935.1 Pseudomonadota bacterium | reverse complement strand
ACCGCGATCGACGAGGCCGAGAGACGACGCTTTCCATCGGGCCTCGCGGCCCAGCCAGCCGCGCTCAAAATCTCCGGTCAGCATCTGAAGCAGCGCGAGATTCCAGATCGTGTCCGCATTGCGAGGGTCGACCGCCAGCGATTTGTGAAAGGCCGCAAAAGCTTCATCCAGCGATTGCAGACTCCACAACGCGCGTGCTCTTTCGTTCAGCGCCGCGGAAAAGTTCGGACGAAGTTCGAGCGCGCGATCGAAGCTCGCGAATGCCTGCTCCATCCGGCCAAGTCTTGAATGAAGCGTGCCAAGGTTCTTGTGCGTCTCCGCCTCGCCGGGGTTCAGCGCAATGGACCTCTCGAAATCGGCCTGCGCTTCCTCGAACCGGCCCAACCGTTGGAGGCAAAGGCCGCGCGTTTGATACAGAGCTGCGATAGTTGGATTGATCCGGTCGAATGCGTTGAAGCACTCCAGGGCTTCGGCATACCGGCCGAGATCAAACAGCAATTTGCCCTGTTTCGCGGCCTCCAAACTTCGTTTCGCGGCCTCCAGATTTTGCAGTGCGCCCTTTTGGGATTGTTTGGCCGCGGCGCGGGACTCCTGACGATTCATAAGCCTACCAGAAAAAGTTGGACAACGTCAGATTGCTCGCCGATTTTCGGTCACGCGAAAAGCAGGTGTTCGTCGCACCTGCCTTCTCGTTCCGTCAGTCCGTATTCAGCTGTGCTGGCGGAGTTCACCGAGTGCGACCGCAGCATCCCGTTTAGGTTGTTTATGGTGCGAAGCTGGCGCGGCTTCCTTCGCGGACATCCATCAACCATCAGCGTGGCCACAGGCTCTTGCCAGTCACTGCCGGCCGATACAATCTCAGCGTGGCTACACGTTCAGTTCTGTCAATCGGCGTTGGACTGGGACCCCGATCAGCATCCAAAAGGGCCCGCTTTGATCGGCGCGTTCTGCTAGTAGCGCTCGGCTCGTCGGAGCTGGCCGGGATAGCGGAGACGAGCCGGCCCTGCCGTGCGCTGCGGGTCTCGGCCTCGAGCCGGTTGACGAGGTCGACGACGTTATAAAATCGTCCCCGGGCGCCGCCGCGGATGCAACTTCTCGCGACGGCGATGGCCAGATGGGTCTTGCCAGTCCCGGTACCGCCGACCAGCACGACGGTGCGCTGATCGAATGTCGGACGCCTCCCGTGCGAATGTCGTCACTGCGTGATCCAGACAGTCATGCCCGGCTCGAGACTTTCCGTCGCTTGCTCGGGATCGAGGCGCAGGCGCAGCGTGTTGCGGTCATGATCGCCGATGACGCGTTCGGCCTGCCAGGTGGCGAACACGCCTAGCGGCCGCAGCTCGGTGACGACGGCATTGGCGGCGCCACCGGGACCATTCCGCGTCACGCTCACCGCGTTTCCCATCGCGAGGTTGCCGAGATGATCCTCGCGCACGTTGAATGAGAGCCACTGCTTGCCGGCCGCCTCGATCACCAGGATCGGCTGGCCCGCGCGCACGTTCTCGCCGATCTCCGCGGCGATGACGCTGACGACGCCGTCGGCCGGCGCGCGCAGGAGCATCTTCTCAAGACGGCGTTCGAGTACTGTGACGGCCGCGGCGGCCGCTTGCACCTGCGCGTCGGCGATGGCGCGCTCCTCCCTGGTCGGGCCGGTCACGGCTGCGTCGTAGTTGGCCTGAGCCTCGGCGACGTCGGCCTTCGCGGCCGCCACGTCATTCTCGGCCTGGTCGAGCGCCTGCTGCGATTCGAAGTTTTGCCGCGCAAGTGTGCTGGTCCGCGTGAGCTGGGCCTGCACGTAGTCGAGGCGGGCGCTCGCCTTGGCGATGGCGGCCTTCAGGGAATCGACCTGTTCGCGGCGGACGCCGGCGTAGACGTTGTCGCGGGCCGCGACGGCGGAGGCGAGCGCGGCACGCGCCTGGTCCGCTTGTGCCGTCAGCTCCACCGCGGAGAGCTGGGCCACGACATCGCCGGCATGCACGCTGGCGCCTTTCGTGACGGCTATCGACTGGAGCTGGCCGTTCACCTCCGGCTCCACCCTGACCTCGGTCGCGCGCACGACGCCAACGATCGGCGCGGGCGGTACTGAGCGGCGAATGGCATAGAGCAGCGCGCCCGCCGCGACGAGTGCGAGCGGAATTGCGATGAAGGCGGCAGGTCTAATGCTGCGCATGTCCCTGTCTCCTCCTGACGGCAAATGCCGAGAACACGGCGAGCGAGAAGTAGCCGACGGTCAGACACCACAATGCGAGCCAGTCATGCGCGACCTCCCAGATGCCGGCGCCGAGCTGGTTGATGCGCACGAGGCCGTCGATCGCGGAGTCGGCGGGGAACAGTCGGCCGAACGCGAGGGCGATGTCGGGGATCGCTTCGCGTGGCCACGCAAAGCCGGCCATGAAGAACTGCGGCAGGCTCGTTGCCAGCAGCAGGATGGTTGCGTTCTCCGGCCGCGTGAACCAGGCCCCGACAGCCTGCCCCATGAAGCTCGTCGCCAGCAGGAAGACGCTCGCGAGCGCGAAGATTTGCGGAAGATGGCCGAGCGTCGAAAAGCCGTAGATGCGCGGCAGTACGATCACATAAAGCGCGAGCGCAGGAAGGTAGATCGTCAGATGAGCGATGCCGCGGCCGAGCACACCGGCGAACGCGCCACGCGCTCTCGCCAACGCAGGGCGGGTCAGCATCGCCGCACCGATCAGCAGGGTTTGCTGCAGGATCAGGATGAACGCCGCCGGAACCACGTAGCTTGCATAGCCGCCCACCGGGTTGAAGATCGGCTGGAGCAGAACGTCGGCCGGGCTCGAACTGGCCAGCTTCGCCTTGACGAGACTTCCGTCCGAGCGCGCGCCTCGCGAAACGAGTTCTGACGTCAACGCGCCGATCGCGGTGGCTATCCCGCTGGCGCTAGATCGGAATATGAAAAGATAGGTTGCATCCGCGTAGATCGGGATGTGGGCGGTAATGCTCTTGAGCACATCGCGCTCGGTATTAGGCGGGATTTCGACGGCGGCAAAGGCCTGCCCACGATCGATTGCGGAGCGCGCCTCGGCCAGCGTTCGGGCGCGAACCACCACGCTCAATGCGCCGCTTGCATCCAGCGTTTCGACGATCTGCCGGCTGAGATCACTGAGATCATTGTCGACCACCGCGATCGGAAGCTTGCGAAGAATTTGGTTCAGATAGGGTTGCGGATAGTAAATGCCGTAGATCAGGGGGGCCAGGAACAGGAGCGTGAAGGCGCTCCGCGTTCCGAGCACGCGCTGCCATTCCGCCTTGAAGGCGCCTCCGATGCCGGGTTGCGTTTCCACTGTCTCGTCCGGCTCGGCAGGTCGCGCAACCTCAAACCAGCCCTTGCGCGTGACTTTTGCCATGCGCAGCAATGCGAGGCCGGCGAAGAGCACCGCAAGGCCCGCAAGCACCGCGAAGGGAATGGCGGAATCAGCGACCGGCAATCCTCGTGCCGCTTGTCCCAGCAAGACCGCCATGTACCAGCGCAGCGGCAGGATCGCGCTCCAGGTCTGCGCAAAGGCATTCATGCCGATGGTGGGGAAGCCGACGCCGGCGTATCCGAATGCAGGAGAGGCAATGAGGCCAGCAAGCCCGAGCCCCGTCGCAAGATCGCCGACCAGGAGCTGCAGCAGGGCGCCGAGCGACAGATATGCAATGATCAGTAGCGATGCCGCAGCGATTATCAAGGGCAAGTCGCCCTTGAAGGGAATCTGCAACACGCCCTCGAGGAACAGTGGCTCCGCCAGCATGATCAGAACGAAGATGCAGAACAGAGGCGCAAGCTTGCCGGCCAGCGCGACGACCGGATCACCGCCGGCACTTGCGAGCCAGACGCGTGCGTCGCGGCGGCGGAACTCGGATCCGACGGAATAGCCTGCGGCAAGCGTGATCACCACATGGACGATGGTCGGCAGCAGCGCGCGCAGCAGGAATTGCGCATAATTCTTCTGCGGATTGACGAGCGCAATTGTCTCAGCCTTGAGCGCTCCCAAGGACGTCGGCGCGGGTGCAGCGCGACTGGCGGGAGCGGCAACACTCGCCGCGGCGGACAGCGCATCGCTCAGCCCTGAAGATGCGATGCCGGAGGGGGTCAAGAATTGCTGGTTATAGAACCCGACGACCTGCGGGCGGCGCTGCGCCGTCAGGTCGCGCTCGAAATCCGGCGGGATATAGATGGCCGAGATCGATTTGCCGGAGCGTATGTCCTGCACGGCCGTGGACAGGGTGCCGGAGCGGTCGACAATTTTCAGGCTTGGAGAGGCCGCGACATATTCCACCAGGGCGCGCGAGGCGTCGGACTTGTCCTCGTCGACCACAGTGACCCCGAGCCCGCGGATGACGGGATGACTGAACACCGTCGTGAGCACGACGAATGCGAACAGCGGCACGCCCAAGATCAGGAGCAATGCCACGCGATCGTGAATCAGCCAGCGGCACTCGCGCCTCACGACCAGCCAAAATCCGGGCGTCGGGGCCGGCCTCATTGCCGCGACCGCCAGTCGAGATAGGCGCTCATGCCCGGCCGCAGCTCAGGTACCGGCTGCACGGGATAGGCGCGGATCGAGAACGTGCGCAGGTCGAAATCGCCCGAGGCGCGTGTGGCCCGCCAGCTGGCATATTCGCCCTTGGTTGCGATCAGCTTGACCTCGACCGGCACAAGTCGGTCATTGAGAGCTGGGATATGAACATCGAAGCGGTCGCCGACCTTCAGATTCTTGACCAGGTCCTCGCGAAGATCGAAGTGGATCCAAACGTCGGCTAGATCGATCAGGGTCACGAGCGGGACGCCTGGCGAGACGTATTCGCCCGGCTCCACATTGCGCTGATAGATCTGCGAAGCGACGGGGGCATAGACCACGAGCTGATCGATGATGGACTGAACGCCCTGGATGTCGGCACTGGCCTTCTCGACGTTGGCCTTGGCGACTGCCCGCTCTTCTTTCGTGTAGCCGTTGACCGCCTGTTCATGGGCTGATTTGGCCTGGTCGACCGCGCGTTCGCTTTCGTGCAGGGAATCGGTCACCTGGTCGAGGCGGGCTTGCGGCGCGTTGCCCTGCTCAGTCAGCGTCCGCGTGCGGTCGAAGGTCTTCTGCGCCAGCACCAGCGCGGCTTCTGCTCGCTCCATCTCGGCCTTTCGCGCTGCAACGGTCTCGACGCGCGTCCCGACCATGATGTTGGCGAGCTGGGCGTCCGCAACGGCCTTCGCCGCCTTCATCTGCTCCAGCTTGGCCACTGTTTCGGGATTGTCGATCCGTACGAGCACGGCGCCCGCGGCGACGTTCTGGCCGCGTTGAACGGGTATGTCCTTGACGCGTCCGTCGACGCGCGCTGCAATGTCCAGCCGGGTCGCGTCGGCTTCGCCCTGCACCAGCAGCGGTTCCGGTCGCACCAGATAGAAGACGGAGAGCGCAGCAACGGCGATTGCAGCGATGCCGACGATGATGGACGGTGCGCGCGTTGGGGCCTTTTTCTCTCGTTCGCTACTCGGCGTCCCGGACGCCGATTGATCTTCCTGAGCAGAGGTCGGCGTCTCCATACTGACTCCACTTGGCTCACGAGCGACTTCGGCGTGTTCCTTCGGTATCGTACGGCATCCATGAATTGTACCACAATAACAGCAACAGTCCTCTGGGCCCCAAGACTGGTCGGGCACCCGGGTTCCGCAGCCAGTTCCGGACACTCTTCCCACACGGCGTTTTCGCCGAAGAATGCTAGCCGCCGTCCGAACTGCAGGGAGTGGAGGTTTGACCTCCCATCCCTCGCGACGGTTTGCCTCATCTGAACGCCGGCATCACCGGTCGGATCGCCGCGTGCCGGATCGTCCTTGGGACACACAACCCAAGGAGATCCGTGATGCCCTATGTCGATGGTTTCGTGCTGGCCGTGCCGAAGGACAAGATCGAGGCCTACAAGGCGCTGGCGCGAACGGCCTGCGCGGTGTGGATGGAGCACGGCGCGCTCGACTATGTCGAATGCATCGGTGACGACGTTCCCTATGGCGAACTCACGTCGTTTCCACGCGCGGTGATGGCGAAGGAGGATGAGGTCGTGGTGTTCTCCTGGATCGCCTACCGCGATCGAGAGACGCGCGACGCCGTCAACAAGAAGGTCATGGCGGACTCGCGGCTCAAGGGCGCAGACATGCCCTTTGACGGCAAGCGCATGATCTATGGCGGCTTCGCAACGCTGTTAAGGGCGAGCGACGGGGTCGGCTGACGGCGCCTGTCGGCAATTAAAGCCGCGCGGGGTTGTCCTTCTTGCATTGAACGACGCCAGATAGAGTGCCGCTAGCGTCGGCTCGCGCACTGCTTTCCTACGCGGCGTCGTGCAAGTCCGTTTCACCTTGCCGGTATCCGGCTGGCATGCCATCCTAGGTCCGCCAGGCACAATCAAACGGAAGCGGGCGCCCGCCACAGCTTCCAAAAAACCTTGGTCGGGGAAACCCTTTGGGAGGTCTGATTTCATGAATTTGAAGCACGTCACCGGGCTGCTTTGCGCGGCCTCGATGTCCTTTGCGCTCGCCTCAGGCGCGCAGGCGCAGGACAAGGTCGTCAAGATCGGCGTGATCATGCCGATGTCCGGCGGCACCGCCTCGATCGGGGCGCACGCCAAGGCGGCGCTCGACGTCGCCACCGACATCATCAACAACGCCCACCCCGAGCTCGGCAGCTTCCCGCTGGCGAAGAACGCGGGCCTTGCCGGCGTGGGCGGCGCCAAGGTCGAGGTGGTCATCGCCGACAACCAGGGCAATCCCGCAACGGGCCAGAACCAGGCGCTGCGCCTGATCACGGAGGAGAAGGTCGCGGCCGTGTTCGGCGCCTATCAGTCCGGCATCACGCTGACCTCGAGCGCGATCGCCGAGAAATACGGCGTTCCCTATCTGAATTCCGAGTCGGTCGCCGCCAATCTCACCGAGCGCGGCTTCAAATGGTTCTTCCGCACCACGCCGATCGCCACCGACTTCGCCAGGATTTATGTCGACTTCCTCGCCGACATCAAGGCGCAGGGCGCCAAGACCGACAGCGTTGCGGTGGTCCATGACAACACCGAATACGGCACCTCGGTCGCGAACACGATCGCCGGCGCGTTCAAGGAGAAGGGCAGGCCGATCGCGCTCGACATCGCCTATCCCGTCAACGCGACCGACGTGCAGGGCCAGGTGCTCCAGCTCAAGGACAAGAAGCCCGACGTCGTCATCATGATCAGCTACACGTCCGACGCGATCCTGTTCGCCAAGACGATGCAGTCGCTCGACTACAAGCCGGCCGTGCTGCTGGCCGACGACGCCGGCTACTCCGACCCGTCCTTCACCAAGGCGGTCGGCAAGATCTCGCAAGGCGTCTTCAACCGGTCGTCCTGGGTCGTGGGGCCGTCCGGCTCTCCGTCCGCCATCATCGCCGACATGTACAAGAAGAAGAGCGGCGAGGACATGGACGACACGGTGGCCCGGCAGATGCAGGGCTTCTTCGTGCTGGCCGAGGCGATCGACCGCGCCGGCTCGACCGAGCCGGCAAAGATCCAGGCGGCGTTGAAGGCGACGGACCTGAAGCCCGAACAGCTCATGATCGGCTACAAGGGCGTGAAGTTCGACGACAAGGGCCAGAACACCCTCGCTTCCGGCGCGATCATCCAGCTTCAGGATGGCGAGAACTATGTTGCGGTGTGGCCGAAGGCCAACGCCGAGAAGGCCCCGGTGCTGCCCTACAAGGGCTGGTGAAATTGTTTGAAGGCGGGGCCACATGCCCCGCCTTTTTTGTAGTGATTTGATCAGAGCAACGCAGCTCATGTCCTTTGTTCTCGTGCAGGTGATCGTCGGCGGGCTTCTGCTTGGCGCCGTCTACGCCCTGTTTTCCTCCGGCCTCACGCTGGTGTGGGGCATGATGAACATCGTCAATTTCGCGCACGGCGACTTCGTCATGCTCGGCATGTACGTCGCCTATGTCGTTTACACGCTGATGGGGGGAGGGCCGATCCTCGGCGCGCCGCTGGCGACGCTGGTGCTCGCGACGGTCGGTGTCGTCGTCTATTTCGCCCTGATCCGCGACATCATGAAGGGGCCGATGCTGGCGCAGATCCTCGGCACGTTCGGACTCGCACTCCTGCTGCGCTATTCCGTGTTCTGGTGGTTCGGCGCCAATTTCCTGTCGATGCCGCCGAATATCGTCGGCGGCACTTATGCATTTGCCGGCCTGCGCATCGAGGCCTCGCGGCTGCTTGCCGGCGTCGTCGCACTGCTAGTGACATTCGGGCTGCATCTTCTCCTGACGCGCACCTCGCTCGGCTCCAAAATGCTGGCGGTGGCGGAGGATGCGACGGCCGCCCAGCTTATGGGCATCCGCCCCGACACCATGCAGGCAATCGCCTGGGCGATTGCCGCCGGTGCCACCGGCCTCGCAGGTGCGCTGATCGCGAACTTCTTCTACATCGTGCCGACGGTCGGTGAAACGCTCGCCATCGTGGCCTTCGTCACGGTGTCGCTGGGTGGCTTCGGCAGCGTGCCCGGCGCGCTTGTCGCGGGCCTCCTGATCGGTGTCATCGAGTCGCTGTCCGGCTACCTGATCGGCGCGGTCTACAAGGACATCGTCGTCTATGTGCTGTTCCTGTTCTTCCTCTGGTTCCGGCCGCAAGGTCTGATGGGCAAGTCCTGATGGGGGAGATGTGATGCGGCGCCTGATCTGGCTTTCGGTCATCGCAGCGGTCGCGATTGCCTATCCGCTGCTGCTGTCCTCGCCGTTCCAGCAGCGCCTGGGCGCGCTGGTGCTGCTCTATGCGATTGCGGCGTCCGCCTGGAACATCGTCGGCGGCTATGCCGGCCAGGTCTCGGTCGGCCATGTCGTGTTCTTCGGCTGCGGCGCCTATGCGGCGATGGGATCCTACGCAAAACTCGGGCTGTCGCCGCTATTCGGCATTCCCGGCGGGATCGTGCTCGCGGTCGGGCTTGCCGCGATCGTCGGGGTCCCGACGCTGCGGCTGTCGGGCCACTACTTCAGCATGGCGACGATTGCGGTGGCCGAGACCATGCGGCTGATCGTCACCAACACCGAATGGTTAGGTGCGGCCGTCGGCCTTTCCGGACCGACCGTGCCACGCAACATCTTCGATCTCTCGTTCCTGTCGTCGCTGCCGTACTACTATCTCTTCCTCGTCATCCTCGCGATCACGCTGTTCATCACCTGGTGGATGACCAACAGCCGGATGGGATTTTACCTGCGCGCGATCAAGGATTCCGAGCGCGCCGCGCGCTCGCTCGGCGCGCCGGCCAGCCGCACCAAGCTCTACGCTTTCATGCTGAGCGCGGCGCTGACCAGCGTTGCCGGTGCGCTCTATGCGATGATGTTCGGCTTCGTCGATCCGGAGTCGGGGCTTGGCATCCTGATCTCGGTGAAAATCCTGATCATGGCGGCGCTGGGCGGGGCAGGCCTGCTATTCGGGCCGCTGGTGGGAGCAGCGATCCTCGTGCCGCTGGAGGAGATTTCCAACAGCTGGCTCGGCGGCAAGGGCGCCGGGCTCACCTTCGTGGTCTATGGCGCGATCATCGTGCTCATCGCGCGCTTCCAGCCGGGCGGCCTGCTCAGCCTGTTCACGCGGCGCAGCAAGCCCAACACTGACACGGGAGCGGGCCATGCTCCTTGAGGCGCGCGGGATCACGAAGGCGTTCGGCAGCTTCAAGGCGGTCGACGATGCGTCCGTGACGCTGGAGCAGGGCGATATTCTCGGCCTGATCGGGCCAAACGGCGCGGGCAAGTCCACCTTCTTCAATTGCCTCACTGGCGACCTCAAGACCACCTCGGGCCGCGTGTTGTTCGAGGGGAGCGACATCACCGACTTCACGCCGGAGCAGCGCGCCGGGCTTGGGCTCGCCCGCACCTTCCAGGTGCCGCAGACCTTTGAGGGCATGACGGTGCTCGAGAACGTCATGATCGGCGCCTTCCTGCGCACTTCACATCGCGCCGAGGCGGAGACCAAGGCGCGAGCGGTGCTGGAGCGTGTCGGCATGAGCCGGCTTGCGGATGCGCCGGCGCGCTCGCTCGGCACCCCGGGCCGCAAGCGGCTTGAGATCGCCCGCGCACTGGCCACCGAGCCAAAGGTGCTGCTGCTCGACGAGGCCATGGCGGGCCTCAACGCCAACGAGGTGAAGCTCGCCATCGATCTCGTGCGCGACATTCACCGCTCCGGCATCACGCTCGTCATCGTCGAACACATCATGGAAGTGATCATGTCGCTCGCAAGCCGCGTGATGGTGTTCCACCAGGGCAAGGAGATCGCCCGCGGCTCGCCGCGCGAGGTCACCTCGAACCCGGCGGTGATCGCCGCCTATCTCGGCACCCGCGCCGCGAAGGCGGTGGCTGGCCACACGCCGGTCGAGCTGATGGGCGGGCCGGACCTATGAGCGGGGCGCTCCTCAGGATCGAGCACCTCGAGGTGCGCTACGGCGACCTCATCGGCGTCTCCGACGTGTCGCTCGAGGTGCCTGAAGGCAGCGTCGTCGCGCTGCTCGGCTCCAACGGTGGTGGCAAGACCACGACGCTCAATGCGATCGCCGGCCTCATTCCCGTGCATTCGGGCACGATCAGTTTTCGCGGCGAGGACATCGCCGGCCAGAAGGCATTTGCGATCGTGCGCAAGCGACTGGCGCTCTCGCCGGAAGGCTGGCGGCTGTTCGTGCAGCAGAGCGTCGAGAACAACCTCATGCTCGGTGCAACGCCGCTGCACGACAAGTCGCGCCAGGCCACGCTGCTCGAACGCGTCTACGAGATATTTCCGCGGCTGAAGGAGCGCCGCAACCAGCGCGCCGGCACCATGTCCGGCGGCGAGCGGCAGATGCTCGCGGTCGGCCGCGCGCTGATGAGCGACCCGAAACTGCTGATGCTGGATGAGCCCTCGCTCGGCCTTGCGCCGGCTGTGGTCGAATCCATGTATGAAACCTTCGGCCGCCTGCATCGCGAGGGTCTGACCATTCTGCTCGCCGAGCAGTCGATCGAGCTCGCGCTGGAAGTGTCGGATTTCGCCACCGTGCTCCAGGTCGGCAAAAGCGTGCTGTCAGGCACGGCGGCTGCTCTCGCCGAAGACCCGCAGGTGCAGAAGGCCTATCTCGGGGTGGGTTGACCGATTTCCGCCTTAAGCAGCAGCGACAGTCACCATGCACACCGACCAGAAGCTCGACGGCAATGCGCAGATGGCGCTGCAGTGAGGGCGCGAGGCCCTTACTTGATCTTGTCGTAGGCCGCTGCGAAATCGTTGAGCGGCATCGGGATCGCGATCGTCTCCTTGGCCATGTTCTGGAAGGAGACCTTCAACTGCTTGCCCGACTTCAGGGCCGCAAGCAGATCCGGCGCGACCGGCGTCGAGGCGTAGCAGCCACGGTTCTCGCAGGTCTGGATCTGGAGGTCGACCGTCTTTCCCTCGTCGACCTGGAGCTTGGCGCCGACGGGAATGTTCAGGCCGAGCGGCAATTGCAGCAGCGCCACCGGCATGCGGGTGTCGGGCGCGATGCGGATGTTGATCAGGACGACAGTCTGGCCGGTCTTGGTCAGCACCGCGTTTTGCTCCATCGCGCATTCGAGCGGTGCGTCGCGGCTCACGCTGCTGCAGCGCGCGATCCAGCCGGGTTGCTGCGCTGGAGCAGCTTCAGCCTGTGGCTGCGTCGGCGCAGGCGCCGGCTGTGCGGCCGGGGCAGGGGGAGCCGCGTTCTTTTTGGCGCCCTGCTGGGCATACGCAGCGCCCGTCGACAACAGGAGAGCAGCGGCGAGGGCGACGAGTCTGGATCGCATGGGCATGGCGAAACCGCGTTGGCGTGAACCGAAGGTCTCGCTGTAGCGTCGCGATGCGTGCGGCACAAGCTTACTCGGCGGCTTCCTTGACGGTGCCGTGCTCGGGCGCCTCGTGGCCTTCGCCGTCACCCGAACGGCCCCAGCCCGAGAACCAGTTGTTGAGCTCGTCGAGGTAGAGATAGACGACCGGCGTGGTGAACAGCGTCAGCGCCTGGCTGACGATCAGACCGCCGACCATCGCGTAGCCGAGCGGCTGCCGGATCTCGGCGCCGGTGCCGTGGCCGAGCATCAGCGGCACGCCGCCGAGCAGGGCGGCCATCGTCGTCATCATGATCGGGCGGAAGCGCAGCAGCGCGGCCTGGCGGATCGACTCTTCCGGCGTCTTGTGCTCGTCGCGCTCGGCCGCGATGGCGAAGTCGACCATCATGATGCCGTTCTTCTTCACGATGCCGATCAGCAGGATGATGCCGATCAGCGCGATCAGGCTGAAGTCGAAGCCGGCCGCCATCAGGATCAGAAGCGCGCCGACGCCGGCCGAGGGCAGGGTCGACAGAATCGTGATCGGATGGATGTAGCTCTCGTAGAGGATGCCGAGGATCAGATAGACCACGACGAGGGCTGCTAGGATCAGCAGCGGCACGGTGCCGAGCGACTGCTGGAAGGCCTGCGCAGTGCCCTGGAAGCTGGAGTTCAGCGTCGGCGGCGCTCCGAGATCGGCCATCGCCTTCTGCACCGCCTCCGTGGCCTGGCCGAGCGCGACGCCTTGCGCGAGGTTGAAGCTGATTGTGATCGCTGGGAACTGGCCCTGGTGGCTGATCGAGAGCGGGCGGACCGGATCGGTGGTCCACGTCGCGAAGGTCGACAGCGGCACCTGGTCGCCGGTGAGCGGCGATTTCAGATAGAGCTTGTTCAGGCTGTCGAGACTGCCCTGCATCTCCGGCAGGATCTCGAGGATCACCCTGTAGGTGTTGAGCTGGGTGAAATACTGCGTGACCTGCCGCTGTCCGAAGGCGTCATATAGCGTGTCGTCGATCAGCTGCGGCTGGATGCCGTAGCGCGATGCGGTGTCGCGGTTGATCTTGAGCTGAACCGTGGTGCCCTGCGTCTGCTGGTCCGTCGCGACGTCGCGCAGCTGCGGCAGCGTCTGCATCTTGGCGAGGATCTTTGGCGCCCAGTCGTTGAGCTCGGCAAGATCGGCATCCTGCAACGTAAACTCGAATTGCGTGCGCGTCGGCCGGCCACCGAGCCGGACGTCCTGGGCTGCCTGC
This sequence comes from Pseudomonadota bacterium, assembly GCA_023388935.1. GTDB lineage: Bacteria > Pseudomonadota > Alphaproteobacteria > Rhizobiales > Xanthobacteraceae > Bradyrhizobium. The sequence continues at coordinate 21,389 of JAEWFG010000065.1, read as the reverse complement.
ATGTAGAGGCGGGCGCCCGACACCTTCTCGAGCTTGGGACGCAGCCGGGCAATGATCTCCTGCGCCGACGCGTTGCGGTCGTTACGCGGCTTCAGGGTGATGAACATGTTGCCGTTGTTGCCGGCGCGGCCGCTGCCGCCGATGTTCATCGCGATCGTGGCGACGTCAGGATCTTCCATCACGATCTTGCCGAGCTCGACCTGGCGTCGCTGCATCTCGGCGAACGAGATGTCCTGGGAGGCTTCGGAGGTCGCGGTGATCAGGCCGACGTCCTGCTGCGGGAAGAAGCCCTTCGGAATCAGGACGAACAGGTAGATCGACAGGCCGAGCGTGGCGAAGAAGATCAGAAGCGTGGTGCGCCGCCAGGCCAGGGCATGATCGAGAACATATTCGTAGCCGCGCAGCATCCCGTCGAAGGCGCGCTCGCTCCACTGGTAGAACTTGCCGTGGGTCACCTCGCCATGGGCGCGCAGGAAGCGCGAGGCCATCATCGGCGTCAGCGTCAGCGACACGAACATCGAGACGAAGATCGTCATCGCCAGCACGACGGCGAATTCGCGGAAAAGGCGCCCGATGATGCCGCCCATCAGCAGCAGGGGAATCAGCACGGCGACCAGCGAGACACTGATCGACACGATCGTGAAGCCGATTTCCTTGGAACCCTTGAAGGCGGCAGCGAGGGGAGATTCGCCCTCCTCGATGTAGCGCGTGATGTTCTCGAGCATCACAATGGCGTCGTCGACGACGAATCCGACCGCGATGGTGAGCGCCATCAGCGACAGATTGTCGAGCGAATAGCCGGCGACCCACATCAGCGCGCACGCGCCCAGCAGGGCCAACGGAACCGTGACGGTGGGAATGACCGTTGCCCAGAAGTTGCGCAGGAAGACGAAGATGACCATGACCACGAGGGCGATGGTCAGGAGCAGCGTGAACTGGACGTCTTCGACCGCTGCGCGGATCGTCGTGGTGCGGTCGCTGATCACCTCGATCTTGATCGCGGGCGGGATCGCCGCCACCAGCCGGGGCAGCGTCGCCTTGATTCGGTCGACGGTCTCGATGACGTTGGCGCCCGGCTGCTTGAATACCACCAGGAACACGCCGCGCTTGCCGTTGGCCCAAGCCGCCTGCTTGGCGTCCTCGGGGCCGCTGACCGCCTGGCCGATGTCGCGGATTCGCAACGGGCCGCCATTGCGATAGGCGATGATGACGTCGTTCCAGTCCTTGGCCTGGGTCAGCTGGTCGTTGGCGTAGATCGTATAGGCGCGCTTCTCGCCATCGATATTGCCCTTGGGGCTGTCGACCGTGGTGATCGCGATCTGGCTGCGTACGTCTTCCAGCGACAGGCCCTTGGCGACGAGTTTCGCCGGGTCGATCTGCACGCGGATGGATGGTTTCTGCTGACCGCCGATGAAGACCTGCGCAACGCCCGAGAGCTGGCTGATCTGCTGGGCGAGCTGGGCGTCGACCGCGTCGCTGACCGTGGTCAAGGGCAGTGTCTCGGAGGTCGCCGACAGCAGCAGGATCGGCGCGTCGGCTGGGTTGACCTTGCGGTAGGTCGGCGGCGAGGGCAGGTTCTTCGGCAACTGGCCGCTAGCGGCGTTGATGGCGCCCTGCACGTCATTGGCGGCGCCGTCGATGCTCCGGTTGAGATCGAACTGGATCGTGATCGACGCGGTACCCAGATAGCTCGTCGAGGTCATCTGGGCGATGCCGGGGATCTGGGCGAACTGGCGCTCCAGCGGCTGCGCCACTGATGAGGCCATGGTCTCCGGGCTGCCGCCGGGCAGGTTGGCCGTGATCTGGATCGTCGGGAAGTCCACTTGCGGCAGCGGCGCGACCGGCAGCAGCGGATAGGCGACGAGACCGACGAACAAAATGCCGGCCATCAGCAGCGAGGTGCCGATGGGATAACGGATGAAAGGTGCCGAAATCCCGCCCCCGATCATTCCTGTCGTACCTTGTTGTTCTGGCTTGGATTCGAACTCGCCACCGCCGTAGAGACGAGGCTTCCAGGCTGCACCTTGAATTGACCGCCGGTAATCACCTGCTGTCCCGGGCTCAGCCCTTCATCGACGACCGAACGCCCGTCGATGCCGTAGCTGACCTTGATCTTGCGCACTTCGGCCTTGTTGTCTTGATTAACGGTGTAGGCGTAGAGGCCGTTGGTCGAATGCTGGACCGCGTCATCCGGAACCACGGTCGCATCCTTCAGCGTCCGCACCAGAAGGCGCGTGGAGACGGACTGGCCCGGCCACAGCGCGTGGTCCTTGTTGTCAAACACCGCCTTGAGCCGAATAGTCCCGCTGGTCGTGTCGACCTGGTTGTTGATGACGGCGAGCTTGCCTTCGGCCAGCGTCTTCTTTCCGTCAGTGGTGAAGGCGATCACCTTGAGCGCGCCGGCCTTCTGGCCTTCGCTGATGTAGGGGAGCTGGTCTTCGGGCGCGGTGAAGATCACCGAGATCGGCTCGACCTGCGTGACCGTGACGATGCCCGTCTGCGTCACGGCGTTGACGATGTTGCCGATGTCGACCTGGCGCAGGCCGGCGACGCCGGTGATCGGCGCCTTGACCTGGGTGTAGTCGAGCTGGGTCTGGGCGTTGGAGATTGCGGCCTCGTCGGCGGCGATCTGGGCAGTGAGCTGGGCGACGGTGGAGCGCTGCGTGTCGGTCTGCTGCCGCGTCGCGAATTCGCCGAGCTTGGTATAGCGCTGAAGGTCGAGATTGGCGTTGGCGAGATTCGCCTCGTCCTGCTGCTTCTTCGCCTTGGCCTGGTCGAGCGCGGCCTGGAACGGGCGCGGATCGATCTCAACCAGCAGATCGCCCTGTTTGACCATCTGGCCCTCGGTGAACGCGATCTTGTCGATCTGGCCGTCAACCCGGGTCCGGACTTGTACGGTGTTGAAACCCTGAACCGTGCCGAGGCCGGTCAGGTAGACCGGGAAGTCAACCTTCTGTACCGGCGAAACGCTCACGGGAATGGCGGCCGGGCGCGGCGGGCCCTTTTGCGCGGTCTGGCCTTTTCCGACGTCAGACGCGCCGAATTTCTGCCATCCGTAGTAACCCGCGGTGGCCACGGCCGCGAAGATGACAATCCAGAGGACCGGCCGTGATTTCTTCATATCGGCTCGTTGGCTCAAATGCCCAAAGCTATGAATTTTGGGGCGATCATAGGGTTCCAGCGCGCTTGTATAATACACGCCAGGTCCCGGTGCAAACAGCCCTATCGGTCGAAAATCCTAAACAATTGGAAAGCTTTGCACGCTTAGGCAGCTCTCTGGCGCCGCGGTGTGCAGTGCTACATTTTCCCGGCGCGAACGATCAGCGTGCAATGTCTGCACAATGCGCGGAGCCGGTGTGGGCGAGGCTGGTGGAACTGGCCGCAAGGCCGGCTGGCGGGTCTACGAAAAGATCCGGAATGAACGCTCGCGAGAACGGTTCTAAATCGCCCGGGTGGCGTTTCGGTTGTCAGAAAAATCAAGGTCGTCCATATCGGCGCCGCCACATATGGAGCGCAAGATGGACGAACTGAACGGCAAGCTGATCGCGTGTCAGATTCTGATCACTGGACTGATCGCGCGCGTCGCCAACGAGCAGCGCGATCCCTTGCGCTTCCTCACCGACTTTCGCGACGAGATCAAAGCTGTCGTGAACGGCGTCAACATCGCGGGCATGGACAGCACCGATCGCGTACGTGTCGTCGCGCAGAAGACCGTCGATGAATTGTTCTCGCTGATGAAGCCGCCGAGCAGCGACTGACGGCTGCAAGAAAGAGAGCATGAAGACAAGTGCTTCACCATCTCTCTGCATCAATATGTCGCGCGAGTTTGGAGCGATTTCAAAGTGAGATTTTAGAATCGATTTGAACTGGATCGATTCAAGTGGTTCGCACGTCCGCATCGCATTGACCTGTTTTTTTTCGACCGATAGCACCGCGCCATCGTTCGTCGCGCGTATTGCGCGGCGATCAAATGACATCGGGGTGCGTTGGAATGGGGCAAGTTGTAGCGCCGCGGTCGCTGCGTGCGATCGCTGGGATGAACAGAGCTAACGAAGGGAGTGATGGAGCTTCCGGCAAGTCGGTATCGGCCGTCGCCGGATTGATCGCAGTGGCGTCGTTCTCGGGAAGCGCGCAGGCTCAGCAGTCGACCCTGCCGCCGGTGACCGTCGATGCGCCGGTCGAGCGTCCACGTCCGGTGGCCTCTAAGCCCACGCCGGAGCAGGTCCGCGCCCGCAACGCGCTTCGCCGCGCCGCGCAGCAGCAGCTGGCGCCCCAGCAGACCGCTCCGACCGTACCGGCCGGCGCCGCGGACGGGAATCCCTATGCCGATCCCGCTGCTCCCTACAAGGTCGACCGCGTCCAGGCCTCTGGCAAATTTCCGGAGCCGATGCTGAACACGCCCAAGACCATCACGGTGCTCAGCAAGGAAGTGCTCGAGGACAAGAACGCCACGACGCTGAAGGAGATCGGGCGCTCGACCGCCGGCGTGACGCTGGGCTCGGGCGAGGGCGGCAACGCGTTCGGCGATCGCTTCTTCATCCGCGGTTTCGACGCGCGCAACGACGTCTTCATCGACGGCATCCGCGATCCCGCGGTCTCCATCCGTGAGAACTTCTTCACCGAGCAGATCGAGATCTTGCGTGGTCCGGCCTCGTCCTACGCAGGCCGCGGCACCGCCGGGGGCGCCATCAACATCGTCACCAAGCAGGCCGGCGACGTCAACTTCAAGCGAATGGATACCGAGTTCGGCACCGACCGGACCAAGCGTGTCACGCTCGACGTCAACCAGGTCGTCGATCCGACTTTCTCGGTGCGCGCGGGCGGCCTGTTCCAGGACGCCAATGTCGCCGGTCGCAACTACGTGACCGACGATCGCTGGGGCAGCTTCATCTCGACCAAGTACACCCCGACCAACGACATCAAGATCACGACGAATTACGTCCACACAGACCTGAGCGGCTACCCTGATTTCGGCGTGCCCTACTACAAGCAGGGCAACGTCCCGGTGACGTCGGCCGGCATCCCGCGCGAAAACTGGTACGGCTTCCTCAATCGCGACTTCCAGACCGCGCGGCAGGACTTCGGGACTGGCACGATCGAATACAAGGTGAACGATGCCATCACGCTGAGCAGCAAGGTGCGCGGCGAGCACTCGCTTCTGAACTATATCGGCACGCTGCCGCAGGGGCCGAACACGACCAGTCCCAATCCGCTGCTCTGGACCACGACGGCGAGCGCGCAGAGCCGCTACCAGAACGTGGACGTGTGGGCCAACCAGAACGAGGCCACGTTCAAGCTCGACACCGGTGGGGTCAAGCACACCGCGGTGTTCGGGGTCGAGTATGCAAACGAGAACATCTCGATTGACCGTTACGCCGGCCTCGCCTCGGAACTGGCCGGCAGCCCATTCACGAGCACCGGCGCTGTGACGGGGGTCAATCTCTACTCCCCGCAATATACCTATATTCCCTTTGGTATTGCATCGCTCACCGGAAACCCGACGCGCTACGGTGTCAACACCAGCAGCGTGTATGTGATGGACACTGCCAATTGGCAGGACACGATCATCGTCAATGGCGGCGTCCGCTACGACGGCTACAACATGAGCTCGTCGACCAACGCGCCGAATTATTTGAAAATGAACGCCGATCTCGTCAATTACAACGTCGGCGTGGTCTACAAGCCGATGTCGATCGGCAGCATCTATGCGGCCTATGCGACCTCGGCGAATCCGTTCGGATCGGAGCTTGATGCGACCGGCACCGATTACGGTGGCGTTCCGGCCAACACGCCTATTCTGCTTGGGCCCGAGCTCAACAAGGCGGCCGAACTCGGCACCAAGTGGGAGCTGGCGGATCGTCACCTGCTGGTCACTGCCGCGCTGTTCCAGACGACGAAGGACAATGCGCGCGAGACAAATGCTGCGGGCTTGCTCACCTCGAACGCGGCCTACCGCATCCAGGGCATCGACATCGAGGCCGAAGGCAAGATCACCGATCGCTGGAGCATCTTCGGCGGCCTGGTGCTGATGCAGTCGAAGGTCGCGCAGAGCAACATCCCCTCCAACATCGGCCTGCAGCTTGCCAACGTTGCGCATCAGTCGTTCAGCATGCTGACCAAATACAAGCTCGACGACGGCTGGGAACTGGGCGGGCAGGCGGTGTACCGCTCGAAGGTCTACGGCGGCACATTTGCGGCGAACGTCGGCACCGAACTGCCGAGCTACTGGCGCTTCGACGCGTTCGTGGAAAAGAAGATCGACAAGAATTGGACCATGAAGTTCTACGCCCAGAACCTGACCAACAAGCTGTACTACGACACGCTCTATCGCAGCGCGGTGCCGTTCGTGGCGGTCGCGCCGGGACGGGCGTTCTACCTCGTGACGACGGCCAAGTTCTGATTGCGTTGATCCAGCCGGGGATGTCTGCCACGGCAGGCATCCTGCCCACCTCCACAACCGATCGCGAGTGCGCGCCACCGGCATCCGGACGACAAAGAAACGGCGCCAATTTAGAACGCTTACAAACTGAAGCTTAGAACGATTACAAAGTGAAGCGCGCAGGCAAGTTTAGAATCGCTATGAAGTGGACGGATTCGTCCGCAGTGTTGCCGTGCTCGCGTTGACCCCCACGGACACGACCGTTAGCACCAATGCGTCGCGTTGCCGCAGCAATGCGACCGATGGAAGCATAAGCACAGTGGGGCGTGTAATGGGCGTGGCGAAAACTCCGCAGTCGTTGCGTTCGGCCGCGGTTCGGAGATCATTCAGCAATAAACTCGATGCTGCGACCGGCCAGACTGTCTCCGCGGTCGCCAGTTTGATTGCCGTCGCGTCAGTTTCGAGTGGGGCGCAGGCGCAGCAGACGAACCTGCCGCCTGTAACAGTCGACGCTCCCCAGGAACGTCCGCGCCCGACAACATCCAAACCGTCTCCGGAGCAAGTCCGTGCGCGCAACGCCTTGAGGCGGGCTCAGCGAAGCAGGCAAGCGACGCAGGCGCCTGTTGTCCCCAACGCAGGCCTTGCGGCCGATCGTGACCCGTACGCAAATCCGACAGCGCCCTACATGGCCAACCGCGTGCAGGCGTCGAGTAAATTTCCTGAACCGATCCTCAACACGCCAAAATCGATCACGGTGCTGACAAAGGACGTGCTGGAGGACAAAAACGCCACGACGCTGAAGCAGGCGATCCTGAGCACCGCCGGCGTGACGCTTGGAACAGGCGAGGGCGGTAACGCCTTCGGCGACCGCTTCTTCATCCGCGGCTTCGATGCTCGCAACGACGTCTTCATCGACGGCGTGCGCGATTCCGGCGTCAGCGTCCGCGAGAACTTCTTCACCGAGCAGGTCGAGATCTTGCGCGGCCCGGCGTCTTCCTTTGCGGGCCGCGGCACGGCTGGCGGCGCGATCAACATCGTGACCAAGCAGGCGACGACCGGCGGCAGCTTCTACAACATGGACACGACGTTTGGCACCGACCTGACCAAGCGCGTGGTGCTCGACGTCAACCAGGTCATCGACCCCACCCTTGCGGTGCGTGCGGGCGGCCTGTTCCAGGACGCCAACGTCGCTGGTCGAAGCTACGTGACGGACAATCGTGACGGCGGGTTCGTCGCGACGGCGTGGAAGCCCGTTGATGCTGTCAAGATCACGGCCGGCTACATCCATACAGAGCTGACCGGCTTCCCGGATTTCGGCGTGCCCTACTATCGTCCTAGCACGGCGAGCACTGCGGGTGGGCCGTTCCCGATTTTTGGATCGAACCCCAACAATTGGTACGGGTTTCTGAATCGCGACTTCTATCGGACTGGCCAGGACATCGGTTCGCTCAATGCGGAAGTGCAGATCACGCCCGATCTCTTACTGACCAACAGATTCAGGGACTCTCACTCTACGCAGAACTACATCGGCACGCTTCCGGAGTCGCCGACGCTTGCTGCAGGCGCTCCGTTTACCGCATATACGCTCACAGCGAACCCGCAGAGCCGTTATCAGGTCACTGACGTGATCGCCAACCAGACGGAAGCGACCTATAAATTTAGTGACAGCGTTGGGTTCAAGCACACGGCGCTTGCCGGCTTTGAGTACGATCACGAAACGTCATCGATCGACAGCTATACGGGCCTTGCCTCGGAAGCGCTGCCCGGAGGCTTCACCGGCAGCTCGCTGTCCGGCGTGAGCGTGTTCTACCCACAATACACGTACCTTCCGTTCGGAATCCCCGGCGGCCTTACAGGCAAGCCGACCAACATTCGGATCGACACCAAGAGTGTCTACGCGCTGGATACGGCCAACTATAACGACCTGCTGATCCTGAACGGTGGCGTCCGCTACGACGATTATAATATCAAGGTGAATGGCTGGGGCTCGGTCAACGGAGGAACGCTGAACGCCTTCGGCCAGCAACAGCAGGACTACGGGATGCCGAATTTCAATCTCGGCGTCACGCTGAAGCCGCTGCCGAATGGAAGCGTTTACGCGGCCTACGCAACCTCATCGAACCCGGTCGGTGCTGAATTTGACGGCACGAGCATTCAATACGGCGGCCTTGCGCCGGTGCTGAACGGCGCGCCTCCCCAGATATTCGGTCCGGAAAAGAACAAGGCGATTGAACTCGGCACCAAATGGGAGCTGTTCGACCGCCACCTGCTTTTGACCGCTGCGCTGTTCCAGACCGAAAAGGAAAACGCGCGAGAGTCACGTAACGTCACCGCTGCGACTGCGACAGCGGCGTGCCCTTACCCCACCGGTACAACGGGGAACGTCTCCTGTATCAGTGCCGGAGCGGCTTATCGCATTCGCGGCATCGACCTCGGCGTTAGCGGCAAGATCACCGACAAATGGAGCGTCTTCGGCGGCCTCGTGTTGATGCAGTCGGAGGTGACCAAATCGCTAATCCCGCCGGCCAATACGACGCTCTACACCACGAACGTTGGCCTGCCGCTCGCGAATGTGGCGCATCAGTCATTCAGCTTGCTCAGCAAGTACCAGCTGAACGACACGTGGGAACTTGGTGGCCAGGCGGTGTATCGCTCGAAGGTCTACGGCGGCACGTTCCTCGCGGCCAACCAGGGCACGTCGATCCCGAGCTACTGGCGGTTCGACGCGTTCGCGGAAGCCAAGCTCAACAAGAACTGGCAGCTGAAGCTGTTCGTGAACAACATCTTCGACAAACGCTACTACGACGCGCTGTACCAGAGCGCTGCGCCCTTCGTGCTGGAAGCACCCGGACGTGCCGCCTATCTGGTGATCTCGGCGCGCTACTAACGGAGCAATAACGAGGTGCGATGCTGACATGCATAGAAGGCGTCCTGAGCAAGGATGATGTGGCGGATTTTCGCCGCATCATGGACGCCAGCGAATGGGAAGACGGTCGCTCCACCGCCGGCGCGCAGTCGGCGATGGTCAAGCGCAACGAGCAATTGCCACCGGACGGCGAGGTCGCGCGCAAGCTCGGCAATCGCATCATCTCGGCGCTGACGTCGAGCCCGCGCTTCACCGCGGCGGCGATTCCGCTCCAGATCTTTCCGCCGCTGTTCAACCGCTACGCGGCGAGCCACGGTCACCATTTCGGCCTGCACGTCGACAATGCGATCCGAGGGGACCGTCTGACCGGCCTTCGCATCCGCACAGACCTGTCGGTCACGCTGTTCCTGGCCGAGCCGGAAGAATACGACGGTGGCGAACTTGTGATCGAGGACACCTACGGTTCGCACGAAGTCAAGTTGCCAGCCGGCGACTGCGTGCTCTATCCCTCGACCAGCCTGCATCTCGTCACGCCGGTGACCCGGGGAACGCGGGTTGCGTCTTTCTTCTGGCTTCAGAGCATGATACGGGACGACCAAGCCCGGAGCATGATCTTTGACCTCGACACCGCGATTCAGGCGCTGGTGGAACGGCTCGGGCGTGACGATCCCGAAACGGTCAAATTGACGGGTATCTATCACAATCTCATTCGCTACTGGGCCGAAGTATGAAGATCATGTCCTTCCAAGCCAGCCTTGCCGCAGCCGCGATGCTGGCGGCCGTCTGGCTCGTATCCCCCGTTTCTGCCCAGACACAGACCCAGCCGGCGGCACCGGCACAGTCGATGGCTCAGCCGTCCCCGGCCGGTTCGGTCCCGGCGGCGCCATTTGCCACCGCCCCGGCGTCCGCGGCCCCGATGGCGACCGCTCCCGCTGCTCCGACAGCGACACCCGCGGCCACCACTCCGCCGCCCTCGAAGCCCGATGCGGCGACCGCCATCGCGCCGGCCATGAAGGAATTGTCGCCCTGGGTGATGTTCATGTCGGCGGACATCATAGTGAAGGCGGTGATGATCGGGCTTGCCTTCGCCTCGCTGATGACCTGGACCGTCTTCATTGCCAAGTCGATCGAACTGTCGGTCGCCTCCGGCAAGCTTCGTTCGGCATTGCGAAAGGTTGGGGAGGCGCGGTCGCTTGCCGAAGCGCAGATGGCGCTCGGCAGCAAGGAGGGCGTCCTGTCGTCCTTCGTGGCAGCGGCGCTGCGTGAGGCGCGGATGTCGGCCGGACTGTCGAGCGATGCCGGCATCAAGGAGCGGGCCGCCTCGAGCTTCGCCGAGATCGTACGGGCGGAACAGCGTCGCATCCGCGTCGGTATGGGCGTGCTCGCGACCATCGGCTCCACGTCGCCCTTCGTCGGCCTGTTCGGCACGGTCTGGGGCATCATGAACAGTTTCATCGGTATCTCGAAGTCGCAAACCACGAATCTCGCAGTGGTCGCGCCCGGCATCGCCGAAGCGCTGCTCGCCACGGCGATCGGCCTCGTCGCCGCGATCCCCGCCGTCATCATCTACAACCACTTTGCACGCATGACGAAAGGCTATCTCGAGCTCGTCAGCCGCGGCTCGGGTGCGGCGGCGCGGTTGCTCTCGCGCGATCTCGACCGCAGCCACGGCAGCCTGCACTCGCGCGCGGCGGAGTGAACCATGGGCGTTTCGCTCGCAGACAACGACATCGATGACGACGATTTCTCGGAAACGCATGACATCAACGTCACGCCGTTCATCGACGTCATTCTCGTCCTGCTGATCATCTTCATGGTCGCAGCGCCGCTCTCCACGGTCGACCTGCCGGTGGATCTGCCGACGTCGAGTGCGACGCCGCAGAAGAAGCCGGACAAGCCGACCTATGTCAGCATCAAGTCCGATCTGACGCTTGCCGTCGGAGAAAATCCCGTCCACAGGGCCGAGCTTGCAACGACGCTCGATGGGCTGTCGGACATGAGCAAGGACAAGTACGTCTTCCTGCGTGCCGACCGCTCGGTTCCTTATGGCGAATTGATGAATGTCATGGAGCTCTTGCGCTCGAGCGGCTATACGCGGGTGAAGTTGGTTGCGCTGGAAGGCCCGCCGATGCCCGCCGCAGGCACCGCGCAGCCATAGAGGCCCGCCATGTCCGACCGCGAGATCGAACCCAGGCCATCTCGGAAGCTTTGGATTTTAGCGGCCGTGGCGGCGCTCGCGCTCCATGTGGGCGGCGCCGCTCTCGCGCTGGCACATCTGCAGACTGACGACAGCGACGATGGTCTGGGCGCAGCCGGCGCTGAGTTCGCTGTCGAGATGGCCTCGCCAAAGGCGCCTGACACCGACCTTCCGCCAGGGCCCGACAGTGAAGCGATGCAGGAGCAGCAGGCGCTTCCCGAGCAGAAGGCCGAGACCAAGGAAACCGAGCTGCCAAAGGATCAGTCGCAGCAGGTCGACGATCCTGATCGCGTTGTCACGGAGAACGATGCGAAGAAGCCGCAGGACGAGGATCCGAAGATTGCGGCGATTGAAACTCCCGCTGCAGAAGCATCACCGAAGTCGGTTGCGACGGCGCGGCAGACACTCGATGAGGATGCGCGCGAGGCCGAGAAGGCCATGGCACCTGTGCTCGGCATCGGCAGGGACATCCTGAAGCTGACGACCGACTGGAACCGTAAAATCAGCGCGCACCTTACGGCGCACAAAGTCAATCCGGAGGGCAAGGAGCCCAACAATCAGAAGGTAAAGGTGAGCTTCGCGATTAACCGAAGGGGGAACGTGCTTTCGGTCGACGTCGTGGAGTCATCGGGGGATGCGGCTTACGATGCCGCCGCCGTCGCGATTGTCCGTCGGTCCGATCCCATCCCGCAGCCACCTGCCGGACTGACCGACGAACGGTTCGAGCGCACCGTTGACATCATCTTCACGCCGCCGGACGCGAGGAAAAAGAAGAAGTCAGCTCAGCGCCAGTAGAGCCGGATCCCGACATAGACCACGACCAGGCAGGCAAAGATCAGCGCCACCGGGAGCGGCCGTTTCTGAGCTCCGCCAAATGCGGCCGCTCCGAAGGAGGCAGCCTTCTTCGGCTTAGGTGCCGGCCGGCGAAAAGCGGTAACATTGTCCGCCGCCGGCGCGGCCGCTCGGGGGCGAACGTCGGGCGGGGTTCCCGCGCCGCCCATCTCGGCATAATAGGCCTTGTAGATCGCGCCGATGGTGGCTTCCGTGGCCTCGCTCTCGCTCATCTGCGCCAGCAGGTTCTTGTAGCTTGCGAGGAATTCCTGGGCCTCTGGAGGCAGCGCAGACGCCCCGTTGAGCTTGGCCATCATCTTCCAGGTGGCAAAATCGGCGCGGGCGCGAGTGTCAGCGCGTCGCGCGATCAGCATATCGGCAGCTTTGACCAAGTCGGCCTCTGGCCCTTCGGCTTGCGTTCGGGTGTCGCTGTTCAGCTACGCGTTGCCGGTCACAAAGAGAACAGCTTGAATCACATAACCGGTCAACGTTCGCAGTATTGCTGAGATAACATCAAGATTTAGACCGAACTGCGAACCCACCAGAGGCAGCAGGATCAGGAGGCCGATCAGGATCAGCATCCCGAACGGTTCGAGCCGGGCCAGCGGCAAGGCGAGCGACCGCGGTAACAGCCCGACCGCGACACGCCCGCCATCGAGCGGTGGGATCGGCATCATGTTGAACACCGCCAATATCGCGTTGATGAGGATCGCATTCTGGAGGTTATCGGCGATCCATTGTGCCGAACTGGCCGGGACCCAGGGCAAGGCGCGCACGGCGAGCGCTGCGGCGAGCGCCAGCAGGATGTTGGTGACGGGCCCGGCCAACGCCACCCAGACCATGTCGAACCTCGGATTGTTGAGCTTGCGGAAATTGACCGGAACAGGCTTGGCATAGCCGAACAGGAACGGCGAATGCGCGAACAGCAGCATCGCAGGCAGGATCAGGGTGCCGAACGGATCGATGTGGCGGAGCGGATTGAAGCTGACGCGGCCGAGCCGCCAAGCCGTGTCGTCGCCAAGGCGGTGCGCGACGAAGCCGTGCGCGGCCTCGTGAAAGGTAATGGCAAGCACCAGCGGCACTACCCAGACCGATAGGTCATAGAAGGAAATGTTCACGGCTCGTCTGTCCCGGTTTAACCTGCGGCCTTGCAGCCGTCCCAGCCCAACCGGCGGTCCAGCAACGCTTCAGGTCAACATAGGGTGGCCGATTCCGAAATGCCACGTTGCAAATGATCGGCGAGGCCCCGCCGCTCCGCGCCGAGCCTACCCTGCGCCGCGCAAGTCACGCCGGGATCGTCGTCGGATATTGCGGCAGGCCGTCGTCGAGCTTGAGCCAGGCGAGCTTCTCCGAGGTCCAGATGTGCTCGGTCGGCGCAAAGGCGTTGCGGTCGTCGAAGGTGGCAAGCGCGACGCCAGCCAGCGTGCCGTTGCGCCGCCAGGAAAACAGTCGCGTGCCGCAGCGCTTGCAGAACACGCGGTCGATGTTCTCCGAGGACGCATAACGTCCGGTGTCGCCCTCGACGGTCAGCGCTTTCTGGTCAAACTGCGCGCGGGCAAAGTACGGCGAGCCCATCGCCTTCTGACAGATGCGGCAATGGCAGATGCGGACGTTGAGCGGTTCGCCCTCCGCCTTGAACCGCACCGCGCCGCACAGGCATCCGCCTTCCCGGATCATCGTCGCCTCAATAGGTCGCTCGTCCGCCGGAGATATCGAACACGGCCCCCGTCGAGAATGCGCAGTCCTCGGATGCAAGCCACGCCACCATCGCGGCGAGCTCTTCCACCAGCACGAAGCGCCCTTTCGGAATCTTCGACAGCATGAAGTCGATATGCTGCTGAGTCATCTGGTCGAATATTGCGGTCTTGGCCGCCGCCGGGGTCACCGCATTCACGAGGATGTCATGCGCGGCGAGCTCCTTGCCGAGCGATTTCGTTAGCGCGATCAGGCCGGCCTTGGACGCCGAATAGTGTGAGGCGTTGGGATTGCCTTCCTTGCCGGCGATGGAGGCGACGTTCACGATCCGCCCGTATTTCTGCTTGAGCATCGCGGGCACGATCGCCTTGCAGCAGATGAAGGGGCCATCGAGGTTGATGCGCAGCACCTTGCGCCATTCCTCGAGATCAGTCTCCCAGACCGGCTTGTTGACTCCGGCGATGCCGGCATTATTGACAAGGATGTCGATCTTGCCGAAGGCGGCAAGCGTCGCATCGCGCGCCTGCTCGACAGCTGCGGTGTCGGTGACGTCGACCTTGAAGACTTTGGTCTCGCCGCCGATCTCCTTGGACGTCTTCTCGGCCAGCGCCGCGTCAAAATCCCAGATGGCGACCCTGGCGCCGGAGGCGACAAAGCGCTCGGTGATCGCGCGGCCAAAGCCCTGCGCACCACCGGTGACGATGGCGACGCGGCCGTTGAGATCGATCTTGTTCATCGAGGATCCCTTTATCATCTATCCCTCATGGTGAGGAGCGCGCACCTCGCGCGCGTCTCGAACCGTGAAGCCCGTGGCCCATCCCTCGAGACGGCGCTGTCGCGCCTCCTCGGGATGAGGGTTGATCAAAGCATGTAGCCGCCGTCGACGACGAGGTCGACGCCTGTGGTGAAGGCGCTTTCGTCGCTGCCGAGATAGACCGCCATGGACGCGATTTCGTCGGCGGTTCCGAGTCGGCCCATCTTCTGGCGCGAGATGAACATCTCCTTGCCCTGCGGCCCTTGCGCGGCGGCGCGGTCGAGCATCGAGGGGGTCTCGACGGTGCCGGGGCAGATGCTGTTGCAGCGGATGCCCTTGGTGATGAAGTCGAGTGCGACCGCGCGCGTCAGCAGCGACACCGCCGCCTTCGACGCGCTGTACACATAGCGGTTTGCCGGCGGCCGGAGCGCCGCGCAGGAGGAAATGTTGACGATGCTGCCGCCACCGCCTGCGAGCATCGTGGGCAGGAACGCCCTGATGGTCCGGTGCATGGACTTGACGTTGAGGTCGAACGAGAAGTCGAAATCCTCTTCCGAGCAGTCCAGGATGGTGCCGTGGTGCACGAAGCCTGCCGCGTTGAGCAGGATGTCGATCTTGCCGACGCGCTTGGCGAAGGCGTTGACGTCGGCCGTGTTGCGAACGTCGAGCTTGGCCGTCTCGGCGATACCTTCTTTAGCCAGGCTCGCGATGCCGCCCTCGTTGATGTCGGTGGCGATGACGGTCGCGCCTTCACGCGCGAATGCGATGGCGCATGCGCGCCCGATACCTGCAGCTGCGGCGGTGACGACGGCGCGCTTTCCCTTGAGGCGGTCTGCCATTTTCTTGTTCTCCTTTGAGTTGGTGCCGTCATTCCGGGATGCGCCGCCAGGCGCAGGCCCGGAATCCATACTCCCGATCGTGGTTATGGATTCCGGGCTCGCGACTGCGTCGCGCCCCGGAATGACAGGTGTTGCTAGTGATTATCCCGCGCCACACCAAAGGTGCCGGCAACATTCTGGTAGCGCGTGGCGAGCTCCATGCAGGCGCCGGTCGACTGCTGGCCGACGGTGTTGCGGTAGATTTCCTGCCATGGCGTCTGGTTCGGCGGATGCTTGAAGCCGCCATTGGCCTTGAGCTCGGCGTGGCGCTTCTTCACTTCGTCCTCCGAGATCAGGATGTTGGCGCTGCCCTTGTTGAGGTCGATGCGCACCTTGTCGCCGGTCTTGAGAATCGCAAGCCCGCCATTGGCGGCAGCTTCCGGCGAGGCGTTGAGAATCGAGGGCGAGCCCGAGGTGCCGGACTGGCGGCCGTCGCCGATGCAGGGCAGGGACAGGATGCCGCGTTTGATCAGCGCCGCCGGCGGCTGCATGTTCACGACCTCGGCGCCGCCGGGATAGCCGATCGGCCCGGTGCCGCGGATGAACAGCACGCAGCGCTCGTCGATGTCCAGCGACGGATCGTCGATCCGCTCGTGATAGTCCTCCGGACCCTCGAACACGATAGCGCGGCCCTCAAAGGCGTTGAGGTCCTTGGGGTTGCTGAGGTAGCGGTCGCGGAATTCCTTGGAGATCACGCTGGTCTTCATGATCGCGGAATCGAACAGGTTGCCTCTCAGCACCAGGAAGCCGGCGTCCTTCACCAGCGGCTTGTCGTAAGCCCAGATCACGTCATTGTCGGGCGTGGGCGCGTTCTTGCAGTTCTCGCCAATGCCGCGGCCGTTCACCGTGACCGCGTCCTCGTGGATGCGCTTGTGCTTCATCAGCTCGCGCACCACGGCCGGCACGCCGCCGGCGCGGTGGAATTCCTCGCCGAGATAGAAGCCGGCCGGCTGCATGTTGACCAGCAGCGGCACGTCGTGGCCGACCTTCTGCCAGTCGTCGATCGACAGCTCGACGCCGATGTGGCGTGCGAGGGCGTTGATGTGGATCGGCGCGTTGGTCGAGCCGCCGATCGCCGAGTTGATCACGATGCAGTTCTCGAACGCCTTGCGGGTCAGGATGTCCGAGGGCTTGAGGTCTTCCCAGACCATCTCGACAATGCGCTTGCCGGTCTCGTAGGCGATCTGGCCGCGCTCGCGATAGGGCGCAGGGATCGCGGCGCAACCCGGCAGCGAGAAGCCGAGCGCTTCGGCCAGCCCGTTCATGGTCGAGGCGGTACCCATAGTGTTGCAATGGCCGACCGACGGCGCCGACGAGGCCACGATCTCCATGAACTCTTCATAGTCGATCTCGCCCGCGGCGAGCCGCTCACGCGACTTCCAGACGATGGTGCCGGAGCCCGTGCGCTCGCCGGCATGCCAGCCGTTGAGCATCGGGCCACCCGACAGCACGATCGCGGGCAGGTTGACGGTCGCTGCCGCCATCATGCAGGCCGGCGTGGTCTTGTCGCAGCCGGTGGTCAGCACCACACCGTCGAGCGGATAGCCGTAGAGGATCTCGACCAGGCCGAGATAGGCGAGGTTGCGGTCGAGCGCGGCGGTCGGGCGCTTGCCGGTCTCCTGGATCGGGTGGGTCGGGAATTCCATCGCAATGCCGCCGGCCTCGCGGATGCCCTCGCGAACGCGGTGGGCGAGCTCGATGTGGTGGCGATTGCAGGGGGAGAGGTCGTTACCGGTCTGCGCGATGCCGATGATCGGCTTGCCGGACTGGAGCTCGGCCCGGGTGAGGCCGTAGTTCAGGTAGCGCTCCATATAGAGTGCGGTCATGCCCGGATTATGCGGGTTGTTGAACCATTCCTGCGAGCGGAGGTGGCGACGAGCGCCGTTGCCGGCGGGGGCATGCCCATTGGTTGGCTTTTTTGTCATTGGTTTCTCCTGCAATGCAAACGCACTGGCGTCCGGTTTATGGCGTCGGCTTGTGCGATGCCCAACGGCGCGAGCAATGGATCGCCGGCCCGATGGCGGGTCGTTTCCTCATGAGTCCGATCTTAGTCCTGGCCATTTGGTAACGCTATCATTTTGTTCGCTGCACCTGCACTGGAAACCGCCGGCCTGTTGTCGGAACGCCGCGCCGGCGAGCTCTGACGCTCGATCACCTTGTACCCGAGGTCGAGCACCGGCTGCTCCGGGCGCCGTCCCTCGATCGCATCGATCAGCATGGTGGCGGCGGTTTTGCCCATCTCGTAGCGGTTGGTACGCACGCTGGTAAGGGTGGGGACTGCGGAAGCCATGAATTCAAGGTCGTTGAAGCCGACGATCGCGATCTGCTCGGGGACGCCGATCTCCCGGCGCCGGCATTCGAACAGAACGCCCAGCGCGAGGTCGTCATTGGCGCAGAACACCGCATCGATGCCGGGCTCCCGCGCCAGCAGATCAGTGAACAGGGCTCCGCCGAGTGTCACCGAGGTCGGTGTTGCCGTCGTGACGACCAGGCGATGCTCGAACAGCCCCGCTTCCTTCATGGCCGAGACATATCCGTCCAGCCGTCGCTGCACTCGCGGATCCATGCGTGCGCCGACGAAGCCGATCTTGCGGTGACCTTGTGCGAACAGGTGCGAAATCGCAGCGCGCGCTGCGTCAAAGTGCGAAAAGCCGATCATCATGTCGACCGGATTGGGCCCGAGCTCCATGATCTGAACGATGGGGCAGTCGGCGGCCTCCAGCATCGCGCGCGACTCGGTGGTCTGGTCGATGCCGGTGACGATCAGGCCCGCGGGCTTCTGGGCGAGAAACAGCCGCAGCAGCTTTTCTTCCTGGAGAATACTGTAGCGTGTGTTGGACAGCTGGATCGAGTAACGGCTGCCTTCCGAGGCATCATAGATGCCGCGCAGCACGTCGGAAAACACGTTGTTGGTCAGCGACGGGATCAGCACGCCGATCACTTCGGTGCGTTGCGAGGCCAGCGCGCGTGCCGCCAGATTGGGCACATAGCCGAGCTCCTTGGCGGCGCTTTCCACCCGCGTTCGTTTGGCGACCGACAGTGCCTCCGGATTACGGAAGAAGCGGGACGCGGTAATCGGGCTGACTCCGGCAAGCTCGGCGACTTCCGCCAGCCGGATTTTGCCTGACTTGGTGCGTTTTCGACCCATTTGCTGCTCTTAACACAGTCACTCCCGCAAACAAAGGAAAGTTGACAGCGCTACCAACAGCGACTAACCAAAGACAAATTGCCAAAGCCGCACAAACTGCCGACAATGTCGCCCGATAAGATCGGGCTTCGTTGGGCGAAGTTCATAAAAACAAGACGGTGGCGGCGCGACAATTGCGTCGTCGAGTCGGAGGAGGGAGCTAGATGTCGTCTGTACAAATCCGCGACGTGCGGAAATCGTTCGGCAATTTTGAGGTCCTGCACGGCGTGTCGATTCCGATCGAGGACGGCCAGTTCGTCGTCCTGGTTGGTCCCTCCGGCTGCGGCAAGTCGACGCTTCTGCGCATGCTCGCAGGCCTCGAGAACATCACCTCCGGCACGATCTCGATCGGCGACCGCGTCGTCAACAATGTCCAGCCCAAGGAGCGGGACATTGCGATGGTGTTCCAGAACTACGCGCTCTATCCGCACATGACCGTTGCCGAGAACATGGGCTTCTCGCTGAAGTTGCGCAACGCAGGCTCCGACGAGATCAACAAGCGCGTCAAGCGCGCCGCCGAAATTCTCGCGCTGTCGCCGCTGCTCGATCGCTATCCACGCCAGCTCTCCGGCGGCCAGCGCCAGCGTGTCGCCATGGGCCGCGCCATCGTGCGCGATCCCCAGGTGTTCCTGTTCGATGAGCCCTTGTCGAACCTCGATGCCAAGCTGCGCGTCGCCATGCGCACCGAGATCAAGGAGTTGCACCAGCGGCTGAAGACCACGACCGTCTACGTCACCCACGACCAGATCGAGGCCATGACCATGGCCGACAAGATCGTCGTGATGCATGACGGCATCGTCGAGCAGATGGGCACGCCGCTCGAGCTATACGACAAGCCGGAGAACCAGTTCGTTGCCGGTTTCATCGGCTCTCCCGCCATGAACTTCCTGAAAGGCCATGTGCGGGTGAACGGCGTTGCGACGTTCGAGGGGCCGAACGGCGTCAAGCTGCCGCTCAAGACCGTCCCGGCGGCGTCTGATGGCCGGCCCGTCGTGTACGGCGTGCGGCCGGAGCACTTCACCATCGCCGACGACGGTGCCGAAGCCGAAATCATCGTGGTCGAGCCGACCGGCTCCGAGACCCAGGTGTTCGCGAAGGTAGGCGGCGAGCAGGTCGTCGCGGTCTTCCGCGAGCGTCACCAGTTCAATCCGGGCGACAGGGTCCGGCTGAAGCCCGATCCGGCGCTGGTGCACTTGTTCGACGAGGCGACAGGCAAGCGCATGTAGCGAGATGTGATGACGTAAGAACGACCCAATACAAATATAAAATATTCAGGGAGAGAACGATGAGCGATTTCGACAGGCGTAGTGTGCTCAAAGCAGGCCTGGGCGGTGCAGCCTTGCTCGCCGGCCCGGGGATTGTTCCGGTGCGCGCGGCGACCTGGACCAACACGCCGGAGCCGAACGCCTCCATCCGTGTGCTGCGCTGGAAACAATTCA
Source organism: Pseudomonadota bacterium (assembly GCA_023388935.1). Taxonomy (GTDB): domain Bacteria; phylum Pseudomonadota; class Alphaproteobacteria; order Rhizobiales; family Xanthobacteraceae; genus Bradyrhizobium. The sequence continues at coordinate 1,163 of JAEWFG010000065.1, read as the reverse complement.
TTCAGGCCGAGTTCGACAAGTTCGCGGAGCAGACCAAGAAGTTCTCGGAGAAGACCGGCGTCAAGGTCAAGCTCGAGGCCGAGAGTTGGGAAGACATCCGCCCGAAGGCCGCGGTCGCCGCCAATGTCGGCGCCGGACCGGACCTCATCATCGGCACGCTCGACGATCCCTTCAAATTCCCGGAGAAGCTGATCGACGTCACCGACGTCGCCGAATATCTCGGCGCGCAGTACGGTGGCTGGTATCCGGTCGCCGAGAAGTACGGCAAGAAGGGCAATAGCTGGATCGCGATCCCGCAAGGTGCGACCGGTGGCTGCCTGAACTACCGCATCAGCCACATGAAGGCCGCGGGCTTCGAGGAATTTCCCAAGGACACCGCCGGCTTCCTCAAGCTCTGCCAGGCCTTGAAGAAGAACAATACGCCGGCCGGCTTCGCGCTCGGTCACGCCACCGGCGACGCCAATGGCTGGTGCCAGTGGGCGCTGTGGGCGCATGGTGGCAAGGTCGTCAACGAGAAGAACGAGGTCGTGATCGATTCTCCGGAAACGATCGCTGCGCTCGAATACGTCAAGCAACTCTACGCGACGTTCATTCCGGGCGTGCTGTCGTGGAACGATAGCAACAACAACAAGGCGTTCCTCAACGGCGAACTCAGCCTGACCCTGAACGGCATCTCGATCTGGACCGTCGGCAAGAACTCCAGCGATCCGAAGCAGCAGGAGATCGCCAAGGACATGGACCACGCGCCGATGCCGATCGGGCCCGTGGGCGTGCCGACCGAGCAGCAGAACGTGCTGGTCGCCTACGGCTACAAGCACTCGAAGTACCCGAAGGCGGTCAAGGAATACATCAAGTTCATGTGGGACAAGGAGAACTACGACGCTTGGGAGGTCGCTTCCAACGGCTACGTCTCGCCGCCGCTCCCGGCCTACAATGACAACCCGGTGTGGACCTCCGATCCCAAGATCACGCCGTATCGCGACTGCCTGAAGCGCTGCCGTGACAACGGCTACGCCGGCGATCTCGGCTACGCCTCGGCCGCGGTCATGGGCGATTTCGTCGTGGTCGACATGTTCGCGGAAGCAGCCTCCGGTTCAGCCACGCCGAAGGAAGCTGCGGCTCGCGCAGCTGAGCGCGCCAAGCGCTACTATCAGGTCTGATCC
>JAEWFG010000055.1 GCA_023388935.1 Pseudomonadota bacterium | reverse complement strand
CGCCAGGGTAGGTCGGCAATGGCCGACGCTGCATCGACAGGACGAACGGAAAGCAGCACAATGTCCGCGCGGGCGACGAGATCGTTGTTGTCGGCGGCAAGAGGGATGCTCCAGCGCTTCGAAAGCATGCGAGCCTGGCCGCGGGGGGACAATAGTATCGAGGTGGGCTCGACGCCGGCACGCAGAAGGCCAGAGAGAATCGACGCTGCAAGGTGACCTACGCCAATGATGCCGACGATCATCATTCGCCTCCAAAGTGATGACGGCGGCTTGCCATCGATATGAAGTTGATAAAAGATAGTGTGCAAAACTGTAGACACTATCAATGCAAGCGACAAGACGCGGGAAGCGCCATGACGGAAAGAATTGACACGGAACTAGCGGGGGAGGAAGAGCAGGAGGGGCGTCGGTCGGCGGACAGCAGCGAGCGCGCATACGATACGATTCGCAAATTGCTGGTCGAATTCAAGCTCAAACCTGATGAGCGCCTAAACGAGGTGCAGCTGTCGCGCAGCCTGGGCGTATCGCGTACGCCGATTCGGGAGGCGCTCAACCGGCTTGCCTCGGAAGGCTTCGTTTCCCTGACGCCGAACCGCGGCTTTTCCGTGCGCAGCCTGTCGACGGAAGGGCTTATCGACCTCTACGAGCTTCGATCGATTATCGAATGCGCTGCGTTCCGTTTGATGTGCGAAAGGGCCGATGATGCGCAAATTGCGCGTTTGACGGCCTATTGGGCGGGTATTGTCGACGGTTATCAGGACAATCCGCCCGATGAGATCCTCATCAAGGACGAGCGGTTTCATCTTCTGATCGCGGAGCTTTCGGGCAATCCGGAGCTCGCCAATCAGCTGGCCGCCATCAATGCCCGCATTCGTTTTATCCGGCGCATTCAGATTGAGCGCACCCATGATCCACGACAGGTATCTTCCCATTCTGAAATCGTTGCAGCCGCTGTGCGGCGTGATGCGGAACGGGGTGTGCAGCTGTTGCGGGATCATATCGAAATGACCGTTTCGGCCACGCAGGAGGCGCTCAAGGACGCGCTTCTCAAAGTCTATACGGCGACGGATTCCATGGTATCCGGGCGGCGTCGCCTAAGCGCGAAGGAGGGGTAGGGCGAAATTGAACGCAAAAGTGTGGACACTTTATTGACGTGGAGAGGAATGTCTGCTTCGTTATGTGCATGGCAAGAGACCGGAACGGCCGGCCGACATCCGCGTAGCGTCAATCACAGGGGAACTGTCATGAAATTCGCTGCCTCACTTTGCCTTGGTGTTGCGCTGTTCGCCACGCCGAGCCTCGCCGAAGAAATCTCGATCGGTATCGCCGCCCCGCTTTCGGGGCCGCAGGCCTATTTCGGAAAAACGTGGCATAACGGCTTCAAGCTCTATTGGGACAAGCTGAACGCTGCCGGTGGCGTCAACGGTGTCACCGTCAACATCAACCAGCAGGACGACAAGGCCGACCCGCGCGAAGGCACACTCGTCGCGCAGAAGTTCTGCGATGACGATAGCGTCGTGATCGGCCTCGTTAACTTCAATTCCGGCGTCGCCCAGTCCACGCTTCCGATCTATGAGGATTGCTCGCTGCCTACCATGACTTTCGGCTCCAACCCCGATCTGGCGCAGCAGGGCTACAAGTTCATGGTGCGCCCAGTTGCCAACGATCTCGCTGGCGCTTTGCTGCCTGCGGAATATGCGCTGCAGAAGCTCAACGCCAAGACCGCAATCGTCGTCAACGACAAGCAGGTCTTCGGTCAGGGCATTTCGGAAATCTTCGGCAAGAATTTCACGGCCGGCGGTGGCCAGCTGCTCGATACGCTGGCGATTGCACCGACCGACGTGGACTTCACATCCGTGCTTGCGCAGATCAAAGCGAAGTCGCCGGACGTCATCTATGTCGGCGCAGTCATGCCGCAGATCGCGCTTTTCGCCAAGCAGATGCATGAACAGGGCGTCACCGCCTCGCTGATGGTTCCCGACGGCGGCTATACGCCTGATTTCATCGCCCAGGCCGGCGAAGCCAACGTCCAAGGTACGTTGGTCGCCATTCAGGTCCCGCCGATGGATGCGTCGCCGGCAATCGCCGAGTTCGCCAAGCTGTACAAGGAAAAGTACGGCGAGGAAGCGGGTCCCTATTCGATCTACGGATACGTACAAGGCCAGATTCTCGAGGCTGTGCTGAAGTCGACGAAGGGCCTGTCGCGCGAGGAGATGAACGACGCGCTGCATGCCGTGAAGGTCGAGACTGCGGTCGGCGAACTCGAATTCGACGACATTGGTGAACTGAAGGTTGCGCCGTCCTACCTCTACAAGGTGGAAGGAAAGGACTTCACGCTGATCAGCTCCAAGTAATCGTTGGGCCGGCCCTTGCGGCCGGTCCACCCTTCGCCGTTCCACCCTTCGCCGTACGGTCGGCCTTGTTCCGCCGCCGCGCATTCATTTTTTTCGCCGCCGCTTTGGACGCGAACCCCTTCCGGGCAGGACATCCATGCTGGGAACCCTCATTCAACAAACGGTCAATGCTTTGACCATCGGCTCCATCTACGCCCTTATCGCATTGGGCTACACGATGGTTTACGGCGTCTTGCGCATGATCAACTTTGCCCATGGCGAGATGTTCATGCTCGGCGCCTATGCCGGCTTTCTCGCGCTGACGCTGCTGATCGGCGACATCGGCACGGCCGGCGCTATCGTCTTCACGCTTGCCTTCTTCGGCGCCATCATCGCAGTCGGCTTCTTCGGTGTCGGCATTGAGCGGCTGGCCTATAAGCCGCTACGCAACTCCACCCGCCTGGCGCCCATGCTTTCGTCACTCGGCATGTCGCTCATCCTTGTGACGGGTATCCAGATACTCGCGGGTCCGCAGCCCGTTGCGTTCCCCAGCTTCTTCCCGACCACGCGCTACACGATGTTCGGTGCCAGCATAACGACAGTGCAGATCGGCATTCTCGTGGCCGCCTTCGTGCTGATGTTTGCGCTCTACACATTGGTCAATCGCAGCCGCATGGGCATCATCGTGCGCGCAGTGTCGGAAAGTCGACCGACGGCGCAACTCCTTGGGATCAACGTCAACCTGGCGATCTCGGCGGTGTTCTTCTCCGGTCCTCTGCTGGGGGCTGCCGGCGGCATCCTTTATGCCAGCTATTATGGCATCATGTCGCCCAGCATGGGTGCGGTCATTGGCCTCAAGGCCTTCACCGCCGCCATTCTCGGTGGCATCGGCTCCATCCCTGGTGCCATGCTTGGTGCATTTATTCTTGCCTTCGTGGAAGTGGGTGGCACCGCGCTCCTGCCGATATTCACCAACGGTGTCCTCGGCACGGAATATCGCGA
>JAEWFG010000019.1 GCA_023388935.1 Pseudomonadota bacterium | reverse complement strand
TGCGCGAGCCGCTGGCGATCCCCTATCGCGGCGGCAAGGTGTTTGCGACGCCTGAGCTCACGGCCGGATCGACAATGGCGCACGCGCTGCGCCTGTTGCAACAAAATCTGAAGCCGGCGGGCACGCCCGACGCAGCCGCCTACGCCGAATATGCGCTCGCCTTGCAGGAGGCCTTCCGCGAGCGGCTCAGGGACATGGGCGATGCCGATGGCAAGCGCTCGCTCGGCGCCGAGTATCTGGCACCCGCCTGCACCACGCATTTCTCCGTGGTCGACCGCCACGGCAACATCGCGGCGGTGACGCAGACGCTGCTCTCATCCTTCGGCTCGAAATACGTGACCCCGCACACCGGCATCCCCATGAACAACGGCATCATGTGGTTCGACCCGAAGCCGGGCACCACCAACTCGCTCGCACCCGGCAAGCGCTGCCTCTGCAACTACACACCCGTCATCGCCGAGACGAATGACGGCAAGCGGCTCGCGGTCGGCGCCTCCGGCGGCCGCCGCATCCTGCCATCGGTGATGCAGCTCGTGTCATTTGCGATGGATTTCGGCATGGACCTCGACGCCGCCATCCACCAGCCGCGCATCGACGCCAGCGAAGGCGCGATCGTGATCGGCGATATCAGACTGCCGGCGGAAGCGCGCAAGACGCTGGCCGCACGCTTCGACTATGAAGAAAGCCGGGTGCAGGCTTTGCCGCCAAAGTTCGCCTGCCCGAGCGTGGTGATGCGCGAGGGCGAGATCAATTCCGGCGCGGTCGAGATCTTCCACCCCTGGGCCGACGCGGTGGCGGAGGGCTGAGCGCCTCTACTCCTCCATATTTGCGCGCAACACCGCGATCGATGTCCGTTCGTCGAACGGGCATATGCGTGCCTAAGAGGAGAGATTTGGGATGAAGAAGCTCGCGCTCGCCGCAACATTGATCGTCGCGGCCGGCTTCACGATGCCGAGCACGGCATTTGCCAAGGGCGGTCACGGTCATGGCCACCACGGCGGATACCATGGACATCGCCATGGCGTGCCGTCCGGATGGTATCATGGGCGCAAGGTTGGTTGGCGCGGCGGAGGGTGCCCGCCCGGACTGTGGAAACAAGGGCGCTGCTAACGCCCCCACCTGCAACTCATGCGAGGCGCCGCCTCTGACCGGGTGGCGCCTTTTTCATATCCCCAGTCGGTCTCGCAACCGCCCCGTGATCACCGCGCTCGTAACCGCTACCGGCCAGAACGCATGCATCGGGATCGGCTTGATACCGGTGACCGGCATGTCGATCTCGGCCTTGGCGCCGCCGATCAGGCGGCGTGCAAGCTGTGCGCCCATCGCAGTCGAGAGCGCGACACCGCGGCCATTGCAGCCGAGTGAGATCAGGATGTTCTCCGCCGGCTCGTGCACATGAGGATAGTGATCCTTGGTGATGGCGAGGCGGCTGTTCCAGCCATGGGTCCAGGCAACGCCCTTGATCTGCGGCCAGAGCCGCTCAGCGTAGCGGATGAGATAGGCGACATCGGACGGCGACTTGATCCAGCGCATCGGGCCGCGGCCGCCCATCAAGAGGCGGTTCTGCTGATCGATGCGGTAGTACACCGTGATGTGCCCGCTCTCGTAGAGCACCGGGCGCGTCGGCATGATCGAGCGGGCGACCTCGTCGGAAAGCGGCGCGGTGGCGGCGATCGACGAAAACACTGGCACGATGGTGCGGCGTAGCGCCGGCCAGAGATCATCGGTAAAACCGTTGGTGGCAAGCAGCACCTTGTCGGTATGCACGATCGCACGCGGCGTCTCGATGCGCCAGCGCGTGCCGTCGCGGCGGAGCGACAGAGCCGGCGTCTCGCCATAGACCTTCGCTCCGGCGGAGATCGCGGCGCGCGCAAGACCCCGAGCATAACTGAGGGGATGCAGGTCGCCGCCGCGCGTATCCAGCATGGCGCCGATGTAGCGGTCGGTGCCGGTCATCTCGCGCAACTGCTCGCGGTTTAGGTACGTGACCGGCATGCCGCGGCGGATGCATTGCTGCGTCGTCTTCTCGATCGCGGCCGCGCTGGCCTCGTTATAGGCCGCGCGCAACGTTCCGTTCTGCCGCGCCTCGCATGGGATCTGGTAACGGCGGATCAGTTCATGCGTGAAGTTCGTCGTGCCGTAGGAGAACTCGATCATGCGGCGACCGAGATCGGTGCCGAAATCGGCTTCGATCTGATCGGGATCGTGCTTCAAGCCCGGATTGGTGTGGCCGCCATTGTTACCCGACGCGCCCCAGCCCGGCTCCTGCGCCTCAAGCACCAGCGCCTCGACACCTTGCTCCGCCAGATGCAACGCGGTGGACAGGCCGGTGTAGCCACCGCCGACGATCGCGACGGAGACGGTCTTGTCACCATCGAGCGGTGGCGTGGCAACCGACGCAACGGCTGTGTCGGCATAGAGCGAGGGCGGCAGGGGCAGGCGCGGATTCATGGCGAAGACCGGTCAGAGCGGATGTAGCACGCGTCGCAGAAAGTCCTGCGTGCGCGGATGCTGGGGTTGATTGAGCAGCGCCTTGGCCGGCCCTTGCTCGACGATGACGCCGCCGTCGATGAACACGACCCTGTCGGCTGCCGCGCGGGCGAACGAGATCTCGTGCGTGACAACGACCATCGTCAGGCCAGCGTCAGCGAGCGTGCGCATCGTCGACAGCACCTCGCCGACGAGCTCGGGGTCGAG